>NZ_JBWKQZ010000018.1:0-169118 GCF_059419025.1 Cupriavidus sp. GW821-FHT07C08
GCGCAGTAATGCGTTAAGCTAACCAGTACTAATTGCCCGTAAGGCTTGATCCTATAACCAGTGTGTTTTGCCTGGTGAGTCGATCGCCTTGTGCCAGATACGCACAACCCCAACTACATCCCTATTCGCAGCGTTGACCTCAACCTCAGCGCTGCAACCCCTTATGCCTGGTGACCATAGCGAGCTGGAACCACCCCTTCCCATCCCGAACAGGTCCGTGAAACAGCTCCGCGCCGATGATAGTGCGGATACCCGTGTGAAAGTAGGTCATCGCCAGGCTCTTATACCGCAGAACCCCCAGCCCCAAAGGCTGGGGGTTTTTGCTTTGGCGCGGCGGAATATCACACCCGCGCCCCTCGTGCCGTCATCAGCCGGTCCGCAACAGTCAGCGCAACGCCGGCCAGGCAGCAGCCTCCAACCAGCAATGCGGCTGGCACTGTACCGTGCACTGCCAGTGAACCGGCCGCGACCGGCATCAGCATCAGCACAGCCAAGTTGTTGAAGCTTTCCGAGATGGCCAGAACCTGTCCCTTTGCCGCGGCAGCCCGCCGAGCCAGTATGGCGGTGCTCGATGGCGCCGCGATGCCGATTGCCGCGCCCCATGCCAGCAGGCAGACAAGCGACCCGGGCAACCCCAAGATGGCTGCCGTGAACAGGGTCATGGCCACGGTGACAAGCGCGGTGGCCAACATCAGAACACTTTCCTCGCGCGCGAAGCACTGGCTGGCACGTCCTGCCAGCAGATTGCCGACGGCCATGCCGAGGCCGAACACCGACAGTGTCGCGCCGATGCCGGCCACGTCGAGCCCGTAACGCAGCCGCAGCACTTCCCCCGCCAGTACATAGCCCGCCAGTACATAGCCCGCGACGGCGCTTCCATTCCAGGCGCCTTTCGCGATCAATGGCAGCAGAATGCCTGAAGATGTTTGGGCGTTCCTGAATTTTTCCTGGGAATCGCCGCTACGCGGGAAATTGCGCGGAAGTACGTGGCAGCCGGCAAGAAAGGCTGCCAGGCAACCACCGGCGGTGACAAGGAAGGGTGCGCGCCAGCCGAATCCATCGGCCAGCACCCCAGCCACTGCCGGGCCTGCGGCAATGCCAGCGGTCATGCCCAGCATGACGCCGCCCATGGCGCCGGCCTGCCGTGCCGGAGGAACCAGATCTGCGATCAATGCGAAGACGGTGGGAATCGTGGCCGCGGCAGCGAGCCCGCCGAGGATACGCAATGCCATGGCGACATGCAGCGTAGGCGCGAGCGTAAGGGCAATGCCATCCAGCGCGAACAGCAGCAATGCAGTCAGCAGCACGCGGCGCCGTCCTGCACGATCGGAGAACCAACCCATCAGCGGCGCGGCGACGGCATAGGAAAGGGCATAGGCGGAGACCAGTCCTGATGCGCGTGCCGGGGTGGTGGCAAAGGCGTCTGCAAGTGGCGCCAGCATCGGTGACAGCATGAATTCGGCAGCGCCGACCATGCACACGGCGAGGGCAAGCACGGGCAGCAGGCAGGGAAATGCCATGGGGGAAGCCTCCTCGGACTTCAACATTGAGGGAACGTGGCGATACCGGCCGAGGCGCGCAAAACGCGACGCAACAAGACGGCATCACCGCCTAACAGTGGGTAAATCCGGAAAGTGAATGCACCGCTGAGTCGGGCGCGAAGAGGCGGTGCGAGCTGGCACCGGGTACGGCGAGAATGGGCGATCCAGAAAGATCGCCGAGAAGTCGGGGACGATTCTATCGTATTGCCAGCAATTAGGGCCACCGGTTCCTGGCACCGGCGGCATGACCGATAAGAGGCTTAATCGGCTTCGATCTGCATCGACTTCAGCAGCGGCTGCCACTTGTCGCTTTCAGCCTTGAGCAGCGTGCGCAGGCCTTCCGGCGTCTGCTTGTCGACCGGCACGATTTCCGCGCCCAGGCCATCGAGCTTCTTGATCACCACGGGATCTTGCAGCCCCTTCTGCAGGGCCTTGGTCAGCCGCGCCACCACAGCGGGCGACGTGCCCTTGGGCGCGTAGATGCCATGCCAGACCTTGACGTCAAAGCCCTTGAGACCGCCTTCCTGCAGCGTTGGCGCACTGGGCAGCGCCTTGATCCGCGCCGGCGTGGTCACGCCGAACAGGCGTACGCGGTCGGCCTGGATATGCGGCAGCGTGGCCGTGGTCTGGTCGCACAGCAGGTCGACCTGGCCGCCCAGCAGCGCGGTCAGCGCGGGGCCGGCGCCCTGGTAAGGGATCGCATTGAGCTTTACGTGGACCGATTGCTCGAACAGCACGCCGCATAGCTGCGACACGGCGCCCAACCCGGCATTGGCCAGCGACACCTTGTCCTTGTTCTGCGTCACGTAGCGGATCAGTTCCGGCACGGTCTTGGCTGGCAGGTCCTTGCGGCCCATCAGGGTCATCGGCACGTCCGCCACCTGGCCGACATACTCGAAGTCCTTCAGCGGCGTGTAGGACAGCTTCTTGTACAGTGCCGGCGCGGTCGCCATGCCGTTATGGTGGATCAGCAGCGTATAGCCGTCCGCCTGTGCGCGGGCGACAAAGGCGGCAGCCACAGTGCCGCCGGCGCCGGTGCGGTTTTCCACCACCACGCTCTGGCCGAGATCCTGCGACATCGCCTGCGCCAGTGTGCGTGCCACGACATCGGTCGGGCCGCCGGCGGAGTAGGGGACGACCAGCGTGATCGGCTTGCCGGGGTAGGCGTCAGCCGCCGCCGCACCGCTTGTGCCAGCCAGCGCCGAAGCCATCACCATCACGCCCGCCAGCCATCGTGGCGCGGCGTGCAAATCCTTCGCATCCTTCATTGCTGTCTCCAGATTGGTGCCGCACCGTGAGTCCGGGGCGGCTTGTCGGGGGTGCGCGGCTAGCATGGGGGCATGCCGCGGCGACCACAATCTGGTTCTCGTGAAGGGTGCCTAATCCCTGATGAAAGATCAGGCCGGCTGGCTGCTAACCCGGTTGCCTCGCTACCGCACCGCTCAGGCGACTTCGGCCACGCGCACTTCCACCAGCAGCTTTTTCAGTTCCGGCACGCACGAGCCGCAGTTGCCGCCGGCCTTGACGCAGGCGGTGATCTCCGCAGGCGTCTTCAGGTCGTGCTTGCGCACGGCGTCGCAGATGGTGTTGCGGCCCACGCCAAAGCACGAGCACACCGTCGGGCCGGTGTCGGCGCCTTTCTCCATCGGCTGGCCGAGCAGCAGGCCGATGCGGTCGGCGTCTTCCAGCCGCTCGCGGCCGAACAGGCCGGCGAGCCACGCGCGCGAGGGCAGCTCGGGCCGCGTCGACACGTAGACGCACGCTTCAAGCCGGTCGTTGACTACATAGCCCGCATGGTAGACGCCGGCGGTGCGGTCCTCGTACTCGAGCCAGTCGGCGTCCGGGTCGGTCACGCCGAGCAGCGCTCGGGCCCAGGCGGTGCGGTCGGCCACGGTGTCGCGGCCGGCGAATTCATAGCGCTGGAACTGTCGGCCCTGCACGCGCGTCCAGTAGGTCAGCGCTTCAGCAGGCAGCGCGCCGCGGCTCAGCACGAAGCCATGCCAGTTCACGCCGAATGGCTCCACGCGTACCGGCGTGTGCTTGAATTCGGGCTCGCCGGAAACGGGATCGACCACAGGATTGACCAGCGCGCCGACGCGTGCGTCAGAGCTGAACTGGCCGTTCCAGTGGATCGGCACGAACACGCTGCCGCGCGGGATGCCACCGCCATGGCGCACGCGTGCCACCATCGCGCCCCAGCGCGTGCTGACGCGCGCGAGCTTGCCTTCGCCCACGCCGGACAGCAGCGCGTCCTGCGGGTGCATGTCGACGAAGGGCTCGGGCAGGTGGTCGGCCAGCTTGGCCGACTTGCCGGTGCGCGTCATGGTGTGCCACTGGTCGCGCACGCGGCCGGTGTTGAGGATCAGCGGGAAATCGTCGTCGGGCGCGTGGGCCGGCGCGCGCGGCGGCGTGGCGACAAAGCGGGCCAGGCCGTCGGCATGGGCGTAGCGTCCGTCGGCAAACAGGCGCTGCGTGCCGGCGCCGGCCGGTGCGCCCGCGGGAAGCGGCCATTGCACGGGCTCCAGCGCGTCATAGTGCGCCTGGTCCAGCCCGACCAGCCCGCCGATGTCGAACACGCGCGGTGCGGCATCGTTGCGCCAGGCGCTCAGGCGCGCGTGCTCGTCGAAAATTTCATGCACGCCCGCATATTCGAAGCCGTCAAAGCCCATGCGGCGCGCGACGTCGCACAGGATCCGCCAGTCGGCGCGCGCCTCGCCAGGCGCGGGCAGGAAGGCTCGTTGACGGGAAATGCGCCGTTCCGAGTTGGTAACGGTGCCGTCTTTCTCGCCCCAGCCCAGCGCGGGCAGCAGCACGTGCGCAGCGGCGTTGGTGTCGGTGCGCTCGATGATGTCGCTGGTGACTACCAGTTCGCACCTGGCCAGCGCGCGGCGCACCTGGTCGGCGTCGGGCAGGCTCACCACGGGGTTGGTGGCGATCACCCAGACCGCCTTGACGCGGCCGGCTTCGATGGCCTCGAACAGTTCCACCGCCTTCAGGCCCGGGCGGTCGGCCACCACCGGCGATTGCCAGAAGCTCTGCACGACGTCGCGATGCAGCGGGTTGGCCAGTTCCATGTGCGCGGCCAGCATGTTGGCCAGGCCGCCGACCTCGCGCCCGCCCATTGCATTGGGCTGGCCGGTGAGCGAGAACGGTCCCATGCCCGGGGCGCCGATGCGGCCGGTCAGCAGGTGGCAGTTGATGATGCTGTTGACCTTGTCGGTGCCGGCCGACGACTGGTTGACGCCTTGCGAGAAGGCGGTCACGGTCTTTTCGGTCTGCGCGAACAGCTGGTAGAACGCCAGCACGTCCTGCACGTTCAGCTTGCAGGCGCGGGCCACGGCAGCGGGATCGGCGCAGGCCGCATCCGCGGCCTGCAGGGCTTCGTCCAGCCCCGCGGTGCTGGCGGCGACGAAGGCTGCGTTGGTGCGGCCTTCGCGCGCCAGGTAGCTCAGCAGCCCGTTGAACAGCCACACGTCGGTGCCCGGGCGGATGGCCAGGTGCAGGTCGGCCAGTTCGCAGGTGGCGGTGCGGCGCGGGTCGATCGCCACGATCTTCATGTCGGGGCGCGCTTCCTTGGCCTGGGACAGGCGCTGGAACAGGATCGGATGGCACCACGCGGTGTTGGAACCCACCAGCACCACCAGGTCGGCCAGTTCCAGGTCTTCGTAGTTGCCCGGCACCAGGTCTTCGCCGAAGGCGCGCTTGTGGCCGGCCACGGCCGACGACATGCACAGGCGCGAGTTGGTGTCGATATTGGCGCTGCCGATGAAGCCCTTCATCAGCTTGTTGGCGATGTAGTAGTCCTCGGTCAGCAGCTGGCCCGAGACATAGAGCGCGACCGAATCCGGGCCGTGGCGGCGGACGATGTCCGAGAAGCCTTGCGCTACGGTGTCCAGCGCATGGTCCCAGGAGACTTGCTGCAGCGAGCCATCGGTGCCGCGCACCTTGGGGTGGAGCAGGCGGCCTTCCAGGTCCACGGTTTCACCGAGCGCCGAGCCTTTCACGCACAGCCGGCCGTGATTGGACGGGTGCTGCGCGTCGCCCGCGATCTCGACCTGGCCGTCGGCACGCACGGTGGCGCGCACGCCGCAGCCGACGCCGCAGTACGGGCAGGTGGTGGCGGTGGTGGTGGTCAGTGTCGCCGAGACGACCGGGATGTCGGACAGGTTCACGCGTTCTCCGTGCGGGGGCGTTGTATAGCTTACTTACGGTGATGCTTATGCGGCGAGCGCTTCGCACTGCGCCTGACCGAACAGCAGGCGCTGGCGCAGCGCGCCCACCGGCGTGCGGCGCTGGATCATGTCGAAGTACCAGGGGCCGTCCTGCACGTCGCCGTACAGCACGGCGCCGACCAGATAACCGTCCTGCAGCACCAGGCGCTTGTAGACGCCGCGGCGCGGATCGCGCAGCACGAGGTCTTCACTGCCTTCGGCGCCGATGAAGTCGCCGGCGGAATACAGGTCGACGCCGGTCACTTTCAGTTTAGTCGCGGTGGCCTGCTGCACGTAACGGCGATGGCCGGCACCGGCGAGGTGCGCGGCGCACACGCGCGCCTGGTCCCAGATCGGCGCCACCAGGCCGAAGGTGGCCTGGCGATGCTGCACGCACTCGCCCACGGCGTAGATGCGCGGATCGTAGGTCTGCAGCGTGTCGTCGACGACGATGGCGCGCTCGCAGTGCAGGCCGGCGCCGGCCGCCAGCTCGATATTGGGGCGCACGCCCGCGGTCATCACCACCAGGTCGGCGGGGATCTCGCAGCCGTCCTTGAAGCGCACGCCGGTGACGCGGTCGGTGCCGAGGATCTCCGCGGTCTGCGCGCCCAGCAGGAAGCGCAGGCCCTTGCGTTCGAGCGCGCTCTGGAGCAGCGTGGCGGCGGGCTTGTCGAGCTGGCGCTCCATCAGGCTGTCGGGCAGGTGCACCACGGTCACGTCCATGCCCTGGCGCAGCAGCCCGTTGGCGGCCTCCAGGCCGAGCAGGCCGCCGCCGATCACCACCGCATGGCGGTGGTCGCGCGCGGCTTGCTGCATGGTCTCCACGTCCTGGATATCGCGGAAGGCGATCACGCCTTCGAGCTGGTGACCCGGCACCGGCAGGATGAAGGGCTTGGAGCCGGTGGCCAGCAGCAGGCGGTCGTAGCGCACTTCGCGCCCCGAGGCTGAACGCACGATGCGGCGCGGGCGGTCGATGGCCACCACCGGATCGCCGGCAAGCAGTTCGATGCCACGCTCGGTGTACCACTCGCGCGTATTCAGCATGATGTCCGCCACCGACTTTTCGCCGGCCAGCACCGGCGACAGCAGGATGCGGTTGTAGTTGCCGTGCGGCTCGGCCCCGAACACCGTGATGTCGTACAGGTCCGGGGCGAGCCTGAGCAGCTCCTCCACAGTGCGCATGCCGGCCATGCCGTTGCCGACGACGACCAGGCGCGGGCGGGCTTGGGGGTTGGCGGAAGGCGTCATGCCGGCATCTCCGTTGGCGTGGCTTGAGGACAGGGGGAACATCAAATGGGCGCCGGTGTCAGGCGGCGAGTTCTTCCTCGGCCTCGCTCACGGTCACGCCGGCGGCAATCCAGACCTTGCCGTCATAAACGCGTGCGGCGTAAGCGTTGACCGAATGCTCGGGGGCTTCCAGGCACTCGCCGGTGCGCAGGTCGAAGTGATGCTTGTAGATCGGCGAAGCCACCACCAGGCGCTCGCCCAGGTTGCCGACCAGCCCGCGCGACAGCACCGCGGCCTGCGAGTTGGGATCGAAGTTGTCGATGGCGTAGACCTCGTCGCCACGGCCGATGCGGAACACGGCGACCTGCTTGTCGTCCACCAGCGCGCACACACCAGTGTTGGGCACGATATCGCGTACGGTGCAGACGGCGGTCCAGGTCTCAGGATGGTGGGGATGGCTCATCACGTTCTCCTTGTTTGCGGGCACGGTCAGGCTGCTTTCGCGGGCATGGACACCACGGGAATGTGGCTCAGGCGGGAACGATGCAATTTCCGTTCCTCCGGCGTGGCCGGGCGGATCTGCCCGCGCTCTTCGATGAAGGCGACGTTGTCGTCGCGGCGGTCGCTGTTGACGAAGTGGCGGAAGCGCTTGCGTGTCTCGGGATCGGTCACGGCCTTCTTCCACTCGTCTTCGTAGGTGTCGACCACGTGCTGCATCTCGGCTTCCAGTTCGGCGGCGAGGCCCAGCTTGTCGTCCAGCACCACGGCCTTGAGGTAGTCCAGGCCGCCTTCCAGGTTGTCGCGCCAGACGCTGGTGCGCTGCAGGCGGTCGGCGGTGCGCACGTAGAACATCAGGAAGCGGTCGATGTAGCGCACCAGCGTGTCGTGGTCCAGGTCGCTGGCCAGCAGCTCTGCATGGCGCGGCTTCATGCCGCCGTTGCCGCACACGTACAGGTTCCAGCCCTTGTCCGTGGCGATCACGCCAACGTCCTTGCCCTGCGCCTCGGCGCATTCGCGGGTGCAGCCGGACACGCCGAACTTGATCTTGTGCGGTGCGCGCAGGCCCTTGTAGCGGTTCTCCAGCTCGATCGCCAGGCCCACTGAATCGCCCACGCCATAGCGGCACCACGTGGAGCCCACGCACGACTTCACGGTGCGCAGCGCCTTGCCGTAGGCATGGCCAGATTCAAAGCCGGCGGCGATCAGTTCTTCCCAGATGAAGGGCAGTTCCTCGGCGCGTGCACCAAAAAGATCCACGCGCTGGCCACCGGTGATCTTGGTGTACAGGCCATATTTCTTGGCGACCTGGCCGACCGCGATCAGGCCTTCGGGCGTGACTTCGCCGCCCGGCATGCGCGGCACCACCGAATAGGTGCCGTCCTTCTGGATGTTGGCCAGGTAGTAGTCGTTGGAGTCCTGCAGGCTGGCGTGCTCTTCCTTGAGCACGAACTCGTTCCAGCACGAGGCCAGGATGCTGCCCACCGCGGGCTTGCAGATGTCGCAGCCCATGCCCTTGCCGTGCGCTTCCAGCAGCGCGTCAAAGGTCTTGAACTTGCCAACGCGCACCAGGTGATACAGCTCCTGGCGCGAGTAGGGGAAGTGCTCGCAGAGATGGTTGTTGACGGCCATCCCTTGCTTCTTCATCTCGGCCTTCATGATCTGCGTGACCAGCGGCACGCAGCCGCCGCAGGCGGTGCCGGCCTTGGTGCAGGTCTTGAGCGCGCCGATGCTGGTGGCGCCGTCGCACACGGCCGCGCAGATCTCGCTCTTGGAGACGTTGTTGCACGAGCAGATCTGGGCAGTGTCGGGCAGGGCGTCGGCGCCCAGCGCGGGCCTGGCCTTGCCGCTGCTGTCGGGCAGGATCAGGAATTCGGGCGACTCGGGCAGCTCGATCTTGTTCAGCATCATCTGCAGCAGCGTGCCGTACTCGCTGGCGTCGCCGATCAGCACGCCGCCCAGCAGGTACTTGCCGCAGTCGGACACCACCAGCTTCTTGTAGACCTCCTTGCGGTCGTCGCAGAACTGGTAGAAGCGCGCGCCCGGCACAGTGCCGTGCGGGTCGCCGATGCTGGCCACGTCCACGCCCATCAGCTTGAGCTTGGTGCTCATGTCGGCGCCGGCAAACTCGGCGGCTTCGCCCTGCAGGTGGCGCGCGGCGACGCGGGCCATGTCATAGCCCGGCGCCACCAGGCCGTAGATCTTGCCTTGCCACAGCGCGCATTCGCCGATGGCGTAGATGTCGGGGTCCGAGGTGAGGCACTGGTTGTCCACCACGATGCCGCCGCGCTCGCCCACCGCCAGGCCACTGGTGCGCGCCAGTTCGTCGCGCGGGCGGATGCCGGCCGAGAACACGATCATGTCGGTGTCGAGGTGGGTGCCGTCGGCAAACACCATGCGGTGGGTGCCGTCTTCGCCGTCGATGATCTCCACCGTGTTCTTGCCGGTATGCGCGGTCACGCCCAGGCCATGGATCTTCTGGCGCAGCATGCGGCCGCCGCCTTCGTCGACCTGCACCGCCATCAGGCGCGGCGCAAACTCCACCACGTGCGTCTGCAGGTCCATGTCGCGCAGCGCCTTGGCGCACTCCAGGCCGAGCAAACCACCGCCAACCACCACGCCGGTCTTCGAGCGCGCACCGCATTCGCGCATCGCTTCCAGGTCTTCGATGGTGCGATAGACAAAGCAGTCCTTGCGGTCCTTGCCCGGCACCGGCGGCACGAAGGGGTAGGAGCCGGTGGCCAGGATCAGCTTGTCATAGGAGAGGGTCTCGCCGGTCGACACCTTCACCGTGCGCGCGGCGCGGTCGATCTCCACCGCACGCGCGTTCAGGCGCAGCAGCATGTTGTTGTGCTGCTCGAAGAAGCCGGCAGGCACCAGCGACAGGTCCTCGGCTGACTTGCCGGCGAAGAATTCGGACAGGTGCACGCGATCGTAGGCGGGACGCGGTTCTTCGCACAGCACGGTCACTTCCACGTTCTGCGCGCCGGCTTCCGCCAGGCATTCCAGGAACTTGTGACCCACCATGCCGTGGCCGACGATGATCAGTTTCATGATGCTTTCCTTGTCCGGTAGTCAGTCTTTGCTGCTTGTTGTGCTGTGGGGGCGATGCTTCAAAATCAGTTGGCCAGCGCGCTGTCGTACAGCGCCTGCTCCTGGGCCTTGTGCTCGGCGCTGAAGCGGATGGCGATGGCGCACAGTGCGGCGATGGTGGCGAGCACGCCCAGCACCGTCAGCGTGTGCTGCAGGTCGCCCAGGCCCTTGAGCAGGAAGCCCGCGGCGACGGCGCCCACGTTGCCGCCCGCGCCGATGATGCCGGCTACGCCGCCCAGCGCCTTGCGGTCGATAAAGGGCACCAGGGCGTAGGTCGCGCCGCAGGCCATGTGGGTGAACAGGCCGAACAGCAGCATCGCGACCACGGCCAGCGTCACGTTGCCGGCCTGCGCGAACCACAGCAGGCCCAGGCCTTCGCCCAGGATCAGCACGAACAGCAGCGTGGCGCGTGCGTCCAGGCCGCGGCGGCGCGCCGCCTTGTCCGACAGCCAGCCACCCAGGGCGCGGGCAAACAGCGCCAGCAGGCCAAAGCTCGCGGCGGCCATGCCGGCGGCCTTCAGGCTCAGGCCAAAGCGGTCCACGTAATACGAGGCGGCGATGTTGTGGATGAAGATCTCAACGCCGAAGCAGGCGCCGTAGGTGATGAACAGCAGCCACACGCGATAGTTGGCGCTGGCGGCGCGGAAGCTGGCCCAGCCGCCGCCCTTGCCGCCGTCCTTGCCGGTGATGGCGATGCCGCGGGCGCGCAGGTCCGAGTAGTTGCCTTCCGGGCAGTCCTGGGTGAAGCGCCAGTAAATGACGGCCATGATCAGCATCAGCACGCCCGGCACCAGCAGGGCGAAGCGCCAGCCGAACGCGTGGTCGGCGCCGAGCATCAGCACGGCAGCCAGCAGCAGCGGCATGATGGCCTGCGCGGCGCCGCCGCCGGCATTGCCCCAGCCGGCCGCGGCCGCGTTGGCGGTGCCGACCACGTTGGGCGCGAACATCACCGAGGTGTGGTACTGCGTGATCACAAAGCTGGCGCCGACTGCGCCGATCAGCAGGCGGAAGGTCAGGAAGGTCTCGTAGTTCTGCGCCAGCGCCACGCCCAGCACCGGCAGCGCGCCCAGCGCCAGCAGGCCGGTATAGGTCTTGCGCGGGCCGAAGCGGTCGCACATCGGGCCGATCACCAGGCGCACCAGGATGGTCACCGCCACCGCCGCGATATTGATGTTGGCGATCTGGCCCGGGGTCAGGCCGAACTCGCCCTTCAGTACCGGCATCAGCGGGGCGCAGGCAAACCACGCAAAGAAGCAGACGAAGAACGCCATCCAGGTCAGGTGGAAGGCGCGCATCTGCGGGGTCTTAAAGCTCAGCAGCTCGATGCGGGTGGCTTTGGCGGTCATCGTCCTTGGCTCCAAAAAACAAATGGCGTCCCGCAGACCAGGCCGCTCAGGCCTAGTTCAGGGGACGCCGTTGTCCTGACAGCCACTACATGGGATAGGGGCTGCGTATGTGGGGTGGGCCGGTCGCCGTTGACGGGCCCGTACCCTGTTACGCAAGGGGTGTGCCAGGCCGGTATGTGACGGTGAGTGGGGGTTTGTTGCGCTGAGGTGCGGCGAAGTGATGCCGGGATGCGCTGTGGTGGGGCGGCCGCCGGGCTGGCAGCACACTCATGGTGCAGTGCGGTGGGCTGCGCTGGTGCGGTGCAATACCGCGGTCGGTGCTACTGGTCCGAAGCCGGCGACTGGGCGTTGACGGGGACGATCCGCATATCGCGCGGCGATACTTCCGCGCCGTCCTCGTCGACCAGTGCCGCGCGCACCAGCTTGCCGCTGGCGCGCGAGCGGATCTGCACCGGGCCTTCGCCGGACGGGGCCATGTGGCTGTCGCCCCACTGCATCAGGCCGACCAGCACCGGCAGCAACTCCACGGCGGCGCGGGTGGGGCGGTATTCGGAGCGTTCGCGCTCGCCAGGCTCGCGGTAGCCGACCTTGCGCAGCAGACCGGCGTCGGTCAGCGTCTTCAGGCGAGCGGACAGCACCGCGGGCGAGCATTCCAGCCGGCGCAGGAAGTCGTCGAAGCGCGTCACGCCGTGGAAGACGTCGCGCAGGATCAGGATTGTCCACTTTTCGCCGATCAGCGACAGCGTGGCGGCAATCGAGCAGTGGCGGAGGTCAGACGCATTGGGGGTCATGATGCGGGCAAGCATAGCATGCTGACTTCATTTGCAAAAGTCAGGTTATCTCCTATACTCTGACTACAAAGTTTGAATCCAGATGGTGCCAGGATGGATGATCAAAGCGAAGCCCGCACGGGCAAGGCGGAAAGCTGGATGGTGGGACGGGGCGTGCAGGTCACGCTGCGCCGCACGCGGCCACAGGATGGCGGGGCGCTGCGCGCGCTGGTGGACGGTCTCTCGCGTGAAAGCCGCTACTTCCGGTTCCTGAGCGGCGGGCGCGTGGTGGACCAGATTGTCGACGGCCTGGCCGCGCCAGGACCTGGCGGGGTGGCGCTGGTGGTAGAGGCGCCCGACGACGAGGGCATATCAGCCATTGTCGCCAGTGCGGAATACGTGGTGTCCGGGCAGGTCGGGGAATTTGCCGTGGTCGTTGCCGACGGCTGGCAAGGGCAGGGACTGGGGCGGCGCCTGATCGCCAGGCTGTGCGAGCTGGCCCGCGCGGCCGGCCTGCGCACCCTGCGCGGCGACGTGCTCAGCGAGAATCGCCGCATGCTGGCCATCCTGCGCGGCCTCGGCTTTGCCAGCCGCCGCAATCCGGAGGACAGCTACCTGCATGAAGTCACGCTGGCGCTTGGCCAGCCGGCGCGCAGCGAGCTGCGGCTGCCGGCGGACTGGTTCAGCGCGCCCTGATCCCAGCGGTCAACCGGCTTCGCGCTTGCCGCGCGAGGTCATGGTGCAGCCGACCGAGGCCGTGATGATGCTGGCAATCGCCAGCCATTGCAGCGCGCTCAGCTGTTCATGCAGGAACGCCAGCCCGGCCAGCGCGCCCATCGCCGGCTCCATGCTCAGCAGGATGCCGAAGGTGCGCCGGTGCAGGCGCTTGAGCGCCACCATCTCCAGCGAATAGGGAATCGCGCTCGACAGGATGCCCACCGCCAGCCCGAACAGCAGCAGCGTCGGGCTGAACATCGCGGTGCCCGCATGCGCCAGCCCGAACGGCAGCACCACCAGGGCCGCCATGGTCAGCCCCAGCGAGGTGGCCTGCCCGCCGTGGGCGTTGCCCGCCATCTGCCCGAACACGATATACAGCGCCCAGCCCACGCCCGCGGCCAGCGCATAGCCGATGCCCACCGGATCGAGCGTGCCGGCGGCATCGCCCACCGGCAGCAACAGCAGCAGCCCGGCCACGGCAAATCCAATCCACAGGAAATCGATCGCGCGCCGCGACGACAGCACCGCGACCGCCAGCGGCCCGGTGAACTCGATCGCGATCGCCAGCCCCAGCGGGATGGTGCGCAGCGACATGTAGAACAGCAGGTTGGTCGCGCCCAGCGCCGCACCGTACAGCGCGATCGCGCGCGCGTTGGCCCGCGTCAGCGGGATGCGCCACGGGCGCCAGACGCACAGCAGGATCAGCGCCGAGAAACTCACCCGCAGCGCCGTGGTGCCCTGTGCCCCAAGCGCCGAGAACAGGCTCTTGGCAAACGAGGTGCCGATGCACAGCGAAGCCATCGAGCCGGTCAGGGCCAGCACGGCGATCAGGGTCGAGCGACGGTGGGCGGCGGTTTGCGGCAATTTGGAAATCCTGTTTGATGGCGTGGCCTGTGCAATGCTGCCGCATCATGCGGCAAGCACGGCGCAAGCGCCATATACAGGTGTGGACCAGTGGCTCAGTACAGTTGGCCGTGCCCCGAGCACGCCGCTGTTCAGTGGTCCAGAGCCGCCGCCTTGCGCCGCTTGCCGGACTTGCTGGCGCAGTCCGGGCAACGCCCCAGCAGCGTCAGCTCGTGGTGCTCCACCTCGAAGCCCGGCGGCGTGATGTCTTCCATATGCCCGGGGCACCCTTCCAGCGGAAATACGCGATCGCACGTCAGGCACTGGAAGTAGTGGCGGTGCGTCACGGCACCGGGTTCGTCCGCCAGTTCATAGCGGTCGGGCTGGCCCGGCAGTTCCACCGCATGCACCTGCGCATCGTCCAGCAGGGTGCGGATGTTGCGATAGACCGTGGCCAGACCCAGGGACGGCACCTGGCGCTGGGCCGCGGCCAGGATCTCGGCCGGGCTCAGGGGCCGGCCGGCTTCGCGCAGCGCGTCGATGACGGCGCCGCGTTGACGGGTCATGCGTTCCATGCCTAAAGTCTTAATGAGAAATTATTATCATTAGTGAGTCGCTGCGGTTTGCCAGTCGGATGGCCGCCGCCGCGACTCGTTTTTATTGGGGTGTTCCTTATGCTGCTTGCGCAGCCCAGCCGTGCCCGGCACCGCATGCCGTTTTCGTTCCTGCCTGCTGTACCAGACTTGCGCCCGGTCCAGGCGCGCTCATTGCGGCCGGTGGCCGCCCTGATGCTGGCGATGTCCGGTCTGGCCGAGGCGGCGGATACCGCCGAGGCCTCCGATATTACGCTGCCGGCGGTGTCGGTGGTCGGCACGGCCTCCGCATCATACAACCCGCCCGACGCCTCCGGCGCCACCCGCACCGACACGCCGCTGCGCGAAATTCCGCAGTCAGTGCGCGTGGTGCCGCGCGCCATGCTGGACGACATTGCCGCGACCCGTTTCGACCAGACCTTCGACTATGTCAGCGGCATCGCGCGCCAGAACAACTTCGGCGGGCTGTGGGACAACTTCGCCATGCGCGGCTTCACCGGCCATGAGAACACCGGCGCGGGCTACCTGGTCAACGGCTTTGCCGCCAACCGCGGCTATACCGCGCCGATGGACGCGGCCACCATCGAGCGCGTGGAAGTGCTCAAGGGTCCGACGTCATCGCTGTACGGCACCAGCGAGCCGGGCGGCACCTTCAACGTGGTCACGCGCCAGCCGCAGTTCCGGCCCGCGCAGCGCTATGGCTTCGAGCTTGGCACGCGCGACGGCTATCGTGTCACCGTCGACGTCACCGGCCCGCTCGGCGAGAACGTGGCCGGCCGGCTGATCGCCGTGGCCGACCACCAGGGCAGCACGCGCGACTACATCAACAGCCAGCGCTACCTGGTGGCGCCGTCGTTCACCTGGACGCTCGGTAACGACACCGTGCTGCAGTACGCGGCTGAATTCCAGCGCTACACCACGCCGATGGACCGCGGCGTGGTGGCCGTCAACGGCCAGCTGGGGCGCATCCCGCGCTCGCGCTTCCTGGGCGAGCCCGGCGACGGCGACATGCGGCTGGACAGCCAGTCGCACCAGCTCAGCGTGGAGCACCAGTTCAATCCAAACTGGAAGGGCAGGCTCGGCCTGTCGTATCGCGGCGGCGCACTGACGGGGCACAGCAGCGAGGCGGCTTCACTGGCCGCCGATGGCCGCACGCTCTGGCGCCAGCGCCGCTACCGCGACTTCCAGTCGGACGATGTCTCGCTGCAGGCCAGCGTGACCGGCAAGTTCAGCACTGGCCCGGTCGGGCATGAGCTGCTGATGGGGGTGGATGCCTACCGCTTCGGCAATACCATGGCGATCCTGCGCAAGAACCCCAGCGCCGCGGCGCCGTACGCGATAGACATCTACGAGCCGGCCTACGGCCAGCCGGCGCCGCCGATGCTGTGGAACATGGACACGTACGAGCGCCAGCGCAATCTCGGCGCCTACGCGCAGGACCAGCTGAGCCTCGGCGAGCGCTGGCGCGTGCTGGCCGGCGTGCGCTTCGACGTCTTCGACCAGTCGCTGGACAACCACCTGCGCGGCACGCGCACCACGCAGCACCAGGACGCGGTGTCGCCGCGCGTGGGCGTGAGCTACCTGGCCAGCCAGAACGTGTCGCTGTTTGCCAATGCCAGCCAGTCATTCCGCCCCAATGCCGGCGCCGACGCCGCGGGCCAGCCGTTCGACCCCGAGCGCGGCCGCGCCGTGGAGGCCGGCATCAAGTTCGACAGCGAGGACCGCCGCACCGGCGCCACGCTGGCCATCTTTGAGATCCGCAAGCGCAATGTGCTGGCCGCCGACCCGTCCGATCCGTCCTTCTATATCGCCGCCGGCGAAGCCCGCAGCCGCGGCCTGGAGCTGGACGTGGCCGGGCAGCTTGGCTCCCACTGGCGGGTGTCGGGCAGCTTTGCGCTGACCGATGCCGAGATCACGCAGGACACGCGACTTGCCGCCGGCACGCCGCTGTCCAACGTGCCGCGCACCAGCGGCAGCGTGCTGGCGGTGTACGAGGATGCCGCGCCGGTGGGCCAGCGCTATGGCGTTGGTGCCGGCCTGCGCTACGTGGGGCGGCGTACGGGCGATGTGCAGGACAGCTTCTCGCTGCCAGCCTATGTTCTGGTGGACCTGCATGGCTACTGGCAATACAGCCGCAACGTGCGCGTGTCGCTCAACGTGGGCAACCTGTTCGACAAGACCTATTACGCCAGCTCGTACAGCAGCCTGTGGATTGCGCCGGGCGCGGGCCGCACCGTGCGGCTGGGCGTGCAACTGAGCTATTGACGATGCTGCCAGCCAAGGCGCGCACTGCCGCGCCGCTGTCCTTTCCGACAGTCTTCCCTTCTGCCGCGGTCGCGCGGCCGGCCGGCGGCAGGCTCTACGTGCTGCAGGGGCTGTACCAGGCCTGCGTGCACCGCTGGGGCCTGAACAAGGGCAAGGTGTTCGGTCTCGACCACATCTGGCAGCTGTGGCTGGGGGCGGCCGTGCTGGCCCTGGCGCTGTGGCCGGCGGTGCGCTGGTTCGCGGCGCTGAAGGCAAGGCGGCGGGACTGGCGCTGGCTGAAGTACTTCTGACCAGCGCCTGGGTCCCGCACGCCCCGGCTCAGCGCGGCGTAGCCGCGACGGGTGCCGGCTGTGCCGCCGCCGGGGATTGCGCCGGAGCCTGGGGTTGCGCTACGGCCTGGGGCTGGGCTGCGGCCTGAGCCGGTGCCACGGCTTGCGGCTGTGCGGCGGCTTGAGGCTGCGCCACGGCCTGGGGCCGCGCTACGGCTTGAGGTTGCGCCACGGCTTGAGGCCGTGCTGCCGCCTGGGGCTGTGCCGCGGCTTGCGGCCGCGCGGCGGGTGCCTGGCGTGCGCCGCCATTGGTCGCCGGGGCGGCCTCGGTCACCTCGCGCCAGCCGCCGCCCAGCGACTTGTACAGCGATACGCGGCTGGTCAGGCCGGCCAGCTTGTACGTGATCAGCGCCTGCTGCGCGGTGTAGAGCTGGCGCTGCGCGTCGAACACGCCGAAGTAGTCGTCCACGCCGTTCTTGAAACGCATTTCCGACAGCCGCCGGGTCTCGCTGCCTTCGCGCACCAGGGCTTCCTGCGCCTGCACCTGGCGCTCATAGGTGGCGCGTGCCGCCATGCTGTCAGCGACCTCGCGGAACGCGGTCTGGATGGTCTTCTCGTAGTTGGCGACGTTGATGTCCTTGCGCACGTTGGCCGCATCCAGCCCGGCACGGTTGCGCCCGGCGTCGAAGATCGGCACGGTCAGCTGCGGCGCGAACACCCATGCCATGCCGCCGGAGAACAGCCCCGCCAGGCTGCTGCTGGCCACGCCCAGCGCGCCGGTCAGCGAGATGCGCGGGAAGAACGCCGCGCGCGCCGCGCCGATATTGGCATTGGCCGCCTTGAGGCGGTGCTCGGCGTTGAGGATGTCAGGCCGGCGCACCAGCACGCTGGACGGCAACCCTTCGGGGAACTCGCTCACCAGGGTGCGCGCGTCCAGCGGATCCTGCGCGGCCGCGTTGGCGTTGGCAGTTGCCGCGCCGGCATCGGTCACGGATTTCGGCAACGGGCCGCCGATCAGCAAGGACAGCGCGTTCTCATCCTGCGCCACCTGCCGCGTGTATTGCTCAACGCCCACCTGCGAGGTCTGCACCTGGGTTTGCGCGCGATGCTGGTCCAGTTGCGCCATCGCACCGGCTTGCCGCCCGCGCCGCACCATCTCTGCCGCGTCCTGCTGCGTCTTCAGCGTGTCCTGCGACAGCTTCAGCAGCGCGCGGTCGGCCAGCAGCGTCAGGTAGGCGTTGGCCACCTCGGACACCAGGCTGATCTGCGCGCTGCGGCGCGCTTCTTCCGTGGCCATGTATTCCTCGAGCGCGGCATGCTTGAGGCTGCGCACCCGGCCGAAGAAATCAAGCTCGAACGCGGTGAAGCCGATGCCCGCGTTGTAGGTGGTGATCTGCGGCGACTGGCCCGCCGCGCGCAGCCGTTGCGGCAGCCGCTGCGAGACCATGCCGGCATTGCCCTCCACCGTGGGGAATTGCGCCGCGCGCTCGATCTGGTACAGCGCGCGCGCTTCGTCGATGGCAAGCGTGGCCATGCGCAGGTCGCGGTTGTTGGCCAGCGCCAGTTCGATCAGCTGGCGCAGTTGCGGGTCGACGAAAACATCGCGCCATCCCAGGTCCGCGGCCGAAGGGCCGGCGGGTTGGGCCGGCTGGCCCGGCTGTGCCGCACCGGCCTGCGGGGTGCGGTAGGCAGCGCCCTCCGGCCACGCCGACGGGACCGGCGCGTCGGGGCGCTGGTATTGCGGTTCGAGCGAGCAGGCCGCAAGGGCCAGCACGAGCGCGGCGGGCAGCAGCAGGCGCGGCGGGGGCAGGGTACAGGGGCGTGGCAAGCTTCGCATGGATGGTTCCGGAGAGTGGGGATTGTTATCTGGCATGGTTCAGCCCAGCAGCGCGCGCCGCACAAAGCGCGACAGCGCCAGCTTGGGCCGCCCCTGCCGGGCGATGTTGTGTGCGGGATCGGTGAACAGCAGCCGGATCAGCGCGTGGCGCGCCGCCATGCCGGCGTTCAGGGCAATGCCCAGCAACTGGCCGTCGCGGCGCACCACGCGGCACGGGATCCAGCCGGTCTGCGCCAGCCACAGCGCGCCCTCGGTGCCGGCGGGGATGGCCGGCGCCAGCGGCGTGGTGACGGCAACGCCGTTGCAGGACAGGTCCCTGGTGGTCACGCGGTATTCCTTGCCATCCACGCGCAGCAGCGCCGCCGCGCGGTGCGGGAAGCGCTCTTCCTTGCGCGGGCGCGGCAGTTCCACGCAGACCAGCAGCGAGGCCAGGTACAGCATCAGCGCCACCCCGGTCCAGATGGTGTTGAAGGCGAGTCCTTGCGCATCGGGGTCCACCACCAGGGCGCGGCCCAGTCCCAGCGCGGAGAAGCCCAGCAACCCCGCGTACAGCGCAACGAACTTGCCGTGGATCACGAGCTTGGAGCGGTCCAGCCCCTTGTTCGTCACCTTGAATGGCCGCCCGAATGGCTTGAACATCGCGCTCACCAGCGACGCGGTAACGGCCAGCGCCGCCACGATCTGCGTGACTTCGGTGAAGATCGGCAGCGCGCGCTGGCCGGTGATCCAGATGCTGTACGCCCAGTACGCCACCAGCGCCGGCAGGCCGTAGGCGAGGAACTGCAGCGGCTCGCCGTACAGCGTGGAGACGCCGAGGTACCAGTACAGCAGCGGTCCTGCCAGCAGCATCAGCGTGAATGGCCGCGACAGCCAGTGCAGCAGGCCGTGCACATAGTGCAGCCGCTGCATCCCGGTGTAGCCGCGCCCGCGCAGCGGACCGTCCGCGGTCAGCGCCACCTGGATCGTGCCCAGCCCCCAGCGGCTGCGCTGGCTGATGTACTCGGGCAGGCCTTCGGCGGACAGCCCAACGCTCAGGCGCTCATTGAGCCAGCGCGTGATATAGCCGTGCGGCAGCAGCCGGTAGGTCAGGTGGATGTCCTCGGTCACCGTGCCGGTGGGGAAGCCGCCGATCAGGTCGATCAAATCGCGCCGCACCACGAACGAGGTGCCGATGCAGAACGCCGCGCCCCAGGCGTCCTTGGCCGGCTGCATCACGTCGAAGAAGGCGCGTTGCTCATCGACCCAGCATTCGGTGGCGCGCAGGTTGTACTGGATTGGATCCGCGTTGTAGTAGAACTGGGGCGTCTGCACCACGCCCACGCGCGCATCGCTGAACAGGCCCACGGTGCGCAGCAGGATATTGCGATGCGGCGCGAAGTCGGCGTCCAGCACCAGGATGTAGGGCGCGCCGCCGGCCGCGGCGCTGTGGCGCAGGCCGTTGTTGAGATTGCCGGCCTTGGCGTGGGCATTGTCCGGGCGTGTCACGTAGTGCGCGCCGACGCGTTCGCAGAACTCGCGCAGCCAGTCGCGGCGGGTGTCGTCCAGCACCCAGACGCGGAAGTCGGGGTAGTCGATCGCCAGCGCCGAGACAATGGTCTTCTCCAGGATGTCCAGGCCTTCGTTGTAGGTGGCGATGAAGATGTCCACCGGCGGCACCTGCTTGGCGCGGCGCAAGGCGGCCTCGCCCGCGTCGGCGTCGGGGGTGTGGTTGCTGGTGCGCGCCAGCACCACGATCGACAGCAGCGTATAGGTCAGCGTCATGCATTCGAAGGCAAAGAACACATGGGCCCATACGCTGGCGAAGGTCATCTGCCAGTCCGGCAGCGTTTCGCGGATGCGCCAGGTCAGGTACACCGCCAGCAGCAAGGCGGCGACGCCGCCGAACAGCACGCGGTCCGCCGGCCGGTCATGCCGGCACAGCATCGAGAGCAGCACCATCGCCAGCAGCACGCCGCCGTTGATGACCAGCAGCGTCTGGTTTTCCAGGAAGAGGGCGAACATCGTCAGTCCTTGGTGGTGTTGGTGCTTGCATTGGCCGGCGCGGCCGCAATGGCCGGAGGCGGGCAGGACGGTTCCAGGCATCCGCCCGGACGGAAGGGGTTCCAGCGCGCCGCGGCCAGCACGGCCCATGCGGTGGCGCCCAGGTGGGGCAGGTGGAAGTAGTGGAAGTCCTCCGTGGTCGAGGTGGGCCCGATCGACAGCCCGGTGCTGATGCGTGCCTCGGGCGTGGCGTAGAGCATCCCGGACGGCGCCCGCTGCGACAGCAGCAGCTGCCACAGTGGCTGCGCCTGTTGCGCCTGCCCGGCGGCTTGCAGCACCAGCGCGGCCTGCCCGGTGCCTTCGGTCCAGATGCCGTCGGGGCCGCCTTTGAAGCCATAGCCTGGGCCGGCGCGGTGCTTGGCCTCCACCCACGCCAGGTTGCGGCGCCAGTCCTGCGGCGGGTCCGGGATCGCAATCAGCGGCCACAGCACCGCATCCAGCGCGGACGGGCCGGCGTTTGGCGCGCGGCCATCGTCGCGCGTGCCGATGATGAAGCGGCCCTCGCGCGCCTGCCACATGGCGCCGACAAAGCCGCGCGAGCGCGCCGCGCCATCGCGCCAGCGCGCATCATTGCGCTGGCTGGCGAGCCAGCTGAAGGCGGCGTAGGTATCGACGTTGTGCTCGGTGGACTTCCAGCCCTGGCGGGTCTGCTTCGGCTCATGGCCGAAGAAGCCGCCGATATAGCCGGCGGGCGCGCCGGTGTCGGGCACGGTGGCATGCACCCAGCCCATCAGCGCGGCGGCTCCATCCAGGTAGCGCGCATCGCGCGTGGCGTCATGCACGGCCAGCAGCAGCAGCGCGGCCCAGGCCACGTTGCCGGTGGCGGTGCCGGCCTGGTAGGCATCTTCAAACCAGCGCTTGCTGGGTTCGTCCCACCAGCCTGGCAGCGGCACCGGGCCAGCCGGCAGCGGGCCGGCGCGGTAGGCGTTGCGCAGGCGCGCATCGCGGAAGTGGCGGTCCTGGCGGGTCGCCTGCAGCACGGCGTCGGCAATGCGGCGCGCTTCGGCGGGACGCTTGCAGGCCACCAGCGCGATGCCGGCCAGCGCGTTGTCGTAGACGAAGGCGGCATTGCGCAGCGCCGGGGCCAGAGGCTCGCCGCCCGGCGCGGGTTCATAGCTGGCGAGGAAGACGGGGCCGTTGCCGCTTTCACGGCTGACGCGCTCGGCCAGCGTCTTGCAGCCGTCGGCCAGCAGCGTCTGCTGGGCAGGCTCGGCAGCGCGCGTCGCGCATGGCGCCAGCGCGAGCACGGCGGGAAGCAGCGCGCCGGCAACCAGGCGGGGCAGGCGTGCAGTCGGGATCGGCAGTCGCATCCGGGTCTCCTTTGCCTGCGTCGGCGGTTATGTCAGCGATGCCCGCAGCTGGCCCAGCCAGCTCTGGTTCAGCGTCACGCGCGCCCAGCGGCCCATGCCGCAATGGCCGGACTGGCTTGGCCCTGCCGCTGCCCCTGCCGCTGCCCGTGTTGCTGTCCCTGAGGCAGCAGCCTTGCCCGGCACGTTGTCCAGCGGGCGGTCGAGCTTGGCGATCACGTAGATCTCGTTCTTCTCGATCGGCGGGAATGGCACGAAGTAACGCGCCTGGTCGCCGTCCGGCGCGCGCGGCAGCACCTCTGCCACCGATGCCGGCAACGCCGTGGGCACGCCGTCGACATGCACGTTCAGCCGTGCACCGGGCAGCAGGTTGTCGCTGAGGCTGCGCGGGAACACCGCCACCACGCGCGTCTGCGCGCAGTTGCTGGCGCGCGCCAGCGTGGCGCCGGCGGCCACGCGCATGCCAGGCTGCGCGATCAGGTCTTCGATGGTGCCGGGTTCGGTCGAGCGGATCTCCAGGTTCGAGAGCCGGTCGAGGCGTTCCTGTTCCGTGGCGATCATCTCGTCGACCGACTTGCCATAGGCCTCCAGTTGTTCCAGCTCTGCCGTCAGCTGTGCCGATTCCGCGCTCAGTACCTGGCGCCGCTGGGCCAGCGTGGCACTGGGGCCGTCGGTGGACGAGGCATAGACCTTGTTGCGCGCGGCCTCGCTCACGCCGACGGCGTTATCCAGCTCGGCCTTGGCCGCCGCCTTGGCATTGGAAAGCATCGACAGCTGGTAGCGCGAGGCATTGGTGTAGGCCTCGCTGACCGCCCCGGCCCACTGCATGTTCTGGTTGCGGTTGACCACTTCCTGCTGCTGGTCTTCCTGTGCCTTGGCCGATGCCAGGCGCGCCTCCAGCGCGCGTACGCGCGCCCCGTGCTCGCGTTGCGCAGCGCTGTTGTAGCGCTGCAGGTCCTGCTCGGTGGCGGCCATCAGCCGGCGGTTGCTTTCCAGCCGCGCCTTGGCAGAGTCATAGCGCTGCTGGTTGTCGAGCTTCTTGCCGGTCAGGTCGACCAGCAGCGAACGGTCGATGTTCGGGTTCTGCACGATCATCAGCGCCTGGTTGGCCGAGAACGGCTGGTCCGCGGCCACCATCTGCTTCATCACGATGCCTTCCACGGGAGACGTCACCAGGCTGACCGGGCTGTTCACCACGGCCCGCTCCGATGAGCGCGTAAACACATTTGGAAACATGATTGTCAGCACGGCCCAGATGATGAACAGCACCACGCCGTAGCCCGCCATGCGCGGCACGATGTGCCACAGCGGTACGGGAACGGGCTGCGGGCGTTGCACCAGGCCGTCGCCGTGGGGCTGGCGCAGCGTAGCCGGTGTCAGCGGGTGTTGTCTTGGTGGCGGATTATTGCGCTGGTCGCCCATGGTGTTGTTCTCCGGCAAGCAAAGTCAAAAAGCGTCCCCGCCGGCATGCACAGGGTGCAGGCCGGGCGAGCGAAATTCCAGGCAAGCGGGTAGCGTCGCGCAAGGGCTGTCGCGCGGTGCCCGGCTTGCATGTCCCCAATTCAGTTTGTTGTCTGCAGCACGCGCGATGTGGCCAGGCCGTATCGGCGCACCTTGCAATCGGGCCGACAAGCAGCCCATGGATTAGCCCGGCTTCATCCGGGCAGAGTTGAACAATGGCCAGTCAATGACCAAGAAGTGGCAGCCCGCTGACGCAAAGATTCATGCACTCAGGCCGCCGCGTGTGAGTTAAAGGCTAGTCAGTTGCCCCGTCCCTTGCTGTAAAAATGTGTAAGGGGAGGCTGTAGCACTGCTTAACACGGCGGTAACATGGCATGCGATGAACGACGAATGCAGCACACATTGACGGGGTGTTGACGCCGGTGAAGGCGTTGAGTCCGGCAGCGATGGCAGTTGCCCAGCGCTGCGGTGACGCGGCTAATCGTCGGCAGCGAGCGGCGGCGCGATGTGCTCCAGCGGCCGGCGTTCGGCGTCGATGCCGAAGCGCAACGCCAGCAGCCCGGCAACGATCACCAGCACCGCGCCGAAGCCGTAGCCTGCCGCCACGGCTTCGCGGCTGCCGCTTTCAATCAGCGCGCCCAGCAGCACCGGCGCGATAAAGCCGCCGGTGCCGGTGCCCACGGCATAGAACACCGAGATCGCCAGCGCGCGCATTTCCAGCGGGAATACTTCGCTGGCGGTCAGGTAGGCGGAACTGGCCGCGGCCGAGGCCAGAAAGAACACCGCTGACCAGCACAGCGCCTGGGCGCGCGCATCGAGCCAGCCTGCAACGAAGGCCCAGCCGGTCAGTGCCAGGCCGATGCCGGACAGCACGTAGGTGGCGCCAATCATGCGCCGGCGCCCGATATGGTCGAACAGCGGGCCAAGCAGCAGCGGTCCCAGGGCGTTGCCCAGCGCAAAGGGAAAGATATACAGCGCCACGCGCGCTTCCGGCACGGCATAGAAGCGCGTCAACACCAGCGCATAGGTGAAGAAGATCGCGTTGTAGAAGAAGGCTTGCGCCACCATCAGCGCCAGCGTGATCACGCTGCGGCGGCGGAAGCGCCGCAACAGCAGGCGCATGACTTCGCCCACGCCCGGCGCGGCGCGCCGGCGCATGGCCATCGCCACGCAATCGGGTGCCACCGGCGGCAGCGGGCCGTGGCGGGCGCGCACCTCGGCCTCGATCGCGGCGATCACGCGCTCGGCCTCTACCAGGCGGCCGTGAGTGGCAAGCCAGCGCGGGCTCTCCGGCACATGCCTGCGCACCAGCACGATTGCCACGGCCAGCACCGCGCCCAGCGCAAAGCAGACGCGCCAGCCCCAGACCGGGCCGAACACGCGCGCATCGAGCAGCACCAGGCTGAGCCCCGCGCCCAGCGCCGCGCCCAGCCAGAAGCTGCCGTTGATGGCCAGGTTGACGCGCCCGCGCACGCGCGCGGGGATCAGTTCGTCGATGGCGGAATTGATGGCCGCGTATTCGCCGCCGATGCCAAGGCCGGTGAAGAAGCGGCAGGCCGCAAAGAAGGCAAAGCCGGGTGAGAATGCGGTGGCCAGCGTCGCCACCATGTAGACCGCGAGCGTGGCCAGGAACAGCCGCTTGCGCCCGAGGCGGTCGGCCATGCGCCCGAACACCAGCGCCCCCAGCACCGCGCCGGCGATATACAGCGACCCCGACCAGCCCACCTGCGTCGCGGTCAGGCCAAGCGTATCGGGGCGCTCCAGCACGGCGCCGACCGAGCCCACCAGCGTGACTTCCAGGCCATCGAGCACCCAGGCAATGCCCAGCGCAATCGCCACGCGCCAGTGCCAGCGCGACCATGGCAGGCGGTCCAGCCGCCCGGGAATGTCGGTGCGGAATGCGGTGTCGACGGGAAGGCTGGCGAGGGCGGTATCGGTTGGCATCGCCAACCAGTATAGGAAACGGGCGCAAACGGGTGCCGCCGCGCTCAGCGGTACAGCACCGTGGGCAGCCAGAGGCCGATGCCGGGGAAGACGTAGAGCAGCACCAGCGCAATCAGCTGGATGCCCATGAACGGCAGCATGCCCAGGAAGATCTGGTTCAGCGTGACATGGGGCGGCGCGACGCCCTTCAGGTAGAACGCGGCCATTGCCACCGGCGGCGACAGGAAGGCGGTCTGCAGGTTCAGCGCCACCAGCAGCCCGAAGAACAGCGGGTCAATGCCGAAGTTGTCCAGCAACGGGATAAAGATCGGCATGAAGATGATGATGATCTCGGTCCATTCCAGCGGCCAGCCGAGCAGGAAGATGATCACCTGGGCCAGGATCATGAACTGCACCGGCGACAGGTCCAGCGACAGCACCCATTGCTCGACCAGCGCCTGTCCGCCCAGCAGCGCGAACGCGGCAGAGAAGATCGACGAACCCACGAACAGCCAGCACACCATGGCGCTGGTCTTGGCCGTCAGCAGCACCGATTCCTTGACCACGCGGAAGTTCAGCTGCCGGTACGCGGCCGCCAGCAGCGCGCCGCCGAGCGAGCCCACCGCCGCGGCCTCGGTCGGCGTGGCCAGTCCGAACACGATCGAGCCCAGCACCGCTAGGATCAGCAGCGCCAGCGGGAAGAACGATGCCAGCAGCATCTTGAAGATTTCCAGCCGCGCGAAGCTGAAGCGCCAGTAGAAGTACACCAGCACCGCCGCCACGGCCGCCAGTGTGATCCAGAACCAGCGCGGTGCAGATACCGCGGCCGCCGCCGGCGCTGGCTGCGCCCCGGCTGGAGCTGCGGTCGTGGGTGCAGGGGTGGCAGCGGCGGAGGCGGCCGGTGCGGCGGGCGCAGCGGATTCTTCCACCGGTGGCGCCTGCAGGTCGTCGAGTGCCGCGCTGCTTTCCTCGGTGCCGCCCAGCGACAGCGGTGCTTCCACGGCGACGCTGGCGGCGGGCGCGGTGACCGCGCCGTATAGCGTTCCCATCACCAGCACCACGGCGAGCGCTGGCAGCAGCACGATGCCCAGCTGGCGCGCGAACACTGCCGTCGGCAGGTCGGCATTGCGCGGGCCCTTGAGCGCGCGCATCAGGCCGGCACCGAGCGCAGGCAAGGCATGGGTGGCGCCGCCGGCTTCCAGCGTGCGCGCCACCGGTGGCAACGGCACCACCCGCTCGGCTTCCGGCAGCGGCGGCGCCAGCGCAGGCTTGAGCTTGGCCACGATCAGGATGTAGACGATATAGAGGCCGGTCAGCATCAGGCCCGGGAAGAACGCGCCCGCATAGAGCTGCACCACCGACACGCCCGCGGTGGCGCCGTAGACGATCAGCAGCACCGACGGCGGGATCAGGATGCCCAGGCATCCGCCCGCGGTGACCGCGCCGGCCGACAGCGACGTGCTGTAGCCCGCGCGCAGCATGGCGGGGAAGGCCAGCAGCCCCATCAGCGTGACCACGGCGCCGACGATGCCGGTGGCGGTCGCGAAGATCGCGCAGGTCACCAGCGTGGCGACCGCGAGCGAGCCGGGAATCCACGCCAGCGCAAGGTGCAGGCTGCGGAAGAGCTTCTCGATCAGGTTGGAGCGCTCGACCAGGTAGCCCATGAACACAAACAGCGGGATCGAGATCAGCACGTCGTTGGTCATGACGGCATAGGCTCGCTGCACCATCAGGTCCAGCGTCTGCTGCACCGCGATCGAGGGGTCGGCGTGGCGGTAGGCCAGCCAGGAGAACAGCACGCCCATGCCCATCAGCGTGAACGCGGTGGGGAAGCCCAGCATGATCGCCACCACGATCAGCGCCAGCATCAGCAGGCCGAGGTGCCCGTTGGTCCAGTCCGCCGGCGCGGGCATGAACCAGACCACGGCGCCGACGATCAGCACCATCAGGGAAGCGCCGAACCACAGTTCCTTCCTCAACGGCCGGCTCCGGGCTGGTCGTCGCGCGGCGGCGGTGACTCGGCCTGCGCAACGGTAGGGGTGCCTTGCACCATCTCCTTGAGCTGCTCGACATCGACTTCCTCGACATCGCCTTCGCGCGGCGGCCAGCTGCCGTTTGCCAGGCACAGGATGCAGCGGATGGTCTCGGCCACGCCCTGCAGCAAAAGCAGCGCGCCGGCCACGGGAATCACCGCCTTGAACGGATAGATCGGGGGGCCGTCGGCGGCGATGGAAGAGTGTTCGTTCTGTGCCAGCGAGACCTCGAAGAAATCGATGCCGGCCCAGGCCAGCGCGATCACCCCGGGGAAGAAGAAGCCCAGGTAGAGCACCAGGTCGATGGACGCCTGCATCCGCGGCGACAGGAAGCCGTAGAGGATGTCGCCGCGCACGTGGCCGCGCTTGGCCAGGGTATAGGCGCCGGCCAGCATGAACAGCGTGCCGTACAGCATATTGCTGGCATCGAACACCCAGGCGTGCGGCGTGCCCAGGGCATAGCGCGAGAACACCTCGTAACTGATCATCAGCGTGAGCCCGATGATCAGCCACGAGGCGGCCTGGCCAATGAAGGTGCTGAGCCAGTCGATGCCCAGCAGCAGGCGTTGCACGGCGTGCGTCCCGGCGCGGCTCAGCTGCGCTTGGAGAAGTAGTAGCTGGATGCCAGCCGGTAGTCGACGTTGGTGTCGTTCTGCCAGCGGGTGGAGCGCTCAGCGAAGGCCTTCATCGAATCATTGACCTTCTTGAACATCGGGTTTTCTTTTTCCTTGCGCGCCACGATCTCGTCCCATACCTTCAGCTGCGCCTGCAGCACCGAGTTGGGAGTGGCGTAGAACTTCACACCTTGCTTCTGCAGCGCCTGGTAGTCCTTGGAATAGCGGTCGATCGCCTTCATCGACATATCCGCGGATGCCGCCTCGACCGCGTTGGCGATCAGCGCCTTGAGCTTGGCCGGCAGCGCGTCATAGCGCTTGCGGTTGAACAGGATCTCGAACTGCTCCGAGGGCTGGTGGAAGCTGCGCAGCATGCAGACCTTGGACACGTCCTGGAAGCCCAGCGCGCGGTCCGAGCTGGCGTTGTTGAACTCCGCCGCATCGAGCAGACCGCGGTCCAGCGCCGGCACGATCTCCGCGCCCGGCAGCGCATTCACCGCGGCGCCCAGACCGGTGAAGATGTCGATCGACAACCCCACCGTGCGGAACTTCAGCCCCTTGAAGTCTTCCGGCTTGGTGATGGGCTTCTTGAACCAGCCCAGCGGCTGGGTCGGCATCGGGCCATACAGGAACGACACCACGTCCAGGTTCAGGCTGCGGTAGATCTCCTGCTGCAACTCCTTGCCGCCGCCGTACTTGTGCCAGGCCAGCAGCATGTTCGGGTCCATGCCCCAGGCCGGGCCCGAGCCCCACAGCGCCAGCGCCGAGTTCTTGCCGTACCAGTACGCGATCACGCCATGGCCGCCGTCCAGCGTGCCCTTGCTGACCGCGTCGATCAGGTCGAAGGCCTTGACCACCGCGCCCGCGGGCAGCAGCTCGATCTTCAGATCGCCGCCCGACATATTGTTCACCTTGGTGACGAAGTCGCCGGCGAACTCATGGAAGATATCCTTGGTGGGCCAGGTGCTCTGCCAGCGCATCGTGACCGGGCCTTGCGCCTTGACGATGGCCGGGAAGCCCATTGCCGCGGCGCCCGCGGCCGCACCGGCGGCCCCGCCAAGGAAGCCGCGCCGGGAAACGCCTGGCCTGGTTTCCGCTTCAGATTTTGCCGCGCCTGCTTTCCTTGTCCTGGATGCCATGACTGCCTCCATTTGCTGAGTGTGTGACTACCCACGAGCGCCGGCCATGGGGGCCGAGACAACTCGCCACTGACGCGAACATCGGAAAAGTCGGGAAATCTGGAGCATGCCGGGCCAGTGGCCGCGCGGCAGGGGCGGGCGTGCAGGTGGCCCGTGATTCCCTTCATGGTAGGAAAGGGACGGGGAACCACAATCTAGGGATTACCCGCGCAGTGTGGGCCCGAGCACTTTTTGGCGGAGTCTGGCGGCTCAGGTGCGGGCGATGCCGACCGTGAACTCGGCCTCCAGCAGCCCCGCTGCATCGGCGGCCTGGCGCACGCGCATCTGGTTCGGGTGGGATCCCGCGATCGGGTCCTGCGCGGTGGCGCGCGACGGCACACCGCGCGCGCGGTAGGCCGGGTGGCTGCCCAGCACCTCGCGGTTCAGGCTATCGCTGAAGTACAGCTGGCTGGTCAGTGCTTCCGACTGCCCGAGCAGCACCTTGAAATGGATATGGATGGCGCGCGGCGCGTACCAGCCGGGATAGATCGTCATGAACGTGGCCACGCCGTCCTGGCTGGTGGGCTGGACGCCGCGCAGGAAGCGCGCCTGGCGGTTGCCGCGGCCTTCGCCGCTGTAGCTGCCGTCAGCATCGCAATGCCAGATGCTGACCAGCGCCCCCGGCACCGGCGTGCAGCCGCGCCCGGCATCCACCACCCGGATGCGCAGGCGTAAGGGTTGTCCGGGCCGGTCGTCGCGGATGTCGGCGCGTACCTGGGCGTCGTCAAGATAGAAGGGGCCTTCGGTGGCGGCAGGCGTCAGCAGGCAGGCGGCGGGGGTGGCTGCTGCCGCTGCCGCGCCGGGCGCGATGCCGGCCGCGGCAAGCAGGCCGCCCAGCTCATGCAGGAAACGGCGGCGCGCCGCGTCAGTGTCTGCCGTGCCGTCGGCGCCAACTGCTGGGCGCTCCGTCATCGTGGGCTCCGTGGTGTTCCGGGTGCGCCTTGCGGCGCGTGGTGCTGCCGGGCTGGCTTTGGGGGCGTCAGCGTCTCATCGCCTTGAGCATCGAGTAGCCGTGGCTGGTGATGCGCGGCTCCTGCCGGCTGCCGTGCAGGATGTCAAGTTGTACGAGTTGCTTTTCGACCAGTGCCTTCAGGTCGATGGGATCGATCTGGCGGGAATCGCTGGAATCGAGGGAATCCGGACCATCGCTCAACAATAGCAGTGTGGCAAGTTCATGCGGGCTCAGCACGTTCGTCTCCTTGGCTAGAGGGGGGCGTTTGCTGGGAGTCTGCGCGGCGCAGCGGCGCCGGCGCGGGAAGAGGTCAAAAAGTCCTGGAGACGATGCAGCACATGCCGCGTGCATGTGCTGCGCCGCGGTGGAATGCTGCGGCGCCGCATCCTGTCTCCGGCGACTAATTTGTTTGACGAGGCCGGCAGCATGCGGTTCCGTGCAACGGCTCACCGTTACATGTGACCGGGCGTAGCACCGCCGGCATCGTGATTCACTATTAACCTGTCACGATGACAATGTGATGGCCATGCCGATGCTGTGCAATCGGGGCGGCAGCCTCCCGCCCTTTGCACCGGCTGCACCGCTTGCGCCGCATGGTGGCGTCTATTGGCCCTGCTGCTCGCGCCACGCTTCGTACAGATCGATGCCCTCGTCGCGCGCCGGTACGTAGGCCAGCGTCATCTCCCGTTGCTCCAGCGGCCGGGCCAGCTCGATATAGCCGCGCTCCGCGGACAGGTCGTAGGGTTCGCCGTCTTCATTGGAGTAGGCGTAGTAGACCGCCTTCACGCCGGCCAGGTACATCGCCGACAGGCACATCGGACAGGGGTAGCCGCTGGCGTACACCGTGCAGCCGCTCAGGTCCGGCTTGCCCAGCGCCCGGCTGGCGGCGCGCACCGCCTGCATTTCGGCGTGCGCGCTCGGGTCGCAGTTGGCCTCCACCTCGTTTACCGCGCGGGCCAGCACCTTGCCGTCCCTGACGACCACGGCGCCAAAGGGCCAGGTATTGCGTTCGCGCACGTTCTCCATGGCGAGGCGGATGGAATCAACCAGATAGGCTTCTGTCGTGGACACGCGTTGTCTCCAGTGAGGCCTGGCCCGTGCAGGCGGACGATGGTTCGGGCCTCGGGAATATAGGCCAGCGCGCGCCGGCATGGTGGCGTGGGTTGTTATAGGGCGTATTTGGGCCGTGCGCGTGCAGTACCGGCTATTGGCGATGGCACTGGCGCGCATTCGAATCCATCACTTCGCGTGGCGTGGCCGGCATGACAGAATGCATCGGACCCATCGATACCCCCATACCCCTTGCACCTGACGCATCCGCACGGAGGAAAGAACATGCTGGCGGCGCGCCTGTCCATCTGCCTTGCCCTGGTCATTGCCATGCTGACACCCACCTTAGCCGCCGCCGGCGGCCCGTCCGAGCAACAGCTGCGCGAGGCCGCGGCCAGCGGCAACGCCGCGCAGGTCACCGCATTGCTTGGCCAGGGCGCCAGCATCGATGACCGCGATGCGCAGGGACGCACGGCGCTGCTGCTGGCCACGCACCACAACCGCGTGCAGGCGGCCAGGGTCCTGATCGATGCCGGTGCCGACGTGAATGCGAAAGATGCCATCCACGACAGCCCCTACCTGTACGCCGGCGCGCGCGGCTACAACGAGATCCTGCGCCTGACGCTGGCCCATGGCGCGGACCTGCGCAGCACCAACCGCTACGGCGGCACCGCGCTGATTCCCGCCGCCGAGCGCGGCCATGTCGAGACCGTGCGCACGCTGATCGCTGCCGGCGTGGCGGTGAACCACGTCAACAAGCTCAAGTGGACGGCCTTGCTCGAGGCCATCATCCTCGGCAACGGCGGGCAGGCCCATACCGAGATCGTGCGCCTGCTGGTCAAGGCGGGCGCCGACGTGAACCTGGCCGACGGCGACGGCGTCACGCCGCTGCAGCATGCGCGCCAGCGCGGCTATACGCAGATCGAGCAGATTCTCACCGCCGCCGGCGCACGCTGAACCTTGCGCCGCAAGGCGGCTCGCGCTCGTCCGCCTCATATATACTGTCAGTGTGCATACAAAATGGTGAGAGCGATGTCTGCGAGAGCGAAACGCAACGCAACGAGCGGCAGTCATGAGGCGGCGGATGCCGTGCCGGAAGCCGATCCGGCAAAGGAGTTGCTCTGGGCACGTCCGGGGTTCCTGGTGCGGCGCTTGCACCAGATCCACGTCGCGATGTTCTTCGAGGAGTGCAAGTCGCCGAATATCACGCCCGTGCAATATGCCATCCTGACGGTGCTGTCGGTGCTGCCGGGATTGGACCAGACCTCGCTCGGGCAGGAGGTCGGCCTGGACCGGACCACGACCGCCGACGTCGTGCGCCGGCTCGAAGAGCGCGGGCTGGTAGAGCGCCGCGACAACCCCGCCGACCGGCGCACCCGCCATGTCTACCTGACGCGGGAAGGCAAGAGCGTGGTCACGGCGCTGCGCGCCGACATGGCACGTGCGCAGGAGCGCATGCTGGCGCCGCTGAAGCCAGCTCAGCGCGAAGTGTTCATGGACCTGCTGGCGACGCTGGTGGAAGCCAACAACCAGTACAGCCGCACCGTGCTGCGCAGCATGTAAGCCCGGCGGCGGGCGCAAGTCCCGCCGCGCCCACGCGCGCTAGACCGGGTAGACCAGGTCGTTGGCGATGATGGTGGTGTCGTAGACGACCTGCCGCTCGCGCAGCAGCAGCCTGCCACCCTGGCGGCGGAAGCGGTCGTAGTAGGTCCCCGCCAGGTGGATCGTGGTGGGGCCCTCCACCAGCGTCTGCAGCAGCATGTAGTTGGCCTGTGCCAGGATATCGCCGTCCGCGGTTTCCTCGCTGACGCGCGTGTTGGTCACCAGGTGCAGGTTGTAGCGCGGCGCGAACATCTGGGTATTGGCAATCGCAGCGGCGCGGTCGCGCATCATGCCCACCCCTTCGGCGTAGACCAGCCCCACCGGCAGGTTGCGCTCGGCATTCTCGCGCGCGGTGATCCGGTAGAGCGCGTCCTCGGTGAAGAAGCGGGGCCATTGCTCGACCAGGTCGGCGTCGAGCACCGCGCAGTATTCCGCGTGGAAGGCCTCGATCTCCAGTCGCAGTTCAATGGCGCGCGCGGTGCCGAGGGCGCTCTCGCGATAGAGGGAATAGTTCATCGGTTTCATGTTCTGGGGAATCCCGTTAGCCGCCGTTCAGAATCCCATCACGCCGCGGTAGTACTGGTACATCGCACGGATGGCGGATTCGGAGATCAGGGAGTTGGAGGTGCCGACCTGGTCCGGATCCAGCTTGAGCACATTGAGGTCGCTGCTGGAGCGGCGCACGCCTTCCTGCACGAACTTCATCGCCTCGTTGTCCTCCAGCCCCAGGAAGCCTGCGGGGCCCATCAGGTTGCCCTGGCGCAGGCGGTGTTGCGTCATCTCCTCGGTATCGTCCTCGTAGCCGAACATGGTCCACAGCATCAGCATGCTGTCCGGCCCGTTGGGCACGATCTGGCGCACGCCGAGGGTGTTCATTTCGCGCTGCACGATCAGGTTCGGCCAGATCGTCTGCATCGTCACCGACCACGGCGAATCGAACTCTTTCACATACTCCAGGAAGCGTTCGTCTTCCAGGCGCATGCTCTCATGGTATGAGCGCATCTCCTTCTTGTTCTCGTCGCTGACGGCCGCGTACTTGTCCTCCTTTTTCGCCGACGCCATGGTGCCGTGCCGCCCGTGCACCGGATCGGCGATCATGGCGCTTTCATTGCCCGCCACCAGCAGCCCGAACACCACCAGGAAGGAGTGCAGCAGCGTGGCGTGGTACGGGTCCTTGAGGTTCTCGTGGTACATCTTCCAGTTGCACGGGAGTTCGTTCTTGTAGTACCCGAGCACCTTGAGCGGCTTGCCGTTGAAGACAATGTCGAAGTCCTTGAGGATCTCCGGCGTCAGATAGTCTTCCAGGCTTTCCATGTCCGCCGCGTAGGAGGCGAAGACCACGCCGTTGCGCGTGGCCACGTTCAGCTTGACCAGGCCGTGGTCCTCGTTGCGGAAGTCCCTGGGCATGCCGCCCGCACGATTGACGCCGCGCTTGAACGGAACGCCCTGCAGGTTGCCCTTGAGATCGTAGGACCACTGGTGATAGGGGCAGACGAATTCCTTCGCATTGCCCTGGCTGTGGCGGCAGAATTCGGCGCCGCGGTGCGCGCAGCGATTTTCGAAGACGTTGACCGAGCCGTCTTCGGCGCGCGACACCACCACCGGCGTCGCGCCGACATAGGAGCGCTTGTAGTCGCCGGTGTTGGGGATTTCCGCTTCGAGCGCGACATAGTTCCAGGAGCGTCCGCGAAAGATCTTCTGCAGCTCCAGGTCATGCACCTCCTTGCTGGTGTAGACCCAGTCCGGGATGTAGTGCAGGCTGTCTTCGGGCCAACGGCAGTCGGCCAGGCCGGCGTCTTTCTTGCCCAGCGTGTGCTGGATCACCGCTTGTGTCTGGTACATGTGGGAGTCCTTTCAGAGTGTAGTGGGGCTGGCCGCTGGCGCAGGGAGGTCGCGCACCAGCTGTCGCAGCGGGACGGCGTCGTCGCACAGCCGCGGCAGCAGGTCTTCGACGGCATGGCCGAAGAGCGCGCGCACCGGCCGCAAGTCGCCGCCGGCATTGATGGCAATGGCGTGGCTGAGCCGGCCGTGCCGGGTGCCGAGCAGCATGAACCTGGGGCAGGGCGCGTCGCTGGCGGCGATGCCGCGCCAGGCATAGCGGGTATCGGGAGTGGCCGCGCCGAGCATCTGCACGTTGCAGCCGAACTGGTCGGTCCAGAACCACGGCATCGCCGCGGGTTCGGCCTGCACGCCCAGCATGGCCGCGGCGGCGATGCGCGCCTGCTCGTTGGCGTTTTGCCAGGATTCCAGCCGCATGTGGGCGCCGAACAGGGGCTGGTACTGGCTGCAGCAGTCGCCCGCGGCATAGATGCCGGCCGCGCTGGTGCGGCCCTGCTGGTCGACCTGGATGCCGCCGTTGGCGGGGTCCAGCGCCAGGCCGGCGGCGGCGCCAAGCGCCACCTCGGGCGTCAGCCCGATTGCGACCACCACCAGCGGCGCCTGCAACGCCGCGCCATCCGCCAGCCGGACCTGCACGCCATCGGCCTGTGGCACCAGGGCCGCGATGCCGCAGCCGAGCCGCAGCTCGACGCCTTGCGCTAGCACGCGCTGCGCCAGCCAGCTGCCAAGCTCAGGCGGCAGCGCGCGGCCGAGCAGCCGGTCGGCGCTTTCGATCAGCGTGACCCGGAGGCCAATGCCGGCCGCGGTCGAAGCCGTTTCCAGGCCAAGGAAACCGCCGCCGATCACGATCACCTCGCGCGCGCGCTGCATGGCATCGCGCAGGCGGGCGGCGTCGTCGAGTGTGCGCAGGTAGTGCACATGGGGCGTGCCCGGCGGCAGCGCGGGCAGGGCGCGGGCATTGCCGCCGGTGGCGAGCAGGCAGGCGACGTAGCGAATGGCCTCGCCATCGGCGCAGTGCGCCACGCTGTGCGCGGGGTCCAGCGCGGTGACCGTGGTGCCAAGCCGCAGCTCGATCTCCTGCCCGGCATAGAAGCCGGCGGGGTGCACGCCGATCTTGCCGTCCTGCGCGGCGTCGGCGAGCACGGACTTGGACAGCGGCGGGCGTTCGTACGGTGCATGGCGCTCGCCGCCGGCCATGACGATGCGGCCGCGATGGCCGAGCCTGCGCAGTTCGGCAGCGGCCATCGCGCCAGCCTGGCCGGCGCCGACAATCAGGATGGGCGTGTCTTGTGACATGCTCGGCTCCTTCAAAGCTCGACCCACACCCGGCTGTCTTCGAACTTGACCGGGTAGGTGCGGATGTCGCTGGTGGCAGGCGCGCACATCGCCTTGCCGGAGCGGATGTCGAAGCGGGCCTGGTGCAGCGGGCACTCGATGCAGCCGTCTTCCAGGTAGCCGTCGGACAGCAGCGCGTACTGGTGCGTGCAGACGTTGTCGGTGACGAAGTACTGGTCGTCGCTGCGATAGACGGCGAGCTGGCGGTCCCCCAGCGTGAGCGGCATGACCTCGTCGTTCTGCAGGCCGTGCGCGGCGTCGATTTCAATCCATGCCATGGCGATCTCCGTGAATTGGATTTGTCAGTATGCTGAATATATAAGATCAGTGTACTGATGTTTTTTGCTCGCAGTATTCTGGTTAACCCTGGCCGGGGTTGGCCGCGCCGGACCTGGCTGGCCCCAACGCGGGCGCGCCGGCCTGCAGCGATGGGCGGGCTTGCCAGCGAGCCAGGATCTCGCCCATGATGCCGCGGCGGAACGTCAGCACGCACACCACGAAGATCAGCCCCGTCACCATGCTGACCGATTCGCCCAGCGCTTCGAACCAGCCGATGCCGGTCATGGCCGCGAGCGCGTTGCCGGCGTCGCCCAGCTTGTTTTCCAGCGCCACGATCACCAGCGCGCCGACCAGCGGGCCCGACAACGTGCCCATGCCCCCAACCAGCGTCATCAGGATGACCGTGCCCGACATCATCCAGTGCACGTCGGTGAGCGTGGCAAAGCCCAGCACCAGGGTCTTGAGCGCGCCCGCCAGCCCGGCCAGCGCCGACGACAGCACGAACGCCAGCAGCTTGAAGCGGTCCGCGTCATAGCCCAGCGAGATGGCACGCGGCTCGTTCTCCTTGATCGCGCGGAGGATCTGCCCGAACGGCGAGTTGACGATGCGCATGATGCCGAGGAAGGCCGCCGCGGTGATCACCAGCACGACGTAGTACATGGTGTGGTCCGACGCCAGCGGCAGCACGCCGAACAGGTCGCCCCGCGGTACCGCCTGGAGGCCGTCTTCGCCACCGGTCGCGGGCGTCTGCAGGCAGAAGAAGTAGAACATCTGCGCCAGCGCCAGCGTGATCATGGCGAAGTAGATGCCCTGCCTGCGAATCGCCAGTGCGCCAAACACCAGGCCGAGCAGGGCCCCGAACGCGGTGCCGGCCAGCAGGCCCAGCTCCGGCGTCAGCTGCAGGGACTTCATCGCATAGCCGCAGGCATAGGCGGCGCCGCCGAAGAAGGCCGCATGGCCGAACGACACCAGCCCGGTGTAGCCCAGCAGCAGGTTAAAGGCGCAGGCAAAGAGCGCGAAGCACAGCAGCTTCATCACCAGCACCGGATAGGCGCCCAGCCAGGGCGCGAGCAGCAGGACCGCCAGCAGCAGTCCGTAGGCGAAGGTTGCACGCTTTCCGCTTGCCATCATTTTTCCTTTCCAAAGAGCCCGGCGGGGCGCACCAGCAGCACGCACACCATGGCGACGAAGACCACCGTCGCGGAGGCTTCGGGGTAGTAGACCTTGGTGATGCCCTCGAAGACACCCAGCCCAAGTCCGGTGAAGATCGAGCCCAGGATCGAACCCATGCCGCCGATCACCACCACGGCGAAGACCGTGATGATCAGGTTCTGGCCCATCAGCGGCGAGACCTGCATCACCGGCGCGGCCAGCACGCCCGCCAGCGCGGCCAGGCCCACGCCGAAAGCGTAGGTCAGCGTCACCAGCAGCGGCACGTTGACGCCGAAGGCCTCGACCATGCGCGGATTCTCGGTGCCGGCGCGCAGGTAGGCGCCCAGCCGGGTCTTCTCGATCATGAACCAGGTGGCAAAGCACACTGCCAGCGACGCCAGCACCACCCATGCGCGGTAGTTGGGCAGCACCATGAAGCCCAGGTGGCTCACGCCGGACAAGGCTTCCGGCGTGGGGTAGGGCAGGCCGGAGACGCCGTAGACCGAGCGCAGCGCACCTTCGATCAGCAGGCAGATGCCCAGCGTCAGCAGCAGCCCGTACAGGTGGTCGAAGCGGTAGAGGTGGCGCAGCATGGTGTGCTCAAGCACCACGCCGAGCGCGCCGGCCACCACCGGCGCCAGCACCAGCATCAGCCAGTAGTTGAGCCCGAGGTAGTTCAGGCCCATCCAGGCCAGCACCGCGCCGAGCATGAACAGCGCGCCGTGCGCAAAGTTGATCACGTTGAGCAGGCCGAAGATCACGGCCAGCCCCAGGCTCAGGATCGCGTAGAACGAGCCGTTGACCAGCCCCAGCAGCAACTGGCTCAGCAGCATGGGCAGGGGCACTCCAAACAATTCCATGAAAAATCTCCTTAAACGCCCAGCAAGGCGCTGAGCGTGGGCATCTTGCGTTCGAGCTCATCGGCGCCGAAGGCCTCGACGATGCGGCCGTGCTCCATCACGAAGAAGCGGTCCGCCAGCGGCGCGGCAAAGCGGAAGTTCTGCTCCACCATGACGATGGTGTATCCGCGGCTGCGCAGCATGGCGATCATCTTCGCCAGCTTTTGCACGATCACGGGCGCCAGGCCTTCCGAGATCTCGTCGAGCAGCAGCACGCTGGCACCGGTGCGCAGGATGCGTGCCACCGCCAGCATCTGCTGCTCGCCGCCCGACATGCGCGTGCCCTGGCTCTTGCGCCGCTCATGCAGGTTGGGGAACATCTCGTAGATCTCGCCCAGCGTCATCGGCTCGCGCAGTCCGACTGCGTCCGGGGTGCAGGCGAATTGCGGCGGCAGCAGCAGGTTCTCCTCGCAGGACAGGCTGGCGAAGATGGCGCGTTCTTCCGGGCAGTAGCCCAGGCCCAGCGGCGCGATGCGGTGCGTCTTCATGCCGATGGTTTCCTGGCCGTGCACGCGCACCGAACCCTTGCGCATGCCGACCAGGCCCATGATGGCGCGCAGCGTGGTGGTGCGTCCGGCGCCGTTGCGGCCGAGCAGCGTCACCACCTCGCCCGGGTTGACGGTCAGGTCCACGCCGTGAAGGATGTGCGACTCGCCGTACCAGGCGTGCAGGCCGCGCAGTTCGAGGGCAGGGGACGTCGTCCTGGTCATGATGCCTCCGCGCTCAGCGCCGCCGCGGCTGCGTGGCGGTCTTCGGGTTCGTCGGTGGTTCCCATATAGGCTTCCCTTACCTGCGGATTGCGTGAGATCTCGTCATAGGTCCCTTCTGCCAGCACCGCGCCGCGCTGCAGCACGGTGATGCGGTCCACGATGGACGACACCACGCTCATGTTGTGCTCCACCATCAGCACCGTCCGCCCTGCCGAAACGCGCTTGATCAGGGCGGTGACGGTCTCCACGTCTTCATGGCCCATGCCTTGCGTGGGTTCGTCCAGCAGCATCAGTTCCGGATCGGTCGCCAGCGTGGTGGCAAGCTCCAGCGCGCGCTTGCGCCCGTAGGCCAGCTCCGCCGTGCCCAGGTCCGCGAAGCCTGCCAGGCCGACCGCATCCAGCAGTTCCATGGCGCGGCCGTCCAGCCGCGACAGGGAGCGCTTGCCGCGCCAGAAATGCCAGGAGGTCCCGAGCCGGCGCTGCAGCGCGATGCGCACGTTCTCCAGTACCGTCAGTTGCGGAAATACCGCCGAGATCTGGAACGACCGGATCACCCCCATGCGGGCGATCTGGGCCGGGCGCAGCGCGGTGATGTCCGTGCCGTTGAAATGGATCGAGCCGGACGAGGGGGCATGGAACTTCGTCAGCAGGTTGAAGCAGGTGGTCTTGCCGGCGCCGTTGGGGCCGATCAGCGCATGGATCGAGCCCCGCCGCACGGACAGGCTGACATCGCTGACTGCGGTAAAGCCCTTGAACGCCTTGCTCAGTCCCTGCGTCTGCAGGATTACATCGGTGTCAGGCATGGCGCGCTCACTTCTTCACCAGGGGGCAGTCGCTGGCCGACAGCGGCCGGAAGGCTTCGTCGCCGGGGATCGTGCCGATGTACCTGACCAGGTCCCACGGGCCCTTGGACTCGGCCGGGGTCTTGGCCTGGGCCAGGTACATGTCATGCACCATGCGGCCGTCGACACGCACCTTGCCGTTGCGCACGAAGGCATCGTTGACGGGCAGCGCGCGCATCTTCTCCGCCACGGCCGGGCCTTCCACCGTCTTCGCGGCTTCCACCGCCTTCAGGTAATGCATCACGCCGGAATAGACGCCGATCTGGCCATGTGTGGGATAGGCCTTGTGGCGCTTGTAGTAGCGCTCGACGAAGTCCTTCGACTTGCCATCCAGGTCGAGCTTGAACGGGTCGACATAGGTCAGCCCCTGCGCAGCGTTCAGGCCCAGGCTCTTGATATCGGTGATGAAGGTGGAGGGCGTGATCACGGTCTGGCCGGCCTTGATCAGGCCGAACTCGCCGGCTGCCTTGACCCCGTTGATCATGTCGTTGCCCGCGTTGGCCAGCACCACCACCTTGGCCTTGGAAGCCGAGGCGGCCACCACCGGGCTGCTGAAATCGCTGGCGTTGAGCGGATGCCGGGTGGCGCCCACGTTCTTGCCGCCGCCGGCGTCCACGGCCTTGCGGAAATCTGCCTCCAGCGACTGGCCGAAGGCGTAGTCCACGGTGATGTAGTACCAGCTGTTGCGGCCCTGCTCGATCATGCGCCGCACCAGCGGGTAAGACACCGAATACGTGTCCCAGGACCAGTGAAAGCCGGTTGGCGAGCAGTTCTGGTTGGTCAGCGCCATGGCGCCGCCGGTCGAGACGATGTCGATCTTCTGCTTTTGCCGCGCCACTTCCTGCACGGCCAGCGCCGTCGACGAGTTGGGGAAGTCGATCACCATGTCGACGCCATCGGTATCGAACCAGCGGCGCGCCAGCGACGAGGCGATATCCGCCTTGTTCTGGTGATCGGCGGAAAGCACCGTCACCGGCTTGCCGAGTGCCTTGCCGCCGAACTCTTCCACGGCCATCTGCGCGGCAAGCACGGAGCCCTTGCCGGAGAGGTCGGCATAGGAGCCGGACATGTCGGTGATGACGCCGATCTTCACGCCATTGGCGTCGGCCAGTGCGGGCGTGGCGGCGGCCAGGCCCAGCAGGGCGGAGGACGCAGCGAGGGTGCGGAGGATGCGAGAGGTGGACATCAGGGGCTCCAGGTTGTCTACGCGAAAAATTGGAATGGTTGCGATGACTGCGTCGGCAGACCGCGGCGCCATCGCTGCGCGCGGTAGCACGGGTAAATTCAGTATGCTGAATAGTTGGCTGGGAAAAAGGGCGGATCTCTCCGCCCTTCAGCCGCGCGCGGTTGCGCGGTTCAGGTGGCCAGGTCGCGGCCGCGCGTCTCCGGCACGAACAGCATGCCGATGACGAAGGCCAGGCCGGCGATGATCACCGGGTACCACAGGCCGAAGTAGACGTCGCCGCTGGCCACGTTCATGGCCGTGACCACGAAGGACAGCATGCCGCCGACCCAGCCCGCGCCGAGGTGGAAGGGCAGCGACAGCGAGGTGTAGCGCACCCGGGCCGGGAACAGTTCCACCATGAAGGCCGCCATCGGCCCGTACACCATGGCCAGGAACAGGATCGGGACCAGCAGCAGCACGAATACCATCGGCGTGTTGATCTTCGCGGGGTCGGCGCGCTCGGGCCAGCCGGCCGCCACCAGCGCGCCCTTGATGGCGTCGCGGTCAAAGCCCTGCAGCGTGCGATCCGCGATGCGCACTTCCGCCTGCGCCGGATTGGTGGCCGGCACGAAGGTGTAGCCCACGCCCAGGTCAGTCAGGTAGCCGCGGATCTTGTCGCAGGCGGACACCGGCTCGCCGAACAGGCGCGCCTTGCAGTCGCCGGCCGTCACCTGCACGGCGCCTTGCTGCTGGAACTGCTCGAGCGCCGGATTGGCATAGTGCGTCAGGCCCTTGAACACCGGCTGGATGCACACTGCCGCCAGCAGGCAGGCGGCCATCATGATGTACTTGCGGCCGATGCGGTCGGACAGCCAGCCGAACAGCAGGTAGCAGGGCGTGGCCACCACCAGCGCGATCCCGATCAGCTTGTGGACCGTTTCGAGCGGCACGTGCAGCGTCTTGTTGAGGAAGAACATCGAGTAGAAGTGGCCGGTGCCGAAGATGGCGCCCAGGCCCGCCGCCACCACGAACAGCAGCAGCACCGACCTGAGGTTCTTCCAGTTGGTGAAACTCTCGCGGATCGGCGCCCTGGAGGTGGTGTTGGCGGCCTTCATCCGGGCAAAGACCGGCGATTCATGCAGCTTGCCGCGGATGTAGACCGAGATCACCAGCATCACCAGCGACACGATGAAGGGAATGCGCCAGCCCCAATCACGGAATTCGGCCTCGGTCAGGAAGGTCTTGAGCAGGTAGACGACCAGCAACGAGGACAGCAGGCCCAGCGTTGCCGTGGTCTGCAGCGAACTGGTATACAGCCCGCGCTTGTGCACGGGGGAGTGCTCGGCCACGTAGGTAACCGCGCCGCCGACCTCGCCGCCCAGCGCCAGGCCTTGCAGCAGCCGCAGCAACACCAGCAGCACGGTGGCGGTGATGCCGATCTGCTCATACGTGGGCAGCACGCCGACGCCGACGGTGGCAACACCCATCAGCAGGATGGTGACCAGGAAGGTGTACTTGCGCCCGATCAGGTCGCCCAGGCGGCCGAACAGCAGCGCGCCCACCGGCCGTATCAGGAAGCCCGCGCCGAAGGTGGCCAGGCTGGCCAGGAAGGCGGCAGTCTCATTGCCCTTGGGGAAGAACAGTGCGCCGAAGTACACCGCCAGCGCGGCGTAGATGTAGAAGTCGTACCACTCCATCAGGGCGCCGAAGGAAGAGGCAAGGATGACCTTGCGCTCCTCGGCAGTCATGCCGGAAGCGGGGGCGCTCGTCTCACTGCGAGTCAGGCTGAACGTCATGGCGGGGGTCCTTTGGTCTAGCTATTGTCTCTATATGTCTGCTCGTCCCGGCGGTGCCGGCGCCGCTGGCCAGGGCCTGTCGGTCCCTCGCGCAGTGCAGCGCCGCATCCTTCCGGTGCATCAGTCAGTATGCTGATGAGAAACGCAGTAAGCTGAGCAAAATGTGGCCAGTCCACAATGTGCCGGAATGCCCGAAATCGCCTATTTAAATGGTCTTTTAATATCGTCAGCATACTGAGCATCTGGGCTCAGTGTACTGAGGGTATATGGCCATCGTTATAGGTGTTAACCCTCCGCGCCGCTTCTAGACTTTTGGAATTTCGCTGACTAGAATCCGAAACTAATCAGTGTACTGATCAATTGCATCGGCGCACGCCGCATGCCATGCAGGACGCGCCCGCAGCGAAGCGATTTCACCAATCAGGAGCCCCCACCAGCATGACCAAAGTGAAGAAGATCGCCCTCGAAGAGCATTTCATGACGCCGGGATTCCAGGCCTATTCCAAGGCGTTCACGCAGCATATCGATCCGGCGGTGTTTGCCGAACTGGGCCGCCGCCTCGCCGATTTCGACGAGGACCGCCTCGCCGAGATGGACCGTGCCGGCATCGACATCACAGTGCTGTCGCAGACCGGCCCGGGCGTGCAGGGCGAGCCCGACGCCGGCCTTGCCGTGGCGCGGGCGCGCGAAAGCAATGACTTCCTGGCCGCGCAGATCGCGCGCCATCCCACGCGCTTTGCCGGCTTTGCCGCGCTGCCCATGCACGACCCGGAACAGGCCGCGCGCGAGCTGGAACGCGCGGTGCGCGAGCTTGGCTTCAAGGGCTCGCTGGTGAACGGCCATACCCACGGGCGCTACTACGACGACCCTGCATACGATGCTTTCTGGGAACGCATGCAGGCGCTGGACGTGCCCATGTACCTGCACCCGACCGACGCGCTGGTTCAGCCGCAGGTCCTGGCGGGCCACCCCGAGCTGACCGGCGCGGCGTGGGGCTGGGGCGTCGAGACCGCATCGCATGCGCTGCGGCTGCTGTTCGGCGGCGTGTTCGACCGCTTCCCGCGCCTGAAGCTCATCCTCGGCCATATGGGCGAGGGCCTGCCGTACCAGCGCTGGCGCTTCGACAGCCGCTTTGCGGTCTATTCGCACGGCGTCCGGCTGGCGCGCGCGCCTTCGGAATACATCGGCACCAATATCGTCATCACCACTTCGGGGGTGTGCTCGCACGGTGCGCTGGCCGGTGCCATTGCCGAGCTCGGCGCGGAGGCCGTGATGTTCTCGGTCGACTATCCCTACGAATCCACTGAAGTCGCGGCGAAGTTCATCGAAGACGCGCCGCTCGACGACACCACGCGCGCGCTGGTCTGCCACGGCAACGCGCAACGCCTGCTCAAGCTGTAACCGTACAACCCGAGGACCCTCATGCAAAAAGTCTTTCGCATCGGCCAGATCGTTCCCAGCTCGAACACGACCATGGAAACCGAGATTCCCGCGATGCTGCTGGCGCGCCAGCAGATCCGTCCGGAGCGCTTTACCTTCCACTCCAGCCGCATGCGCATGAAGAAGGTGGTCAAGGAAGAGCTGGCCGCCATGGATGCCGAATCCGACCGCTGCGCGGTGGAGCTCAGCGACGCCCGCGTCGACGTGCTCGGCTACGCCTGCCTGGTTGCCATCATGGCCATGGGCCACGGCTATCACCGCAAGTCGGAGCAGCGCCTGAAGGCCCACACCATCGAGAATGGCGGCGACGCGCCGGTCATCACCAGCGCCGGTGCGCTGGTGGATGCGCTGCGCGTGATCGGCGCGCGCCGCATCGCGGTGGTGGCGCCATACATGAAGCCGCTGACCGAGCTGGTGGTGGACTACATCCGCAACGAAGGCTATGAGGTGGTGGACTACCGTGCGCTGGAGATCCCGGACAACCTGGAGGTCGGCCGCCACGATCCGGCGCGGCTGCCGGGCATCGTGTCGCAAATGAACCTGGCGGATGTCGATGCGATCGTGCTGTCGGCCTGCGTGCAGATGCCGTCGCTGCCGGCCGTGGCAAAGGTGGAGGCGATGACGGGCAAGCCGGTCATCACCGCCGCTATCGCCACCACCTACGCCATGCTCAAGGCGCTGGACCTGGATCCGGTCGTGCCGGGCGCCGGCGCGCTGCTGTCGGGCGCCTACTGAGGGCATGCCATGACGACCTTCCTTTATGGCGGCCATGTCCATGCCAACGGCATCCGCCAGCACTACCTGCGCTATGGCGGCAACGACGGTGCGCGTGCCGCGCGCGATCCCGTGATCATCGTGCCAGGCATCACCAGCCCGGCAGTCACCTGGGGCTTCGTCGGCGAGCGCTTTGGCGCCAGCTTCGATACCTATGTGCTGGACGTGCGCGGGCGTGGCCTGTCGTCGGCCGAGGCCGGGCTGGACTACAGCCTCGACGCCCAGGCCCGCGATATGGTGGCCTTTGCCGAGGCGATCTGCCTGCGCCGCTACAGCGTGGTTGGCCATTCGATGGGTGCGCGCATCGGCGTGCGCGCCGCGGCGGGCAGGCCTGACGGCCTTGCCAGGCTGGTGTTGGTGGATCCACCGGTGTCGGGACCCGGGCGCCGCGCATATCCCGCGCAACTGCCGTGGTATGTGGACTCCATCCGCCTGTCGCGCCAGGGCACCGACGTGGAAGGCATGCGCCGCTTCTGCCCGACCTGGACCGACGAGCAGCTGCGCCTGCGCGCCGAATGGCTGCATACCTGCAACGAAGACGCTGTGGTGCGCAGCTTCGAGGATTTCCATCGCGACGACATCCATGCCGACATGCCCAGGATCACGGTGGCGACGCTGCTGATGACCGCCGGGCGTGGCGACGTGGTGCGCGCTGAAGACGTGGCGGAGATCCGCACGTTGCTGCCGGGAGTGCTGGTCAGCCACGTTGCCGGTGCCGGCCACATGGTCCCGTGGGATGACGAAGCGGGCTTTTACGCGGCGCTGGGGGATTTCCTCGGCGCGCCGCTGACGCAATGACAAGCAAGGAGGCGACATGCCGGTAAGTGACCACCAGATGATCGAGGCCTGGCGCAAGGTGCTGAAGCTGTCCCGGCTGGAGCCGGGACAGACCGTCACCATCCTGACCAGCGCCGCGACCCACCCGCAGACGCTCTCCACCGCGCTGATCGCCACGCAGGCGATGGGTGCCATCGTCAACCGGCTCGACCTGCCGCCCGTCAACGGCGAAAAGGCGCTGAGCCGCGACGCGCTGGCCTACCTGGGCACGACCCCGCTCACGGGCAACCGTGCCGCGATTGCCGCGCTCAGGGAAAGCGACCTGGTGCTGGACCTGATGACGCTGCTGTTCTCCCCCGAGCAGCACGACATCCTGAAGGGCGGCACCAAAATCCTGCTGGCCGTCGAGCCGCCCGAGGTGCTGGCGCGCCTGGTGCCTTGCGAGGCCGACCGCGAGCGCGTCAAGGCCGCCTCCGAGCGGCTGGCCCGCGCCAAGGAAATGCATGTGGTGTCGCCGGCCGGCACCGACCTGCGCTGCCCGCTGGGCGAGTTCCCGGCCATCAGCGAGTACGGCTTTGTCGACGAGCCCGGGCGCTGGGACCACTGGCCCAGCGGTTTCGCGCTGACCTGGCCCAACGAAGGCGCTGCCAACGGCACCATCGTGCTGGAGCGCGGCGACATCCTGCTGCCGCAGAAGACCTACGTCACCGAGCCGGTCACGCTGACGGTGGAGGGCGGCTTTGCCACGCGCATCGAAGGCGGCTTGCACGCCGACCTGCTGAGCGAGTACATGGCCTCCTTCAATGACCCGCAGGCCTATGCCATCTCGCATATCGGCTGGGGGCTGCAGCCGCGCGCGCACTGGTCCACGCTGGGGCTGTACGATCGCGAGGCAACCATCGGCATGGACGCGCGCGCGTTCGAGGGCAACTTCCTGTTCTCGCTCGGCCCCAATAACGAAGCCGGCGGCAGCCGCACCACGGCCTGCCATATCGACATTCCCGTGCGCAACTGCACCGTCCGCCTGGACGGCGTGGATGTGGTGAACCGCGGCAAGGTCACGGACGGGTTCCGCTACCCGGAGGAGAAGTAGCCATGCACAAGGAGATCGGCGCGTACCAGCGCCAGGGCTTTGGCAACGACCTGGAACTGGCGGGCCCGTTCGGGCTGCTGGTGGTCGATTTCGTCAACGGCTTTGCCGATCCGGAGGTGTTCGGCGGCGGCAATATCCGCGAGGCCATCGCCAATACCGTGCCGCTGCTGGCCGTGGCACGGCGCGAAGGCTGGGCGATTGCGCACAGCCGCATCGTCTTTGCGGACGATGGTTCGGACCACAACATCTTCTCCATGAAGGTGCCGAACATGCTGTCGCTGAAGGAGCGCGAGCGCAACAGCGCCATCGTCGAAGAACTGGCGCCGCGGGCGGGCGAGCTGGTGGTGCGCAAGACCGTGCCGTCGGCATTCTTCGGCACGTCGCTGGCCGCGTGGCTGACGCAACGCGGCGTGCGCACGCTGGTGGTGGCCGGCGCGGTGACCAGCGGCTGTGTGCGCGCCAGCGTGGTGGACGCCATGCAGTATGGCTTCCGGCCGCTGGTGCTGTCGGATTGCGTGGGCGACCGGGCGCTTGGACCGCACCAAGCCAACCTGTTCGACATGGAACAGAAATATGCGACGGTCACCACGCGCGCGGAAGGGCTGGCGGCCATCGGGGTGCGCGAATGAGCGCTTGCATGAATCATCGGGACGGATAAAACAATGACATCGTCGATGGAACCGGATCATTCGGAAGGAGGGCGCGGCCAGGGCGTGGGAGCCCGGGTGGCGCGCAAGGAAGACGCCAGGCACTTGTATGGCAAAGGGCGTTTCGTCGCGGACATTGCCATGCCGGACTTGCAGGAGGTGGCATTCCTGCGCAGCCCTGTTGCACATGCCAAGCTGTTGTCCGTGACCAAGCCAGCGCGACACGAGCAAGCGGTGATCGTGCGCGATGACATGGCGGCGGCGCGGGACATCGTCGCGGATTCGGCGTTCCCGTCCTACCAGCCGTCGGCGCAGGCGCCGCTGGCCAGCGGCAAGGTGCGTTTTGTCGGCGAGCCTGTTGCCATGGCCTTTGCCCCGACGCGCGCCGAAGCCGAGGACATCGCCGAGCAGGTGGTGGTCGAGTTCGACGAGCTGCCCGCGCTGACCGACGTGGCGCAGGCCCGCCAGCTCGCCGGCGAGGTGCGCGTGCACGAACACTGGCGCGACAACACCTTCCTGACGCTGAATATCGACAAGAACTTCGAGGCGCGCCAGCGCGAGGCCTCCGTCGTCGTCCACCGCAAGGTCAACCTGGCGCGCCAGTGCATGGTGCCGATGGAGGGCAAGGCGGTGCTGGCCTACTGGGACCACCAGTTTGACCAGCTGGTGGTGTACAGCGCCACCCAGGTGCCGCATATGATCCGGACCATCCTGAGCCACTGCCTGGACCTGGATCAGGCGCGCGTGCGCGTGATCTCGCCGGACGTGGGCGGCGCCTTCGGCTACAAATGCGTGCTGCAGCAGGAAGAGCTCTGTATTGCCTGGCTGGCGCTGACCTACAAGCGGCCGTTCCGCTTTATCGAGGACCGGCGCGAGCACCTGACCGCCGGCGCCAACTCGCGTGAGCATCACTACGAGCTTAGCGCCTATGCCGACAAACGCGGCCGCCTGCTGGCGCTGGACGCGAAGATCGCCATCGACGGTGGTGCCTATTCGGTCTGGCCATTCACCATCGGGCTGGAGCCGGGGCAGGCGATCGGCAACCTGCCCGGCCCTTATGCCTTCGACGGATACCGCTGCGAGACTACCTGCGTGGCCACCAACAAGCCGGGCTTCGTGCCGTATCGCGGCGTGGCCCGGACCGGCGTCTGCTTCGCCATGGAACTGATGATCGACGCGATCGCGCGCGAGGTGGGGCGCGAGCCGTGGGAAGTGCGCTGCGAAAACCTGGTGCCGCCGCAGGCCATGCCTTACGTCAACGTGACCAACAAGCACTTCGACGGCGGCGACTACCCGGCCAGCGTGCGCCAGGCGATGGAGATGATCGACCTGCCCGCGATCCGCGCGCGGCAGCAGGCGGGTCCGCAGGGCAGCCGCTATGTCGGCGTGGGCTTTGGCACCTACACCGAGCAGTCGGCGCATGGCACTTCGGTATTCGCTGCCTGGGGCACGCCGGTGATCCCCGGCTTCGACTCGGCCACGGTGCGCATCACGCCGGACGGCGGGCTCGAAGTGCGTGTCGGCGTGCATTCGCATGGCCAGGGCATGGAGACCACGTTCGCGCAGATTGCCCACGAGATCCTGGGCATCGATATCGGACGGATCAAGCTGGTGCACGGCGATACCGGGCTCACGCCGTTCTCCACCGGCACCTATGCCTCGCGCTCGCTGGTGATGTCGGGCGGCGCGGTGTCGCGGGCATGCAAGGCGCTGCTGCCGCGGCTGCGGAAGATTGGCGCGCATATGCTGCGGCAGCCGGTGGAGGCGGTGACGTTTGCAGCCGGCGCGGTTCGTGCGGGCGATGCCAACGTCATCGACATCGGCCGCATTGCCGACGCCTGGTACATCAATCCCCACCTGCTGCCGCACGACGTGGATGCGCAAGGGCTGGAGGTCACCATGGGCTTCAAGCCCGCGGTCGATACCGGCAGCTTCACCTACGCCACGCACGCGGTCGCGGTGGAAGTCGACATCGATTCCGGCCATGTCGAGATGCTGGACTACGTGGTGGTGGAAGACTGCGGCACCATGATCAATCCGATGGTGGTCGAGGGCCAGACCTACGGTGGTGTGGCGCAGGGTATCGGCACAGCGATGTTCGAAGAGATGCGCTATGACGGCAACGGGCAGCCGCTGGCCTCCACGCTGGCGGACTACATGCTGCCCGGGCCGACCGAGATTCCGTCGATCCGCATCCATCATTTCGAGACGCCGTCGCCGCACACGGAATTCGGCGCCAAGGGGATGGGCGAGGGCGGCGCCATCGCACCTCCGGCGGCGATCTTCAACGCGGTGAACGACGCCTTGCGCGACTTCGGCGTCGAACTGCAGGAAACGCCGCTGACCCCGAGAAAGATCCTTGAGGCGCTGGATGCGGCAGTAGCCGGCGCACAAAGCAAGAAGGCAGCCTGACCGATGAAAGCCGTCGCTTTTTCCTATCATGCGCCCGGCTCGCTGCCGGAGGCGCTGGCCCGCCTCGGCGCGGGCACCGATGTGGCCAAGACCATGGGCGGAGGCCAGTCGCTCGGCCCGATGCTGAACCTGCGGCTGACCCGTCCCGACACGGTGATCGATGTGTCGGGGCTGGCCGAACTGCGGCAAGTCGCATCCACCCCCGACGGCATCCGCATCGGCGCCTGCGTGACCCATGCGCAGATCGAGGACGGCGTGTTCGCGCCGCTGCGCGGCACCATGCTGCAGGCCGTGGCGGGCGGCATTGCCTACCGCGCGATCCGCAACCGCGGCACGGTGGGCGGCAGCCTGGCCCATGCGGACCCGGCCGCGGACTGGGTCGTGGTGATGACCGCGCTGGGTGCGCGCATCGAGATTGCATCAGGCACCGGCACGCGCGAGGTGCCCATGGAAGCCTTCATGATCGGCGCCTACACCACGGTGCTGGCCGACGGCGAGCTGATCGCCGCCGTGCGCGTGCCGCATGCCACCGCGCACAGCCGCTGGGGCTACCAGAAGCTGTGCCGCAAGACCGGCGAGTTTGCCGAAGCCAGCTGCGCTGCGTACTTCGATGCCAGCCGCCGCTTTGCACGCATCGTGCTCGGCGCGCTGGACGGGCCGCCGGTGGTGCTGCCCGGACTCACGCGCGCGGTCGCCGCGCAAGGCGCCGCAGCGCTCACCGCCAGTGCCGTGGACGAAGCGGTGGCGCAGGCCGCGCCAGGCAAGGACGCCATCGACCGCAAGCTTTACCGTACCGTCGTGATGCGCTGCGTCACGCAAATGCTGAACTGAGGAGCGCCCGTGCAGACCATCGAATTCAACGTCAACGGCAGCCGGGTTTCCGGCGCGTGCGCGGACCGGACGCACCTGGGCGACTTCCTGCGCGACACGCACCGGCTGACCGGCACCCACCTCGGCTGCGAGCACGGCGTGTGCGGCGCCTGCACCGTGCTGCTCGACGACAAGCCGGTGCGGTCGTGCATCACCTTCGCGGCTGCCTGCCAGGGCGCTGACATCGTCACCGTCGAAGGCTACCAGGACGATGCCGTGATGGCCGACCTGCGCGCGGCGTTCAACCAGCATCATGCCCTGCAATGCGGCTTCTGCACGCCGGGTATGCTGGCGACCGCACGCGACATCGTGCTGCGCCTGCCTGACGCCGACGACGCCACCATTCGCCATGAGCTGTCAGGCAACCTGTGCCGCTGCACCGGCTATATGGGGATCGTCGCCGCCATCCGCTCGATACTGGACGCACGCCGCGACGCAGCCGGCGTGATTGCGCGGCACGTCGCGGGCGCGGCGCCGGCCGAAGCGCCGTTCACCGGTTTTGCCGTTGCTGACGAAGCGCTCGGCACGCTGCCGCACCTGGCCGCCGGCACCGGCGCCGAGGCGGAACGGTCAGCCGACCGCAAAGGCTGGTCGCGCATCGAAGGCAGCTTCACCGTCCCTTACGCGCTCGACGCGGTATGGGCCTTCATGGCTGACCTGCCGGCCGTGGCGGGCTGCCTGCCGGGCGCGGTGCTCACTGAAATGGCGGGGGAGAAGGTCAAGGGCCATATCGCCATCAAGTTCGGTCCCATGTCCGCCAGGTTCGAAGGCGCCGCGCGCCTGCAGCGCGACGATGCGCACAAGCGCGGCGTACTGAAGGGCGCGGGGCAGGACTCGCTCAGCAACTCCAAGGCCGCGGGCGATATCGCCTACGAGCTGAAGGCGCTCTCCGCACACGAGACCGAAGTCGCGGTCGACCTGCAGTATTCGCTGCAAGGGCCGCTGGCGCAGTTCTCGCGGTCGGGGCTGGTGCGGGATTTCGTGAGGCGCATGATTGCCGATTTCGGCAAGTCGGTGGCGCGCCGGATGGACCCGACACTGAGCGATGCCGAACGCAACCAGGCGGTACGCCTCAATCCCGTGGCGATGTTCTTCGGCGTGCTGTGGGAGCGGGTCAAACGGTGGTTCGGCGCCCGCTGAACCCGCCCGCCGGGCTGTCGCAACCCTTGCCCGCGTCAGCCCGGATGCACTACAACCAGTAGTGCGGTGGCAGTGGTCTTGCCGCCATTGGAGATCGCATGTGCGACATCGGCCGCATAGCGCGCGGTCTCGCCGTGCCTCAGCTTCTTCTCATCGGCGCCCGCGCGCACCGTCATCGATCCGCTCAGCACCGACAGGTGTTCCTGGGTGCCGGCCTCGTGCGGCTCGGAGGCCAGCACGCCGCCGGCCTGGATGGTCAGTTCATACCATTCGAAGCGCCCGGCCAGGTCGATCGGGCCCAGGATGCGCAGGTCGCAGCGGGTATCGGGGCTTTTCAGCGACGGGATCGCGTGCGGCTGGACCACGGTGATGCCGCCGCCGGGGCGCTCAGGGGCGCCTCCGGCGAGGAAGTCCGTCAGGTTCACGCCCAGCGCATTGGCCAGGCGCCACAGCACCGCCACGGTGGGGTTGGCCAGGTTGCGTTCGATCTGCGACAGCATCGACTTGGAAACCCCGGCACGGCGCGACAGTTCATCGAGCGACAGCCGTTGCTGCTGGCGCAGCGCCTGCAGCGCCATGCCGACGGCGGGCGGGCCATCGGCCTGCGGGGTCTGGGCGAGGGCTTGCGTCATGGGTTGATGTTCGTTATATTGCTCAAAATGTTCGATATACAGAACGTGTTCGATTTATCGATCGAATCCTAGCACATCCCTCGCACACCAACGGGAGCCAAGCCATGTCGAATGCCGAGGCATTCTATGCATCCATCCGTACCGAACTCGAAAGCATCCGCGCGGCGGGGCTGTTCAAGAATGAGCGCGTGATCGCCACGCCGCAGGGTGCGCGGGTGCGCACCACCGACGGCCGCGAGGTCATCAACCTGTGCGCCAACAACTACCTTGGCCTGTCGTCGCACCCGCGGGTGATCGAGGCCGCGCACGAGGCGCTGCGCACGCATGGCTTCGGGCTGAGCTCGGTGCGCTTTATCTGCGGCACGCAGGACCTGCACAAGACGCTGGAGGCCCGGCTGTCTACCTTCCTCGGCACCGAGGACACCATCCTCTATGGCTCGGCCTTCGACGCCAATGGCGGTTTGTTCGAAACGCTGCTGGGCGCGGAAGACGCGGTCATCAGCGATGCGCTCAACCATGCCTCGATCATCGACGGCATCCGCCTGTCCAAGGCACGCCGCTACCGCTACCAGCACAACGACATGGACGACCTGCGCGTGCAGCTGGAGCAGGCGCGGGCCGACGGTGCGCGCTACACGCTGGTGTTTTCCGACGGCGTGTTCTCGATGGACGGCACCGTGGCGCGGCTGGACCAGATGCGCACGATCTGCGATGAGTACGGCGCGCTGCTGGGCATCGACGAATGCCATGCCACCGGTTTCATGGGCCAGCGCGGGCGCGGCACGCATGAGGCGCGCGGCGTGTTCGGCAAGATCGACATCATCACCGGCACGCTGGGCAAGGCGCTGGGCGGCGCCTCGGGCGGCTTCACCAGCGCGCGCAAGGAAGTCGTGGCGCTGCTGCGCCAGCGCTCGCGGCCCTATCTGTTCTCCAACACGGTGGCGCCGGCCATCGTGGGCGCTTCGATCGCGGTGCTCGATATCCTGGAAGCCAGTACCGAGCTGCGTGACCGGCTGGAGGGCAATACCAGGTTCTTCCGCGCGGGACTGGACCAGCTGGGATTCGACGTCAAGGCGGGCGACCACCCCATCATCCCGATCATGGTCTACGACGCCGACAAGGCGCAGCAACTCGCGCAGCGCCTGCTGGAGCTGGGCGTGTACGTGGTCGGCTTCTTCTACCCGGTGGTGCCCAAGGGGCAGGCGCGCATCCGCGTGCAGATGAGCGCGCTGCATGACGAAGCCACGCTGCAGGCGGCGCTGGAAGCCTTTGGCCAGGCTGGCCGCGAACTGGGGCTGATCTGATGGAAGATGGCAAACCGAAGATCCTGATCGTCGGCGCCAACGGCCAGATCGGGTCTGAACTGGCACTGGCGCTGGCCGAGCGCTACGGGCGCACCAACGTGATCACCTCCGACGTGGTGCCCACCGGCCGCCATGTGCACCTGACGCACGAGATGCTCAACGCCACCGACCGCGGCGAGCTGGCCACCGTGGTCGAGCGCCATGGCATCACCCAGGTCTACCTGCTGGCCGCCGCGCTGTCCGCCACCGGCGAAAAGGCGCCGCAGTGGGCCTGGAACCTCAATATGACCAGCCTGCTCAACGTGCTGGAACTGGCGCGGCAGACCGGGCTGGAGCGGGTGTTCTGGCCAAGCTCGATTGCAGCCTTTGGCCCGACCACGCCTGCCAGACAGACACCGCAGAAGACCGTGATGGAGCCCACCACCGTCTACGGCATCTCCAAGCAGGCGGGCGAGGGCTGGTGCCGCTGGTATCACGCCAACCACGGCGTGGATGTACGCAGCGTGCGCTATCCGGGTCTGATCTCTCACAAGACCCCGCCCGGCGGCGGCACTACCGACTACGCGGTCGACATCTTCCATGCGGCGGTGAAGGGCGAGCCCTACACCTGCTTCCTGAAGGAAGACGAAGCCCTGCCGATGATGTATATGCCCGATGCGATCCGCGCCACCATCGAACTGATGGAAGCGCCGGCGGACAAGCTCGGCGAGCGCGGCAGCTACAACATCGCCGGGATGAGCTTCACGCCCGCGCAGATCGCCGCGGCCATCCGCGAGCAGGTGCCAGGCTTCCAGATCCGCTATGAACCCGACTATCGCCAGGCGATTGCGCAGGGTTGGCCGGATTCGATCGATGATTCGGTCGCGCGCGCGGACTGGGGCTGGAAGGCCGAGTACGGCTTGAAGGAGATGGTGGCGGACATGCTGGCCAACCTGAAGGCGACGCTGCCCGCCTGAGCCACTATGGCGCGATCGTGCCGTCGATGGCGATGCGGATGCCCTCGGTGCCGACTGCCACCGGTCCGGTGCGCCCCACCAGGTCCCCGGCCTTCGGCAAGGCGCTGCCGCTGGCCGAAATCCGCGCTTCCAGCATGACCTGTTGCTGCCCTGACAGCCGGTGGTCGGGCCGCATCGCCATCGCATCATCCAGCGTGAACGACAGCGGCAAATCGCGCGCCTGCCGGCGCAGTACTGCCAGCGGCATGCGTGAGCCGTCAGCGGGCAGCGCATAGACAAAGAGGGTGTCGCCCGGTTGCGGCGTGCGTCCGGCCTGTTCGCTGAGCGTGACCATGCCGGTGATCTTCGGGGTTTGCGCCGCGGCAGCCGTGCCGCGCGCGGCCGCAAGGTTGGCGGCGATGCGCGCCGCGGTCTGCGAATCCGCCGGCAGCAGCCGGTACAGGTGCTCCCAATATCCGATCGCCGCCTGCTTGTCGCCGCGTTCGGCCGCGGCGCTGGCGGCCAGCGCCAGCGCCTTGGGGTCGTCCGGGTCCAGCGCCAGGGCCTGGCGCACTTGCGCCATGGGCGGGCCTTCCAGCGAGCCGCCGTTCAGGCTGGCCAGCACATCGGCGTAGTCGGAGCGCAGCGCGGCCACGTCCGGCGCCAGTTCGACGGCCCGCGCGTACGCCGCGGCAGCATCGGCATGGCGTTCCATCACGCTGTATGAGCGCGCCAGCATGGCCCAGCCCTGTGCGTCGCCGGGCGACTCGCGCAGGCGCTGCGCGAGCTGGTTCACCATGCCCTCGACCTGCGCGCCGCTCAGCTGGTGCTGGCTGCCGGTGCTTTCGGGCAGGTCGTCGGCACGCCAGAGCGCGACCGGGTTGCCCAGGTGCAGGTAGAGCAGGATGGCGGCGCTGGGCAGTACTGCGAGCAGCAGCGCGGCGAGCAGCGGCGAGGTGCCGGCCCGTCCTGCGCCGGTGGCGGCGCCGGCGGCGTCATCGAGCAGCCGGCGGCCGAGCTCGTCGCGGGCTTCGGCGTGGCGCGCCGCGGTGAGGGAGCCGCCGCGCAGGTCGGTGTCGAGCTCGCGCAACTGGTCGTGGTACAGGTCAACCAGCAAGGTGCGTTCCGGCGTGCCCGGATCTGGCGCTGCCCGGCGGCGCAGCAGCGGCCACAGCAGGCAGGCCGTGGCGGCGGCGATCAGCGCGGCGGCGAGCAGCCAGAAGGTGGTCATGGCTGGCGGTGCTCCATTGGCGTGGCCGATTCGTCCAGCAAGTCCGCAAGCTGGCGCTGAGCGCTGGCGTCCAGCGTCGCATCGGCCTGGCGATTGCGCGAGCGCGCGCGCATGATCGCGGCCGCCACGCCGGCCACCAGCAGCAGCGGGCCGAACCACAGCAGCCACGTCAGCGGCCGCAGCGGCGGCTTGTACAGCACGAAGTCGCCGTAGCGCTGCACCAGGTAGTCCTTCACCGCCTCGTCGCTGGCGCCGCCGCGCAGCTGCGCGCGGATCTGGCGCCGCAGGTCGACCGCCAGGTCGGCGTTGGAGTCGGCCAGGGTCTGGTTCTGGCACACCAGGCAGCGCAACTCGTTGGACAGCGCGTGCACGCGGGCATCGAGTTCGGCTTCCGTCAGCGCCATCGCCTGCAGCGAGACGCAGCAAAGCCACACGGCAAGCGTTGCGCGGATCCGGCTACGCATGGCTGTCTCCCTGTCGTTCCAGCTGCTCGATCAGCGGGATCAGCTTGCGCTCCAGCACCTCGCGCGTGACCGGGCCCACCTGGCGGTAGCGCACCACGCCGTGCTGGTCGATGACAAAGGTCTCGGGCACGCCGTAGACGCCGTAGTCGATGCCGACGCGGCCGTCGTCATCGACCAGCGATGCCGCATAGGGATTGCCCAGCCGCTGCAGCCAGTCGCGCGCGGCGCCGGTCTCGTCCTTGTAGTTGAGGCCATACAGCGGCACCGGCGAGCGCGCGGCAAAATCCACCAGCAGCGGATGCTCGGTGCGGCAGGCCGCGCACCACGACGCCCACACATTCAGCAGCCAGACCTTGCCGCGCATGTCGGCGCTGGCCAGCGTGCGGCCTTCGGGTTCGAGCAGCGGCAGGCGGAACGCCGGCGCGGCCTTGCCGACCAGCGGCGAGGGCAGTTCGCGCGGGTCGTGGCGCAGCCCGGCGGCCAGCGCGACGGCAAGGGCGAGGAAGGCAGCCAGCGGCAGCAGGAATCGCGTCATGCGGGCGTCTCCTCATGGGCGGAGGCCAATGCCGGCACTGCGGGCACATCCGGCGCGGCTGGCGCGGTGGCAGGATTGGCGGCACGGCGGCGCAGCCGGTAACGCTTGTCGCAGACGGCCAGCAGCCCGCCCAGCGCCATCAGCACGCAGCCGGCCCAAATCCAGTCGACAAAGGGCTTGACGTGGATGCGCACGGCCCAGGCGCTGCCATCAACGTTCTCGCCCAGCGCCACGTAGAGGTCGCGCGCCACGCCGCTGTCGATCGCGGCCTCGGTGGTGGGCATGTCCTGGCTGCGGTAGATGCGGCGCTCGGGATGGAGCTCCGCAACCCGCCGGCCATCGTGCGAAGCCACCAGCGTGCCGCGCAGCGCGTCGTAGTTGGGCCCGCCGGCCTGGGTCACGCCCGCAAAGCGGAAGTCATAGCCGCCCACGCTGACACTGTCGCCGGCGCGCATCGGCAGCTCGCGCAGGCTTTCCTGGCCGGATACCAGCGTCACGCCGGCGATAAAGACGCCCACGCCGGCGTGGGCGAGCAGCATGCCCCAGTAGCTGGGCGTGAACTGGCGCAGCGCGGCCAGGCGGCGCCCCTGTTGTTGGCGCAGCCGTGCCGCCAGGCTGGCCACGGCGCTCAGCACGCACCAGGCCGCCAGCAGCAGCCCCAGCCCGCTCAGCGCCGACGCATTGCGCAGCACCAGCAGCAGCGCCAGCCCGATGGCCGCGCTGGCCACGGCGGCCCAGCGCAGCCGCCGCGCCATGTCGGGCAGGCTGCCGTGGCGCCAGCGCGCCAGCGGCGCGGCGCCCATCAACAGCACCGCGGGGGCCATCAAGGGCACGAAGACCTGCTCGAAGTAGGCCGGGCCGACCGAGATCTTGCCCAGCCCCAGCACATCGACCAGCAGCGGGTAGAGCGTACCCAGCAGCACCGTGGCGGCGGCCACCGCCAGCAGCACATTGTTGGCCAGCAGCATCGACTCGCGCGAGACCGCCGCGAACGCCACGCGCCGCGCCAGCCGCGGCGCGCGCCACGCATACAGCGCCAGTGCCAGCCCGGTAACCAGCCCCAGCAGCGCCAGGATGAAAATGCCGCGCTTCGGGTCCACGGCGAAGGCGTGGACGGAGGTCAGCACGCCGGAACGGACCAGGAAGGTGCCCAGCAGGCTCAGCGAGAAGGTGAAGATGGCGAGCAGCACGGTCCAGGCGCGGAAGGCGCCGCGCTTCTCGGTGACCGCCAGCGAATGCATCAGCGCGGTGCCGGCCAGCCACGGCATGAACGAGGCGTTCTCGACCGGGTCCCAGAACCACCAGCCGCCCCAGCCCAGCTCGTAGTAGGCCCAGGCGCTGCCCAGCATGATGCCCAGCGTCAGGAAGGCCCACGCCACCGTGGTCCACGGCCGCGACCAGCGTGCCCAGGCGGCATCGACGCGCCCGGCCAGCAGCGCCGCCACGGCAAAGGCAAAGGTCACCGAGAAGCCGACGTAGCCCATGTAGAGCAGGGGCGGGTGGAACACCATGCCCGGGTCCTGCAGCAACGGGTTGAGGTCGCGGCCTTCCATCGCGGGCGGCAGCAGCCGCACGAAGGGGTTGGAGGCGAACAGCAGGAATGCCAGGAAGCCGGCGCTGATCGCGCCCATCACGGCCAGCACGCGGGCCACGGCGGCCAGCGGCAGCTGCCGGCTGCACGCGGACACGGCCAGCGACCACAGGCCCAGCATCAGCGTCCACAGCAGCATCGAGCCCTCGTGCCCGCCCCAGACCGCGGCGATGCGGTACGCCAGCGGCAGCGCGCTGTTGGCGTTGGCGGCGACATAGCGCACGCTGAAGTCGTTGCTGACGAAGGACCAGGTCAGCGCGGCGAAGGACAGCGCCACCAGCAGGCACTGCACGCGCGCGGCGGGGCGCGCCAGCGCCATCCACGCCAGCTGGCCGCGCGCGGCCCCGGCAAGCGGCACCACGGCCTGCACCAGCGCGACCAGCAGCGCCACGATCAGCGCGAAATGGCCGAGTTCCGCGATCACTGGCGCACTCCCTGTGCCGGCGCGGCTTCGGCCATGCGGCGGTTCACCTGCGCGGCCTGCCTGAGCGCGTCGGCGGCTTCCGGCGGCATGTAGTTTTCATCGTGCTTGGCCAGCACCTCGCTGGCGATGAAGGTGCCGTCCGCCTGCAGCTGGCCGCGCGCCACCACGCCCTTGCCTTCGCGGAACAGGTCGGGCAGCAGGCCGCGGTACAGCACCGGCACCTGGCGCGCCGTGTCGGTGACGACGAAGCGCACCGTCATGCCGTCTCCCTCGCGCCGGATCGAGCCGGGTGCCACCAGCCCGCCCAGCCGGAAGCTGCGTGCCACCGGCGCCTCCTGCGCGGTGACCTGGCTGGGACTGAAGAAGAACACCAGGTTGGAGCGGAAGGCATTGAGCACCAGCGCCGCCGCGATGCCGCAGCAGGCCAGCGCCGCGGCGAGCAGCCCGAAGCGGCGCTGGCGCGGCGTCATTGGGCGGCTTCCTGGCGCGTGGCGCGGCAGCGGCGGGCCAGCAGCACCAGCTCCAGCGCCAGCAGCAGCGCGCTCACGCCGAAGGCGCCGGCGATGAAGATGCCGTGATGCCCGTAGGGCAGCAGCGAGGACAGCGTCATGAGGTCTCTCCGGGAACCATGGCGGGGCCGTGCGGCACCTCGCCGCGCTCGCGCAGGATGCAGCGCACGCGCACCAGCGCCACCGCCACCGTGTACATCCAGCACGCCATCGTCATCAGCAGCATGCCAGCCAGCATGGTGGCCGCCATCGACGGCGCCGCGGTCAGGCTGACCGATGCGCCCTGGTGCAGCGTGTTCCACCACTGCACCGAGAAATAGATCACCGGGATATTGACCACCCCCACCAGCGCCAGCACCGCGCAGGCGCGCTCGGCCCGGCGCGGCTCGTCGATGGCCGCTTCCAGCGCGATAAAGCCCAGGTACAGGAACAGCAGGATCAGCTCGGAGGTGAGCCGCGCATCCCAGACCCACCAGGTGCCCCAGGTGGGCTGGCCCCACAGCGCGCCGGTCCACAGCGCCAGCGCGGTAAAGAGCGCGCCGGTGGGCGCCAGCGCCGAGGCCATCATCGACGACAGCCGTGTGCGCAGCACCAGTGCCAGCGCGCAGTAGCCGGCCATGACCAGGTAGATGAACATCGACATCCACGCCGCCGGCACGTGGATGAAGATGATGCGGTAGACCTCGCCCTGCTGCGCATCGGTGGGGGCCACGCCAAAGCCGAGCCACAGTCCCGCCACCGCGAACAGCGCCGCCGCGGCAAAGAACCATGGGGCCATGCGCCCGGCCAGCGGATAGAAGCGCACCGGCGCCGCATAGGCCAGCCAGCCGCCGCGGACCGGGGGCCGCGGCGCGGCAGCGGGGTGGACGGATGGCAGCGGCTGGCTCATGCCGGCGTCTCCATGGCAATGCGCAGCCCGGCGGCGGTGGCCAGCGGGCACAGGAACAGCGACAGCGCCAGGCAGGCGCCCAGCAGCGAGAACTGCGGCATCACGTCCAGCCCGGCATCGGCAGCGGCCGCGGCGCTGGCGCCGAACACCAGCACCGGCACGCACAGCGGGAGCACCAGGATGCACAGCAGCACCGCGCCGCCGCGCACGCCCAGCGTCAGCGCCGCGCCGACCGCGCCGATCAGGCTCAGCGCCGGCGTGCCCACCAGCAGCGACGCCGCCAGCAGCAGCGATGCGCCCAGGGGCAGCCCGTACTGCTGCGCCAGCAGCGGTGTCAGCAACAGCAGCGGCAGGCCGCTGGTGAGCCAGTGCGCGGCGATCTTGGCCAGCACCAGCAGCGCCAGCGGATGCGGCGACAGCAGCAGCTGGTCCAGGCTGCCATCGGCGTGTTCCTGCGCGAACAGCCGCGACAGCGACAGCATCGACGCCAGCAGTGCCGTCACCCACAGGATGCCGGGAGCCAGCGCGCGCAGCTGCTGCGGCTCGGGGCCGATCGCCAGCGGGAACAGGCTGGCGGCGATGACAAAGAACACCACGCCGCCGAGCAGGCTGCCGCGCCGCCGCCAGGACAGCGAGACATCGTGCGCGACGATGGCGGCGAGCGTGCGCATCATGCCGGCGCCCCCAGGTGCAGCACCGCGCCGCCAGCGGGCAGCAGCTGGTGCGTGGCGATCACGGCCATGCCGCCGGCGGCGAGGTGCGCGCCGAGCTGGGCGTCGAAGCGTGCGCAGGCGTCGGCATCCAGCGCGGTCACTGGTTCATCCAGCAGCCACAAGGCGCGCTGCGCCAGCGACAGGCGCGCCAGTGCGACGCGCCGCCGCTGCCCTTGCGAGAGCGTGCGCACCGGCGCGTTTGCGACTCGCTCCAGCCCTTGCGCGGCGAGGGCGCGCGCGACGCCATCGGCACTGTCGTCCGATCCAGCGAGCCGCGCGGCAAAGCGCAGGTTTTCCGCCGGGCTCAGGTCAGGGTCGATGCCGTTGGTGTGGCCGACATACGCCAGCGCCTGGTGATAGTCAGGGTCGGCGGCGCGCACCGGGCGGCCGCGCCAGTGCAGCGTGCCGGCATCGGCCATGGCCAGCCCGCACAGCACGCGCAGCAGGCTGGTCTTGCCGCTGCCGTTGGGGCCGAGCACTTGCAACAGGCCGCCGGGGGCGAGGTCGAGGTCGATGCCGCGCAACACCGGGCGTCCGGCGCGCGAGATGGCCAGCCCGCTCGCGCTCAGCACGGGGGCGGCGCAACGTGGGGATTCAGGCGGAAGCTCGGATGGCGGCGCGGGCGAGCGGACTGGCACGCGTCATTTCTCCTCGGCCTTGGAGATGTCGGGAAGATGGTGCGCGATGCCCTTGTGGCAGTCGATGCAGGTCTTTTCCTTGTTGGCCAGGTAGGTGGAATGCATGGCCTGCGCGCGCGGGCTCTGCCGCGTGAAGTCCATCGACTGGTAGTCGTGGCAGTTGCGGCATTCCAGTGAATCGTTGGCCTTGAAGCGCGCCCACTCGTGCTGCGCCAGCGTGAGCCGGTGTGCCTGGAACTTTTCGCGGGTGTCGACGGTGCCGAAGATCTTGGCCCAGACCTCCTTGGACGCCTGCATCTTGCGCGCCATCTTGGTGGTCCAGTTGTGCGGCACGTGGCAGTCCGAGCATTTGGCGCGCACGCCGCTGCGGTTGGTGAAGTGGATGGTGCCCTGCAGCTCCTGGTAGACGTTGTCGCGCATCTCGTGGCAGCCGGTGCAGAACTGCTCGGTGTTGGTCAGCTCCAGCGCGGTGTTGAACGCGCCCCAGAACACCACGCCGGCGACAAAGCCGCCGAGCGTCAGGAAGCCCAGGCTGAAATACGCGCTGGGCCGGTTGATGGTTCGCCAGTAACGCTTGATCAGGTCGAGCATGGCGCGCATCCGCTATTTGGACGAGCCCTTGACGCCGGGCTTGCGCTTGAGCAGCTGCTCGACGTCAATGAAGGTGTTGCCCACCAGCGGCTTGGCGTCGGCCTGCGGCACATGGCATTGCGTGCAGAAGTAGCGGCGCGGCGAGACATCGGCCAGCACGTTGTTGTCGCGGTCCATGTAGTGCGTGATGCTGACCGGAATCGCCTGGGTTTCCTCGGTGCGCGTGCGCGCGTGGCAGAACATGCAGCGGTTGAAGTCCTTGTCGACCTGGTAGCCGTCGATCTTGTGCGGGATCGTCGGCGGCTGCATGGTGTAGTTGCGGGTGCGGCGGATGTCCTTGTTCTCGGTCGGGTACAAGATGGGTGCCTTGGCCTCGTTGCCGATGGCGGTGGGCCCGCGCATTGCGTCGACCAGGCCCTGGGCGTGCGCCGGCATTGCCAGCACGGCCAGCAGCAGCGCACACAGGGCCAGCAGGGGCCTCCAGGATCGGCTTGGTTTCATGGCGTCTCCCTGTTCGATTCCGGGCTAGACCTTGACGATCTTGACCGCGCACTTCTTGAAGTCCGTCTGCAGCGAGATCGGGCAGGTGGCATCCAGCGTCACCTTGTTGATCAGCTGGCTGGCATCGAACCACGGCACGAACACCAGCCCGCGCGGCGGCGCGTCACGCCCGCGGGTCTCCACGCGCGAGCGCATGCGCCCGCGCCGCGACACCACTTCCACCTCGACGCCGCGGCGCAGCCCCATTGCCTTGGCGTCTTCCGGATGCATGAACACCACCGCGTTGGGGAAGGCGCGGTACAGCTCCGGCACGCGCCGCGTCATCGAGCCGGAATGCCAGTGCTCCAGCACACGGCCGGTGGCCAGCCAGAACGGGTATTCCTTGTCGGGCGATTCGGCTGCCGGCTCGTAGGGCAGGGCGAAGATCACCGCCTTGCCGTCGGGGTTGCCGTAGAACTGGTAGCCGGTGCCGGCCTTGACGTAAGGGTCGCTGCCCTCGCGGTAGCGCCAGCGGGTCTCCTTGCCGTTGACCACCGGCCAGCGCAGCCCGCGCGCCTCATGGTAGGCGTCGAACGGGGCCAGGTCGTGGCCGTGGCCGCGGCCGAAGCTGGCGTACTCTTCAAACAGGCCTTTCTGCACATAGAAGCCGAAGGCCTTGGCCTCGGCGTTGTGGTACTCGGCGTTGACTTCCTTGAGCGGGAACTTGTCGACCTGGCCATTGCGGTAGAGCACGTCGAACAGGGTCTTGCCGCGGTACTCCGGCTTCTTCGCGATCAGCTCGGCGGGCCAGACGTCCTCGACCTTGAAGCGCTTGGAGAACTCCATCAGCTGCCACAGGTCCGAGCGCGCGTCGCCCGGCGCATCGACCAGCTGGTGCCAGAACTGCGTGCGGCGCTCGGCATTGCCGTAGGCGCCTTCCTTTTCCACCCACATCGCGCTGGGCAGGATCAGGTCGGCGGCCAGCGCGGTCACGGTGGGGTAGGCGTCTGACACCACCACGAAGTTCTGCGGGTTGCGGTAACCCGGCAGGCCTTCTTCCATCAGGTTGGCGGCGGCCTGCATATTGTTGTTCACCTGCACCCAGTAGGCATTGAGCTTGCCGTCCTTGAGCATGCGGTTCTGCAGCACGGCGTGGTAGCCCGGCTTGTCGGGGATGGTGCCCGCCGGCAGCTTCCAGATGCGCTCGGCCTCTTCGCGATGCTTGGGGTTGGTCACCACCATGTCGGCCGGCAGCCGGTGCGAGAAGGTGCCCACCTCGCGCGCGGTGCCGCACGCCGACGGCTGCCCCGTCAGCGAGAACGGGCTGTTGCCCGGCGTGGCGATCTTGCCGGTCAGCAGGTGCAGGTTGTAGACCATGTTGTTGGCCCAGCTGCCGCGCGTATGCTGGTTGAAGCCCATGGTCCACAGCGACATCACCTTGACGTTGGGATCGGCATACAGTTCTGCCAGCTGGTCCAGCTTGGCCTTGGGCACGCCCGACAGCTTGCTGACGTAGTCGGCGTCGTACTTGGCCACGAAGCGCGCGAAGTCATCGAAGGTGATCGGGCGCGAGGCACCGGGATCGGCAGCGTTCTTGGCCGCCTTCTGCAGCGGATGTTCCGGGCGCAGGCCATAGCCGATGTCGGTCACGCCTTCCTTGAAGACCGTATGCTTGTTGACGAAGTCCTTGTTGACCTTGTTGTTCTTGATGATGTAGTGGGCGATGTAGTTCATCATCGCCAGGTCCGTCTGCGGCTTGAAGATGACCGGGATGTCGGCCAGGTCGAAGGAACGGTGCGTGAAGGTGGACAGCACCGCCACGCGCGTCTTGGGGTAGCTCAGGCGCCGGTCGGTGATGCGGGTCCACAGGATCGGGTGCATCTCGGCCATGTTCGAGCCCCACAGCACGAAGGCATCGGCGGCCTCGAAATCGTCGTAGCAGCCCATCGGCTCGTCCATGCCGAAGGTACGCATGAAGCCCTGCACGGCCGATGCCATGCAGTGGCGCGCGTTGGGGTCGATATTGTTGGAGCGGAAGCCCGCCTTGTAGAGCTTGGACGCGGCGTAGCCTTCCCACACCGTCCATTGTCCCGAGCCGAACATGCCCACCGCGGTCGGTCCTTTCTCCTTCAGCACGCGCTTGAACTGGCGTTCCATCTCGTCGAAGGCGCGTTCCCACGTGACGGGCGCGAATTCGCCGTTCTTGTCGTACTTGCCGTTCTTCATGCGCAAGAGCGGCTTGGTCAGCCGGTCCTGCCCGTACATGATCTTCGACAGGAAATAGCCCTTGACGCAGTTCAGACCCTTGTTGACCTCGGCCAGCGGATCGCCCTGAGTGGCGACTACCTTGTTGTCCTTGACCGCCACGGTCACGCCGCAGCCGGTGCCGCAGAAGCGGCAGGGCGCCTTGGACCACTTCAGCTTGGTCATGTCGCTGTCAGTGACAAAGTTGGCGGCCCCGGCCGGCAGCGTCACGCCGGCGACCGATGCGGTCGCGGCGACAGCGGTCTGCTTGATGAAATCACGACGAGAGATGGTCATGTGCCTGCCTCCTCGTTCATTGCCGGGTTCATCGCTTCGTGCATTGCCTCGGCGTCTTCGTTGTGCTGGTAGACGAGCGCGGCCGACAGCACGCCCTCGAGCTGGTGCAGGTATGTCAGGTGCGCGGCAATGGCGCGCGAGGTGGGGGCTTCAATGGTGACCACGAGCTTGCCGGCATCGCTGGCGGCGTGGACTTCGGCGCCGGTAATGGCTTCGATCGCGGCGCGCACCTGCGCCAGGCTGTCGGGAATGGCATGCACGACGATGCCGGCGATATGCCACTCTTCGCTCGCGGGCAGCGGCTGGATGGGGATGGCACGTCTTGCTGCGGGCATGCGCAAGCTCCGGTTCGATGCCGTTTCAGTCTGTGCTGCAGCTTGTTTTTATTTGTCAAATGCCGCCCCGGTCGCGGCAGTATTGCGTACCGGGCCTTGTCGGGCCGCTCAATGCGACGGCGGACCGCTGATCAGTTGGGTCATCCAGACAATGAACCCATAGCCCGCCACGATGATGACCGAGAGTACCGGCACCATCACGGCGGTCAGGAAAAGGAAGCTGCGCAGTTCTTCTTGCTTGCGCTGCGGATCGTGGGCTTCACCGGTTTCCATCATGGCTTGAAGTAATCGGCAAAAGTGATCAGGCAAGACACCTGATGCGTTACACCATTAAAGGAAGCAGGAGCCAAGGTGTCAAGACTGCACTCGCTTATCCGTGCCCACGGCTCACGGGATCAGGCCGCGCGCGCGGTCCCACTGCCACCGCTTCTGTGCGGCTTTGCGCGCCCAGCTTGGCATGGATGCGGCGCAGGTGCGACTTGACGGTCAGCTCGGACAGGAACAGCTTCTGCGCGATCACCCGATTGCGGTAGCCAGCGGACAGCATGCGCAGCACTTCCAGTTCGCGTCCGGTCAGTGGGGCGGGCTGGTGCGCCGGTTCCGCGGGCGCTTCTGCGGCCGGCCCTGGTCGGGCCTGGCCCGGTGAGCCGCGCGAGCAGGCTGGCGACAAAAGGCTCGGCCACGCCAAGCGCTGCTGCCTGTGCCAGATGGGCGCCTGCCCAGGCCCGCAGCAGCACGGCAACGCGTTCGCCTTCTCCCCGCTCCTGTACAGCAAGGCGAGCTACAACGCGGTGCGTGATTTCGCGCCGATCTCGGAGCTGGCGACATCCAACCTGGCGCTGGTGGTCCAGCCCGACGTGCCGGCGGCGAACGTGAAGCAACTGACCGACTACATCCACAAGCTGGGCAAGCCGCTGCCGTACGGCACCTTTGGGCTGGGTTGCAGCGGGCATCTGCAGATGGAGATCTTCGGCCGCAACGCCCGGGTCGAGCTGACCCACGTGCCCTACAAGGGCGAGGGCCCGCTGGTCAACGACCTGCTTGGCGGGCAACTGCCAGCCGGCGTCGTGGCCGCGGTCACCGCGCGCCAGCATGCGCGCACCGGCATGCTCAAGGTGGTCGCCGTGGCCGGGCAGTCGCGCTCGCCGCTGCTGCCGGAGGTGCCGACCTTCCAGGAGGCGGGCGTGCCCGGGCTGGAGCGCCAGGGCTGGCTGGGCCTGTTCGCGCCGGCGGCGACGCCGCGCGCCGTGGTCGACAAGGTGTCTGCCGACGTCAACCGCGTGCTGGCCAACCCCGAGCTGCACACGCGGCTGGTCGATCTCGGCATTATCGTCAAGGGAAGCTCCCCCGCGGCCTTTGCCGATGTGGTGAAGGTGGATTGGGCTGAAGCGATCCGGGCGTCCAATATCCGCCTGGACTGAGGCGGCGCTGGCAGGGGATGGCGGCAGGCAGGGCCGGCTTGTGCGGGCGCCTGCCGTGCCGTTTACTGGTAGGTCACTACCACCACGTACGCGTCCGGCGTGCCGTGTTGCCCGGCACGGGCGGGCTCGACGTCCAGCCTTGCCACGCCGATGCGGGCTTGCCCGGACATCCGGGCAGGCGACATCGGCAACGGGGCCGAGACGATCTGCCCCGACGGCTGCTGGCAGCTTGCCTGCAACAGTCCGGCGGACGGACTGAAGCCGCAGGACGGGTACGAGATTCCCCCAAGGAACGTAATGGTGCCGGTATGCGCGGCAGCGGGGCCGGCGCCCGCGGCTGCCAGAAGACCTGCTACGACCAGCCGGCCGGCAATGCCGGCGGCCTTCCTGCTGAGTTCGACCGTTTTCATGACTACCCCTCTTATTGTCAGTGGCGCTGAGGCAGGCCACTACTGAGAACCGGCACCGTGCAGGCCCACGGATCCGCGCGTGGGCCCAACTTCATCTTAGCGACGATTTCAGAACATTCTTAAGGGTTATGACACTTTTGTGACAATTGACCTTGGGGACGGCCGCTGTCCTATCGCAGGATCAGCCGCGAGCGGGCAAAGCCTGCGTGAGTGCGCAGCGCCTGCATCAACTGGTCTGACGGCACGCGGTCGAGGTCGGTGACCACATAGCCGGTGTGGCCGCGCGTCTGCAGGTGCTGGCCGGTGATATTCACGCTCTCCTGCGCCAGCAGCGTGTTCAGTGCCGCCAGGGCGCCCGGCGCGTTGCCGTGCACGTTGAGCAGCCGCGCCGGCGCGTGCAGCGGGCCGGGGTCGACCTCGGGGAAATTGACGGCGCCGATGGTGCCGCCGGTGGCCAGGAAGTGCGCCAGCTTGGCCGCCACTTCGGTGCCGATATTCTCCTGCGCCTCTTCGGTGCTGCCGCCCACGTGCGGGGTCAGCAGTACGTTGGGCAGGTTCTGCAGTTCGCTGACGAAGGGGTCGTTGTTGGTCTTCGGCTCCTCCGGGAACACGTCGATGGCCGCACCGCCCAGGCGCTTCTCGCGCAGCGCCGCGGCCAGCGCGGCGATGTCCACCACGCTGCCGCGCGAGGCATTGATCAGGATCGCGCCCGGCTTGCAGGCCGCCAGGATGCGCGCATCGATCATATTGCGCGTGCGCGGCGTGGCTGGCACATGCAGGGTCACCACTTCGGCCTGCGACACCGCTTCTTCCAGCGAGCCCGCAGCGCGCGCGGAGCCGTGCGAGAGCCGCGCCAGCACGTCGTAATAGACCACGCGCATGCCCATCGATTCGGCCAGCACGCCCACCTGCGAGCCGATATTGCCGTAGCCGACGATGGCAATGGTCTTGCCGCGCGCCTCGAACGCGCCGGCTGCGCCCTTGGCCCATTTGCCGGCGTGTGCCAGGGTGTTCTTCTCCGGGATCCGGCGCAGCAGCATCACCGCTTCGGCCACCACCAGCTCGGCCACCGAGCGGGTGTTGGAGAAGGGCGCGTTGAACACCGGTATGCCGGCGGTGGTGGCGGCTTCCAGGTCCACCTGCGAGGTGCCGATGCAGAAGCAGCCAACCGAGAGCAGCCCGGGCGCGCTGCGGATGTCGTCGGCGCGCAGGTGGGTGGCAGAGCGGATGCCGACCACGTCGTGGCTGGCCAGCACCTGGCGCAGTTCGGCACCGGCCAGGGCGCCGGTGCGGCGCTCGACCTGCAGGCCGGCTTCAGCCAGCCGGGCGTTGGCGCTCTGGTGGATGTTCTCGAGCAGGATCGCAGTGGTCACGTTCGTTTTCCGCATGGAGGGTTGGCGGCGGTTGCCGCATCGCCACCATTCTGCGCGCAAAAAGGCCCGTGGGCCGGGGAGCCCCTGCTGCCGGCAATGGCACCGGCTGCCTCGCCGGCCTCACTTCAGCGCGAGTGGCGCGAGTCGCCGCCGAGCGGGTCGACGATGATCATGGTCTGGCGCAGCACGCCGGCGTCATCGAAGTAGCAACTGAAATGCGCGGTCTGCAAGCCAGTCTTGTACATGCGCCAGGACCAGGCTTCACGCTTCATCAGGGGGTAGTACTGGATGGGCTCGCGCGGCAGGCCGAAGCGCTCCTGCACGTCCTTCTTGGTCCAGGTCCCGACCTGGGCGCGGTAGATCTCCGTCTCGGTCAGCATCTGGCGATAGTCGGTGAGCTTGCCGCCGGCGTCGAAATCAGCGGCATAGACCTCATGGCCGAGGGGCTGGCGCGACCAGATCCAGCGGGTGGTGCCGTCGGCGAGGCGGTAGGTCTCGGTGGGGGATCCGAATGTACTGCGTACGGCACTTTCAGGGCTGCCGATCATTTGCTTGCCGGTCTGTTCCGGCTGCAAGGTCGCACAGGCCCCGAGCGAGCCGAGCACGAAAGCGGCAACGCACAGTTTGCCGAGATACCGGGATGGCGTGCGGGATGGCATGGCGCTCTCCTGCGGACGAGATGCCCGCATCCCGCCATTCTCCGTCTGTCAGGCCGGCCCGTGCAACACCGGCTGGCGCCTGGCCGCGCCAGCCTGGACCGGCCGGTCAGTGCGGGGCCGGTGCTGGCTTAGCAGCGGCCTTTCTTGGCCTGGCCCGGCGGGCAGAAGGACTCGTTGCCGTACGCGTCGACGCGGCAGTTGCCCTTCTTTGCCTGCCCCGGCGGGCAGCCTTGGGGGCCGCCGCCGTAGTTGTCATAAGGGGCTACCACGCAGCCGCCCAGCAGTGCGCTGCAGGCGACCAGAAGGGCCAGAGCGGATTTCATCGCATTCTCCTTGTTGTGGGGGATTCCGTTTGCGACAGGAGAATAGATGGTGGCAGCGCCTTTGTCTGTAAGGAATAGTGAACGTTGTCCGCTCAGCGTGAATGCCGGCTACTTGCCCGCGGCGTCGGCGGGGCGCTTCCCGGGCCGGCGCACCGCGCGGATCTTGCCACTGTTGCCGCCGCCGCAGAAGAACTGGTCGCCGCCGTCGGACTCCAGCCCCGACACGCCCGCGCCGGCCGGCATGGTGACCGATTCCAGCACCGCGCCCGATTGCGGGTCGATGTGCCGCAGCTCGCTCTGGTCGCCTTCCCAGGTGCCGTGCCAGAGCTCGGCATCGACCCAGGTGACGCCGGTGACAAAGCGGTCGGACGTGATGGTGCGCAGGATCGCCCCCGTCTGCGGATCGACCTGGTGGATCTTCCGCTCCCGGTACTGGCCCACCCACAACGTGCCTTCGGCCCAGGCAAGCCCCGAGTCGCCGCCGCCGCCCGGCGCGGGGATCGTGGCCAGCACGCGGCCGCTGTGCGGATCGATCTTCTGGATGCGGTCTTCGGCAATCTGGTACAGGTGCTGGCCGTCGAAAGCCGTTCCGGCATGGGCGGCGACATCGAGCGAGCGCAGTGTCCTGCCGCTGACCGGGTCCAGGGCATTGAGCTTGTCTCCGCTGGCAAACCAGACCCGCTGGCCGTCATAGCTGACACCATGGACGTTCTCGACCCCGGGGAAGGGACCATACTCGCGAAGCACTTCGGCTTGTGATCGTTTCATGCTGTCATCCAGGTGGCTTGGGGATGGCTACATGCTAGTCAATCGGCAGCGGCGAGGGGAGTAACAAGGCCGTCGTGAATCCCGGCACCGGCGGCGTCATCCAGCGGCGCGCGCGCCCGTGGCCAAGGGACTGGATCTTGCCCGCGGCCGCCAGCGTTTCCAGTGCCCGTTGCACCGAGCGCTGGCTGGCACCCAGCGCCAGCGCGAGGGCAGAGCTGGACCATGACTCGCCGTCGGCCAGCAAGGCGAGCACCGCTGCGTGCTTCTCTTCCACCGGCCGCGCCAGCACCACCACCTCGCGCGCGCGGTCCGGCACCAGCGCGAAGCCGCGCCCGGTTGCGGTGACGCCGGCAAATGCGCCAAGCACCGCGCGCAGCCGCCCGATCTCGACACGCAGCCGCGCGCGGTGCGAAGCATCGGCATGCCTGGTGCGGAAGGCGTGCGCGATCAGCGTGTCCCGGGGCACGTCGGCGGGCCAGGCCTCGGCCAGCGCGCGCGCCAGCGTGAACAACACCGGCCGCCTGGCGAGCGAGACCGTGGTGCCAGCGCAGCGCACGGCATAGCGGCACGCATCCACGACCAGCGCTTTCGATGCCAGCAGCGCTTCGACTTCCTCGAGCAGCAGCGGCCGTTCCTCGCCGCGCGCGATGCGGCGTGCCGCGGGGCTGTGCAGCGCCAGGGCCGCGCTTTCTACCTCGGCGCGCAAGGATGGGATGCCGGTGCGCTGCGCCGCGCGTGCGGCCTGTGCCAGCGCGGCGCGCGCCGGCCGGGTCTGCACGCGCCGCATCGCGATGCCCGCCACGATCAGGGCATGGGCCGTGCGCAGCGCGGGGGGGAAGGGGGCGGGGTCAAGCCCGGCAAGCGCCTGCTCGGCTTCGTCGATGCGGCCGATCAGCAGCAGCCGCCGGATTGCCAGATAGCGCGCATGGGCGGCGTTGACCCAGTCGCCGTGCGCTTCAAGGGTGGCGCGCGCGCTGTCCAGCGTCTTTGCCGGCCAGCCCAGGTCGCGCGAGACAAAGGCGATCTCCGTTTCGGCCACCACGCACCTGGCGCGCGCTACGGCTTCGCGCGGACCGAAGGCGCGCGCCGCGCTGCGCAACAGTGCCCGGGCGCGGATGAAGTCGCCAAGCTGCGCCATGGCGATCCCGCGCAGCGCCAGCGCCGGCGGATCGTCGCGCAGGGCAACCCGGTTCAGCGCGCCAAGCGGATCACCCGCGGCGAGCGCGAGCGCCGCGGCGGCAATGCGTGAGTCCATCCGAATCCCGCCAGAAATCCCGCCACACTTGTCACTCCCACCGTTGGAAGCCGGCGCCTAATCTAGCACACGAACACCAACCAACGGAGGGATGCACGATGACCACACACAGCACCGGAACCCGTGAAGCATGGCTGGCCGCGCGGCGTGAACTGCTCGAGGCCGAGAAGGATCTCACCCGACGCAGCGATCAACTGGCACGGCAGCGCCAGGCATTGCCGTGGGTTCGGATCGACAAGCCCTACCGGTTCGAGACCGCCGCGGGCAGCGCCTCGCTGGCAGACTTGTTCCAGGGACGTTCGCAACTGCTGGTCTACCACTTCATGTTCGGCCCGGACTACCAGGCCGGGTGCCCGTCCTGCTCCGCGATTGCGGACGGGTTTGACGGCTTTGCCGTCCATCTGGCGCATCACGACGTCACGCTGGCCGCGGTGTCGCGGGCACCGTTGGCGAAATTGCTGGCGTACCAGCGGCGCATGGGCTGGACCTTCCCGTGGGCGTCTTCGCAGGGCAGCGACTTCAACACGGACTTCAACGTCTGGTTCAGCGAGGCACAACAACGCCAGGGCGATATCGACTACAACTACCGGCGCGAGGCGGCATTCGCCTGGCGCCCCGAGCTGGAGGCCGGCGGCGCAGCGGCCGAGGCCCGCTTCGCTGCCATGTGCGGCACCGATGCCGCGACGTACCAGCGCGACCGGCCCGGCATGAGCGCGTTCGCACTGGAAGATGGCGTTGTGTACCACACCTATTCCACCTATGCGCGCGGGCTGGATGGCCTGTGGGGCATGTACCAGTGGCTGGACCGCGCGCCGCGCGGACGCAACGAGGCCGGGGTCTGGTGGCGCCGGCACGATGAGTACGAGCAGGGCTGAGGCAGGCCGTGTCCAGCGTACTCACCGCGCACAGGCCGGCGCGCTTACGCAGCGCCGGCCCGCGCCTTGCCTTCTTTGTCATCCTGGCCGTGCTCTTCATCGCCGGCGTGGCGGCGACACTCGCCTGGCATTCGTCCATGCCCGCAATGGGCGCGATGCCGATGCCCGGCGGCTGGACCATGTCGATGCCGTGGATGCGGATGTGCGGCCAGACGTGGACCCGCACGGCAATGGCCTTCCTCGGCATGTGGGTCGCCATGATGGTGCCGATGATGCTGCCCTCGCTGGCACCGATGCTGTGGCGCTACCGCCAGGCGCTGGCGGCGGCAGGGCAGGTGCGCCCGGGCATGTCGACGGGATTGGCGGGCGCCGGCTACTTCTTCGTGTGGGGCATGGTGGGCCTCGCCGTTTTCCCGGTTGGCGCTGCGCTGGCAGCAATCGCCACGCAGGCGCAGGGCCTGGCGCGCGCGGCGCCGCTCGCTGCTGCGGTGGTCTTGATGATGGCAGGCGTGCTGCAGTTCACCGCGTGGAAAGCACGGCAGCTTGCCTGCTGCACCAACGCAGCGGGCCCCACGCGCGCACTGCCGGCGGATGCCGGCTCGGCGTGGTGCCATGGCCTGCGGCTGGGCCTGCACTGCATCCGGTGCTGTGCGGGCCTGACCACGGCATTGCTCGTCATGGGGGTGATGGACCTGAGCGTGATGGCAGCGGTGACGTTGGCGATGACGCTCGAACGATGGATGCCGGCGGGTGCGCGCGTGACCAGGCTTGCGGTACGGCTCACCGGGGCCGTCCTGGTCGGCGTGGGCGTGGCTACGCTGGTGCGGGCAAGTTGGGGCGGATGACGGGGTGGTACTAGCCCAGCGCGACCGCGAACAGCGCCGCAATCAGCGTGTACAGAACAACCACATGGGTAACAAATGAGTTCACTCACATGGGTGACACTTTGAGACTTAGATAGCGCTCGGCCCTGGCGGTCACGGACTAAGCAGGCGTTCCTGTGCGTGCGGCGCGCGGGGGTTGCCGGCGGGCAGGAACGAGGTGTCTTCAGGGAGGGCGCCGCGCAGGGCGCCGGGCATGCCTGCCGGCGCGGCGCACAGCAGCGCGTTCATCTGGGACAGCTCGCGCAGCGTGTCCAGGTGCAAGGCGCTGGTTTCCACGTTCGCGGTGCGGCGCTGCGCCACCCGGGCAATGTGGCGGGCGGTGAAGCGCCCGGCGCGTGCCTGGAAGTCGCCGGCGCACTCGACCAGCAATGCCGACGCTGCGCGGTCGTTGGCAACGAAGAGCGACATCCTGATACGCAGGTTGGCCACCAGCATGTCGCAAAGCTCGAGCAGTTCGGCGCTGCCCTCATCCGAGAAGCAGTAGTTGCGGCTCAGTTTGCGCTGGTCCAGGTCGATCAGGATGCGTTCGACGATATCGCCCACATACTCCAGGTTGATGTTCACCAGCATGATTTCATCCCAGCGGGCGGCATCCTCACCGTCGAGGCTGCCGGCGTCGACGTCGGTCAGGTACATCTTGACCGACGAATAGAGTGCGTCGATGCGGTCGTCCAGCGCCCGGCAGCGGGCGTTCATTGCGCGGTCGTTGCCCACGATCGAGAGCTTCATGCCGTTGAGCATCTCCTCGATCACGTCGCCGATGCGCACGACTTCGCGCGTGGCATTGCCCAGGGCGACGGAAGGATGCCGCAGGTCGCCCCGGCTCAGGTAGCGCGCGCCGCCGGGCGCTGCGTCGTCGTGCGCATCAGGCAGCCATCGGGTGCACAGGGACGCCACCGGGTTGACAAACCAGACCAGGGTTGCGGCCAGGGTCAGGTTGAATGCCATGTGGAAGTCGATGGCCATGGTGCCGGCACTGCTGCCCAGGCGTGTGTCTACCGCCTTCAGCAACGAGGCGGGATTCAACGGCACCTTTGACGTGGCGATACGGCGCACCCTCGAACGTGGCGAACAGTTCGAGTCAGTGCCGATCTTTTCGGAGTACCAGACGGTGATCGCCAGTCCGGCGATGCTGGAGCAGGTGCCGTTGCAAGGTGTAGAGGACCTGGTGGAGGGCGTCTTCCTCTATACGGAAACCCGGCCGGGCAGTTGGGAGTCGTGGCTGCAGCAGGCGGGACATGCCTCGCTGCTGGCTGTGCGCACGCTGCGCTTCGACCATTTCTTTGTCACGCTGCAGGCGGTGGTGGACAGCCTTGGCTTTGCCATCGGCACCTTTCCGACCCTGGAAACGGACCGCGCGGGCGGTCGCATTGCGACGCCGTTTGCCGCCATCCGCGCACCGGGCAATACCTATCATGCGCTGGTGCCGCTCGATGCCGACAAGCCGCTGCATCTGCGCGCGTTCCTGGAGTGGCTGCAGCAGCAGGGGGAGGCGGCCGTGCAGACCTGAAGCGGCGCGCGCCCGGGAAGCGGGGTGAGGGTGGCGCGCGGCCCGCGCGATGCGGGCCTTGCGCTGACGGGCGCTCAGGCCCCGTCGAGGAACGCGCTGCGCTGGCCCAGGCGCGTGCCGAGCGCATCGGGGGCCAGGCTCATGCTGGCGGGGTCCACGGCCGAGGCGGGGCTGCTTGCCATGGTCGGGTCGGCGGCTGCCGGTGCCATGCCCGGCTGGGCCGCCTGTACGGGCGCCTGGGCATAGCTGCCGCCTGCTGCGGGTGCCGCCTGGGCCGACGGCGCTGCCGACGGCATGGCTTGCACGGGCTGGGCGGATTGCACCGGCTGAGTGGATTGCATCGGCTGCATCGGCTGCGTCATCGGCATGGGCTGGCTCGGCTGCAGGGGCTGGGCCTGCTGGGCAAACAGCGGGTAGGACGCGATCATCGCGCCAGCCACGACCAGGGATTTCGCCAGATGTTGCTTCATTCGTGTACCTCCTAGAACGCCTACAGGCAAGGGAACAGTCACTGTAGCGCCGAGGCACCTGACATTCTGTTTGATTTTGCAACGGTCGTTAACCAGCCTTGCCATCGGGACCAGGGCAGGTTAATTACGCGCGCGGCCTGCAAACCTTGCGGGCCGTCAACGTCTGGCCAGTCGCTTGAGCGCCGCGGGGTCCAGCAGTTCGATCTGCCGGTACTCGCGGCGGATCAGGCCCGCGTCCTCCCACGCCTGCAGGTACTTGGCCACGGTCTGGCGCGAGCGGTTGACCATGTCGCCAAGGTCCTCCGCGCTGATGCGCACGACATGGTCGGTGCGGTCGGCCAGTTCCAGCAGGCGCGCTGCCATGCGCGCATCGATGGGTGCCTGCGCCGCGCTTTGCGCGTGGTCGAACGCTACGCGCAGGCGCGCGCAGATCTGCTGCACGATCAGCTGCATGCCCACCGGATGCGCGCCCAGGATGCGGTGGAAGTCGCGCTGGCTCAGCACCATCAATTCCGTGTTGCCGACGGCGAAGGCGTCGTGCGTGCGCGGCTTGCCGTCCAGCAGCGAGATCTCGCCGAACCAGCGGCCACGCCCGATTACCGAATACACCGACTCGCGCCCGCCCGTGCTGACGCGGCTCATGCGCACGCGGCCCGCCAGCACCATGCAGAAGTAGGTGGGCGGATCGCCGCGCGCGAAGATCATCTCGCCGTCGCCAAAGCGCAGGCGGCGTGCGGCGTTCGCCACGGCATCGAGCACGCCCGGCGGCGCATTGCGCAGCCAGCCGCTGGCCAGCACGCTGCGCGGCAGCGTGCGCACCGGTTCCACCGCTGCCCTCGATCCACGCTTCACATCACCCTTCACATCGCTCTCCTGCTGGAGCCGAGATTGTCTAATACTTAACAGACTTTGGCGCGGTGCGCCCGGACAATGCATCGATTCAATGACTCACATGCTCCCGGGGAGGTACGCATATGGCGCAAATCCAGCTTGTCGATTCAATCAGGGACCGTGTCTCCGACGCCGAATGGCAGATGCGCGTGGACCTGGCGGCCGCATACCGGCTGGTCGCCCACTTTGGCTGGGACGACCTGATCTTCACCCATATCTCGGCACGCGTGCCCGATGCGCCGGACCAGTTCCTGATCAACCCGTACGGGATGATGTTCGACGAGATCACGGCATCGAGCCTGGTCAAGGTCGACCACGAAGGGCAGCCCGTGCTGGAAACGCCGTATGACGTCAACCCGGCCGGCTTCGTCATCCACAGCGCCGTGCATGAGGCGCGCCCCGAAGTCGGTTGCGTGATGCACACGCATACCTCGCACGGCGTCGCCGTCTCGGCGCAGCAGGCGGGCCTGCTGCCGATCTCGCAGCAATCGATGTTCGCGCTGACCGGGCTGGCGTACCACGACTATGAAGGCGTGGCGCTGCGCGAGGACGAGAAGGCGAGGCTGGTGGCCGACCTGGGCCGCTGCAAGCAGATGATCCTGCGCAACCATGGCCTGCTGACGTGCGGGCGCACGGTATCCGATGCTTTCCTGACCATGTACACGCTCGAGTCCGCCTGCCGCATCCAGATCCTCGCGCAAAGCGGCGGCACGCCGCTGACCATGGTGCCCGAAGCCGCCAGCGCCAACATGGGCCAGCAGGCGCGCCAGGCCACCAAGGGCAAGGGCTCCGGCCTGGCCTGGCCTGGCCTGCTGCGCCGCCTTGACCGCATCAACCCTGACTACCGCAACTGACCATGGCCATCCTCGTCCACCTGCCGTCGTTCATGGCGGTTCCCATCACTGCCGCGCTGCGCGAAGCCGCGCCGGATATCACCGTGTGGAACGGCCGCGAGGCCGCCGTCGCGGAAGAGGTCGAAGCCATCATCGCCTGGGGCCTGAAGCCCGGCGTGCTGCCGGCCTACCCGAAGCTGCGGCTGGTCTGCGCGGCCACCGCGGGCGTCGACAAGCTGCTGGCCGCGCCGGACCTGCCGCCTGGCATGCCGGTCACGCGCATCGTCGATCCCGGCCAGCAGACCGGCATTGCCCACTACGTGCTGGCGATGGCGCTGCGCCATGCCCGCGCGCTCGGCCTGTACGCCGAACAGCAGCGCCGCGGCGAATGGAAGCGCCACCCGGGGCGCGATGTCTCACGCTGCCGCGTGGGTGTGCTGGGGCTGGGCGAGATCGGCAGCGAGGTGGCGCGCATGTTTGCCGCCATCGGCTACCCGGTCAGCGGCTGGAGCCGCAGCGCCAAGCATCTGCCCGGCGTGACCGACTTCACCGGCGACGACGGGCTGGATGCCATGCTGGCGCAGAGCGACATCCTGGTCTGCACGCTGCCGCTGACGCCGCGCACCGAGGGCATGCTGAACCGCCAAGCGCTGTCGCGGCTGCCCAAGGGGGCATTCCTGATCAACGTCGGGCGTGGCGAGCATGTGGTCGAGCCAGACCTGGTCGCACTGATCGACGATGGCCACCTTGCCGGCGCGGCGCTCGACGTGTTCGCCAAGGAGCCGCCCGCGGCGGACGATCCGGTCTGGAACCATCCCCGCATCGAGGCCACGCCGCATATCGCGGCCGACCCCTCGTACGAACTGGTGGCGCGGCAATGCATCGACAACCTGCGGCGCGCGCGCGACGGGCGTGAACCGCTGAACCAGGTGGACCGGCAAGCGGGGTATTGAACACCCTGTGGGCATGGCCGGTAACCTGCGATGTGATGCGCTTGCCTTCCATGCCCAGGGCCTGGAAACCTGAGGTTTCCACCGGCGCGATCGGCGAGTATCGGCATACATTGCCTGCCATGCGGCCTAGACTGAAAGCAAACGGTCCGGACGCGAGGGCATCATGGCGTACGACAACATCCTGGTCCATCTCGACGGCAACCGGCAGGCCATGCAGCGCTTGCAGATTGCGGCACGCCTTGCCACCGCCAGCCAGTGTCCGCTGATCGGCCTGCTGGCCGGGCGCGTGCCGGACCCCAGCTGGTTCTATCGCATGAACAATGCCCAGCGCTGCCTGGCCGAAGACCAGGAGCGGCGCCGGCTGCAGCGCGAGAACATGCGTTGTGCCTTCGAGGCCGCCATGCGCGAGCTGGCGGTTGCCTGCGACTGGCGCACCGTCGAGCGCGATCCGGTGACACTGGCGCTGCGCGAGGCGCGCGAGGCCGGCCTGATCGTCTCCGGCCAGTACGACGCCGACAACGCGGAAGGCCCGGTAGCGCGGCAGCTATTGGAGGCGCTGCTGCTGGAGAGCGGCCGGCCGGCGCTGGTGGTGCCCTGTGCCGGCAATTTCGCCACCGTGGGCACACGCGTGCTGGTGGCCTGGAACGGCAGCCGCGAGGCCGCGCGTGCCTTGCACGACGCGCTGCCGCTGATGGCCGGCGCGCGGGCGCGGGTGCTGAGCGCCCATGCCGCCAGGGAGCCGCGCGCCGATGCCACCCCGGTCAGCCACGCCGTGCACGTGCTGGAGCGTCAGGGTGTGGCAGTGGAGGTGGAGCACGGCCCGGGCGGTGGCGACCTGGCCATCGGCGAACTGATCCTGACGCGAGCTTCAGACTTTGGTGCCGACCTGATCGTGATGGGTGCCTACGGCCACGGCCGGTTGCGCGAGCTGGTGCTGGGCGGCGTGACCAGGCTGGTGCTGGAGTCGATGACGGTGCCGGTGCTGTTCTCGCACTGAAGCGCAGCGCCACGCTGCGCGGCATCAGGATGCCTGCGGCAAGCCGCGCCAGAGCAGCGTCCCCTGGTGGTCTTCAGTCGACCGTGATGTGGTTGGCTGTGATCACCTTGCCCCATACGCCCACGTCGTCGCGCACGGTCTGCGCGAACTGCTCGGCACTCCTGGCGGGCGCCATGCCCATGTTCAGCTGCAGGAAGCGCTCGCGCATCGGCGCGTCAGCCAGCAGGCGGGTCACTTCCGTATTGAGCCGCTGCACGATGGCAACGCTGGTGCCGGCCGGCGCGAACAGGCCATACCAGCTGTCGGTATCGAACGGATAGCCCTGCTCGGTCATGGTGGGGGTGTCCGGCGTCGCCGGCGCGCGGCGCGTGCCGCTGATGGCCAGCGCGCGCAGCTTGCCGGCGCGGATCAGCGGCAGCGACGACGAGGTATCGACAAAGGCCACCTTGACCACGCCGCCCTGCATGTCGGTCAGGATCTGCGCCACGCCCTTGTACGGCACGTGGCGCAGCTTCATGCCGGTCTGCATCTTGAGGGCTTCCATCGTCAGGTGGCCGCCCGAGCCGATGCCCCATGAGCCGTAGTCGTATGCATCCGGGCGCTTGAGCATGTGGGCGACGAACTCCTTGAGCGTGCGCGCCGGGAAGTCCGGCGTCACCACCAGGAAATTGCCGCCCGCGCCGACCTGCGCCACCGGCACGAGATCGCGCAGGCCGTCATAGGGCAGCTTGGGCTGCAGGGTCTGGTTGATCACCACCGTGGCGGCGTAGGTGAACAGCAGCGTGTAGCCGTCGGCGCTGGCCTTGGCCACGGTATCGTTGCCGATGATGCCGGTCGCCCCCGGCTTGTTGTCGACGACGATGGTCTGGCCCAGCGCCTTGCCGAGCGATGCGGCCAGCGTGCGCGCGAACAGGTCGGTGCCGCCGCCGGGCGGGGCCGGCACCACCAGCCGGATGGGCTTGGCGGGCCAGGCGTTGCTGGCGCATAGCGGGCCGGCCGCCGCGCCAAGACCGAGTGCGGCAAGCCCGCGCAACACGTCGCGCCGGCGCGTGTTGCCTGGCAGTGCCGTCGGAACCGGATGCATTGTTTGTGGCATGGCGTCTCCCTAGTGCATGCCGAAGTTGTCCGCCGCGTCGCTTTCCAGCGCGTCGGCGGCAGCGCCATACAGGCTGCGCGACACATAGCTGCGGATCTGGGTGGCGCGCTGGCGCAGCCAGGCGGCCTTGAGCTGGCGGGCCTCGCGCACGGTGGGCGTTTCATCCGGCGCCAGCGCCAGCACGTCGATCACGTGCAGCGCCAGCTGCGTGTCGCCGCGCGCGGCCAGGGCCTGGGCGTGGCGGAGCAGTGCGCCATGGTCGGCCACGGCCGCGGCGACCTCGGCGGCCGCCTGTTGAGGCGGTGCGGGATGCAGCGTGGTGGCATTGCGGTCCCACCAGCCGTTCTCCGAGCGATAGATGTCGCGCGCGATGTAGCTGGGGTCGCCATAGGTGGGACGCATCCAGGGCTGGTCGAACAGCTCCGCCGGCGGCTTCAGCGCGGCCAGCACCTGGCGTTCGTTGCAGCCAGCGTTCATCAGCCGCACCACCTCCGTGCGCAGCCAGCGCAAGGCCCTGGCGGTCTGGCACAGCACGCGCTGGCACTCGTCCTCGCCCTGCAGCGTGGCGCCGAACTCTCGCACCACGGTGCGCGGCTGCAGCCCGGCCAATCGTTCCAGCGTATCGGCCCAGCGCACGGTGTCGCGCATGGTGCGGAAGGGGGTGCCGATGTTCGGGATCGAATCAATGACCGCGGGGCCGCCGTACAGCAGGCGCCGGCCCGGCAGCCAGACCGCCACGGCGTCGTCGGTCTCGGACGGCGCCCACAGGATTTCCGCGCGGCGCTCGCCCCGGCCCAGCGTCAGGCCGTCGGCGAAGGTCTCGGTGGGTTCGATGTGGACCAGCTTTCCCGCCAGCGCGCCGGCCGGCTGGCGGAACTGGATCTCCGCCATGCGCTCCTGCATGCGCTGGGTCTCGCGGTAGCGCGCCTGCCGCGCCAGCACGTTGACGTGAGCCAGTACGCGTGGCGCGGGCTCGCCGCGCGCGGCGGCGTGGTCCAGCCATTGCTGCAGGCCGGCGTTGTAGCCCATATGGCCGTGGCTGTAGCAGATGGCCAGCACCGGCAGCCCGGTCTGCGTGCGCAGCGCCTCGATCATGCCGCGCGTGACGCGCCCGCCGGGGCCGCTGTCGACCACCAGCAGGCCGCCGCCCACGTCGGCGACAAAGCTCTGCCCTTGTCCGTGCAGCAACCACACGCCGTCGCCAGCGCTGTCGATTCCTGTGCCAGTGACCAGTGCCGCCGGCCGGTCCTCAATGTCCTGCATGCTTGCCTCCTCTGCGAACCAGGTCGCGTCCAGCGCAACTGTCAGGCAAGAAGGTGCACCCCGGGGATTGGGGAAAATCCCGCCGGGAGGCGGCGTACCGGCCGCAAACCAAGCGCCGGTGCGGCCCGGCGGGGGTTTTGGAATTTCAGGTGTAAACCGCTGGTTAGCACCGCGCGGGTGCAGGGAGTTCCCGGCCGGCGCGCGCTGCGGTAGCGGCTGCCTTCAGTCAAGTCGGCGCAGCGGACTGTCAGGCAGGTTGGACAGATAGTGGACTTCACGCCGCAGCAGGGTGGCGAACTGCGCCGCCACCGGCGTCATCGGCGAATCGGCGCGGTAGATCAGGCTGACGGTGTGGCTGGGCAGCTTGTCCTCGATGAGCAGCGGCACCAGGCCATTGGCGGCCAGCCGGCCGGCCACCATCTGGCGCGGCAGCATGCACAGCAGGTGGCGGTCCTGCATCAGGTGCTCGATCATGCCGATGGTGTCGCAGCGCACCGCCACGCGTGGCAACGGCAGATCGCGTTCACGGAAGGCATCGAGGATGGCGGCGCCCGGACCGTGCATGCGCTGGCCGGTCAGGATCCAGTCCGAGCCGATCAGCTCGCGCAGGCTGCGGGCGTTGCGCAGCGGATGCTCGCGGTGCGCCATCACCACCGAATCGTTGTTGTAGAGCGGCTCGCAGGTGAATTCGCGCTCGATGCCCTCGTTCGGGACCGGACTCACCGCCATGTCCATCACGCCCGAGCGCAGCTCGTCCAGGTGGGTGGGGTAGCCCCAGCTGTCAATGCACACCAGCACGTCTGGATGCTGCACGCGAAAGCGCTTGACCACGGGAGGCAGCACCACATGCGCCGGGCCGCGGGTGGTGCCGACGCGCACCACGCCGTTGCGCGCGCCCAGCATCTGCGCCATCTCCTCGGTGGCCTTGCGCGCCTCGGTGGCGATCAGCCGCGCGCGCCGCAGGAAGGCTTCGCCGAAGCGCGACAGCACCACGCCGCGGGTGGTGCGGGTCAGCAGCGGCACATGCAGCTCCTCTTCGAGCTGGCGGATGCTCTTGGTCAGTGCCGGTGCCGACACATCGCGCGCACGGGCCCCGGCGCGGATGCTGCCGTGCTCGGCTACGGCGATGAAGTCCTGGACTTGGCTCAGACGCATGGATTTGGCTCCACTCAAACGACGCACTGGGCGCACAGCATAGCGGCATTCAGCCGGGTTCGGGATAACCCCAGGGTGCTAACCGCTGGTTTGCACCGAAGCAGTTTTGGCATCTGCCGTGATGCGCCGTGCTATCGCATGATCGCTCCACATCGTCGCAAACCGCCGGCCGCGCCGGCATCTTCGAGGAGTGGATCGCATGGCGAACCGGCAAGACCTGCCGCTGGCAGGCATACGCGTGGCGGAGTTCGGGCAGTTCATCGCGGCGCCGGGCGCGGCCATGATGCTGGCCGACCTTGGCGCCGACGTGGTCAAGGTGGAGGCCTTGCGCGGCGACAGCGCGCGGCGCTTTGACGGCACCAGCCCGCAGAGCCCGATGTACCTGGCCTACAACCGCGGCAAGCGCGGCATCGCGCTGGACCTGCGCACGCCCGGCGGGCTGGACGCCGCACGGCGGCTGGCGCTGGCCAGCGACGTGGTGCTGCACAACACCCGCGCCGGCGTGATGGAAGCGCTGGGGCTGGACGCCGCCACGCTGCGCGCGGCGCGTCCTGACCTGATCCACGCCTCCATCAGCGGCTTCGGCACGCGCGGGCCGTCGCGCACGCGCCCCGGGCTGGATATTGCCGCGCAGGCCGAGAGCGGCATGATGTCCGTCACCGGCGAGGCCGGCGGGCAGCCACTGAAGGCCGGCTTCGCGCTGATCGACGCGGCCACCGCGCTGGCGACCGGCAACGCCATCCTGGCGGCGCTGTTCCGGCGCGAGCGTACCGGCGCCGGCGAGACTATCGAGACCTCGCTGTTGTCAGTCGGCGTGCAGATGCAGGCCCAGCTGTGGGCCGAGTACGAGTGCTCCGGCGCGCTGCCGGTGCGCAGCGGCAACAGCCAGCCCAAGGCCGCGCCGGCCGCGGATGTGATCGCGGTGGCCGACGGGCATATCGTGCTGTCGGCCTATCTCGACGAGCACTGGACGCGCCTGTGCGAGGCCATCGGCCAGCCGGCGCTGGCGCAGGACGCGCGCTTTGCCTGCAACGCGCTGCGCGTGCAGAACCGCCCGGCGCTGCTGGCCATCCTGCACGACGCCATGCGTCACCTGAGCGGCGACGCCGCCCGTGCGCTGCTCGAGCGCCACCAGGTGGTGGTGGGCGTGGTGCGTGACTATCACCAGGTCAAAGCGAGTGCGGACGTTTGCGCCAGCGGCATCCTGCGGCCAGTCGATGACGGCGAGGGCGGCCAGTTGGACCTGCCCGGACTGCCGTTCACCATGGCCAGCCTGCCTGCAGGCGCTACGCCCGCGGTGCCGCGGCTCGGCCAGCATACGGCCGAGGTGCTGGCCGGGCTCGGCTTCAGCGCCGCAGAGATTCACACCATGGCCCGCGCCGGCGCGATCGGCGTGGAACAAGCCCAGCAGGAGCCCGCATGAACACCCCCCAATCCCCCGTACTGCTGCAGCGCCATGCCGGCTGGGCCGAGGTGGTGCTGAACCGCCCGGCCCGTCGCAACGCCATCGATATGTCGCTGGCGCGCGCGCTGGGCGACGCCATCGAAACCCTGGCCGCCGACGACAGCGTGCGCGCCGTGCTGCTGCGCGGCGCCGACGGCGCCTTCTGTTCCGGCCTGGACCTGCAGGCACTGCAGGCGGAGCCCGGCGGGCTGGCCGTGTTTGCGCCGGTCTGGGAGCGCGTCCACCTGGGCCTGCTGCAAAGCCGCAAGGCATGGATCGTGGCGCTGGAGCGCCATGCCATCAACGGCGGCGCGGCGCTGGCGCTGGCCGGCGACCTGCTGGTGTGCGGCGCCGGGGCCTTCCTGCAGATCGGCGAGATCCGCCTGGGAATGGCCGCGCCGCGCAATGCCGATTGGCTTGCGCTGCGCCATTCCGAGGCTGTGGCTGCGCGCCTGTGCCTGCTTGGCGACCGCGTGCCCGCGCCGGAGCTGCTGCGCCTGGGCATTGCCACCGAACTGGCCGAAGACGCCGAGGTGCTGGACCGCGCGCGCGGCCTGGCCGCCACCATCGGCGGCTTTCCGGTCGATGGCGTGGCCGCGATCAAGGGCGGCATGCGCGCCGCGACGATGCACATGGCATCTGCTGCGCGCGACAAGAATTCCTGAGGACCGATATTTCCATGACAGATTCCATCACCACCGACGACGACGCGTCGCTGCAGGATTTCCGCCGCGAGGTACGCGAGTTCGTCGCCCGGTCGCTGCCCCATGCCGTGCGCGAGAAAGTCCGCCTCGGACTGGAAGTCAGCAAGCAAGAGCTGGTCGACTGGCAGCACCGGCTGGCCGAACGCGGCTGGCTGGCGCCGCACTGGCCGCCTGAATGGCAGGGCTGCAACTGGAGCGCCGAGCGCCGTGCCGTATTCCAGGAAGAACTGGTGCTGGCGCACGCGCCCGAGAGCGGCGGCATCACCTTCGAGATGATCGGCCCGATCCTGATCCGCTACGGCACGCCGGCGCAGCAGCAGTACTTCCTGCCGCGCATCCTGAACCAGGAGCACTGGTGGTGCCAGGGCTATTCCGAACCGAACTCCGGCTCCGACCTGGCTTCGCTGAAGACGCGCGCGGTGCGCAAGACGCGGCCCGACGGCACCGAGGTCTACGTGGTCAGCGGCAGCAAGATCTGGACGTCCTACGCGCAGTACGCGGACTGGATCTTCTGCCTGGTGCGCACCGATACCGAGGCGCGCGCGCAGCAGGGCATCAGCTTCCTGCTGATCGACATGCGCAGCCCCGGCGTCAGCGTGCGGCCGCTGGTGGGCATCCATGGATGGCACCTGTTCAACCAGGTGTTCCTCGACGAGGTGGAAGTGCCGGTGGAGAACCTGGTCGGCGAAGAGAACGCTGGCTGGACCATCGCCAAGTCCCTGCTCGAACATGAGCGGCTGAACCTGGCGCGCGTGGCGGAGAACCGCCGCCGCCTGGCCAAGGTGCGCGCCATCGGCGAAGAGCTGGAGGAGGGCGGCCAGCCGCTGTCGCAGCGCCCTTGGTTTGCACGCCGGATGCGCGCGCTGGAGGTGCGGCTCGAAGCGCTGGCGGCAACCGTGCTGCGTTTTCGCAAGCGGGCGCGCGCCGGCGAAACGCTGGGGCCGGAGACCGGCATGCTCAAGCTGCTGGGCAGCCGGCTGATCCAGGACATCGAGAACCTGGCGGTCGATGCGCTGGGGCCGGACACGCTGGCCTATGACCGCGCCGCGCACTTCGAGCCCGCCGTGCCGCAAGCGGGCCAGTCGGCGTACGCCGCGGCGGCATCGGCGCGCCGCTTCGTCACCCGCGGCTACACCATCGCCGGCGGCTCCAGCGAGATCCAGCACGAGCTGCTGGCCAAGCAGGTGCTGGGCCTGTAATGCCCCCAATCGTGCCCGCAACAGCGCCCGCAACCCAGGACAAGGAACAAAACACATGAGCGATTCAACAGACGATCGCCGCATGCTGAAGGAAAGCGTGCGGCGCTATGTCGAGCGCGGCTACGGCTTCGAGCAGCGCCGCGCGGCGCTGGCCGAGCCCGACGGCTTCTCGCGCAAGCACTGGCAGGCGTTTGCCGAAATGGGCTGGCTGGCCGTGGGTCTGCCCGAAGCCTGCGGCGGCCTGGGCGACAGCGCGGACCAGGCCCTGCTCGCCGAGGAACTGGGCCGCGCCCAGCCCGCCGAGCCCTGGCTGGCCAATGCCGCGCTTTGCGCGCCGCTGCTGGCCGCCTGCGGCGATCCCGCCCACGCCGCGATCGCGGCGGCGATGGCCGAGGGTGGCGCCATGCTGGCGCTGGCCGCATGGGAAGCGCAGGGACGCTATGACGCCTTCGATATCGGCACCACCGCGCAACAGCATGACCCGGGGCAATGGACGCTGGACGGCCGCAAGACCCTGGTGCTGGGCGGCGGCAGCGCCGCCGTGCTGCTGGTGCTGGCGCGTACCGGCGGCCAGCGCCGCGACCGCAGCGGCCTGACGCTGTTCGCGGTGCCGGCCGACACGCGCGGCATCAGCGTCGATGCGCTGCCGACCTACGACGGCCGCCAGACCGCCAGCGTGACGCTGCGCCGCGCGACCGTGCCGGACAGCGCGCGCATCGGCCCGGTGGACGGCGCCTGGCCGCTGGTGGAAGCCGCCATCGACCAGGCCACCGTGATGGCCTGCGCCGAAGCCGTGGGCACCATGTCGCGCGCGTTCGACCTGACCCGCGACTACCTGGTGACGCGCGAGCAGTTCGGCCGCCCGCTGACGGCCAACCAGGTGATCCGGCACCGGCTGGTGGACCTCTATGTCAGCGTCGAACAGGCACGCGCCATCACCGAGCTGGCGGCCAACGCCCTGCATGGCGATGCGGTGGCGCGCATGCGTGCGGTATCGCATGCCAAGGCCTTTGTCTCGGACGCCGGGCGTGCGCTCGGCGAAGACGTGGTGCAGCTGCACGGTGCGGTGGGCATGACCGACGAGATGGAAATCGGCCACTGCTACAAGCGCCTGGCCGCCCACGCCAACTTGTTCGGCGATGCCGACTGGCACTACGAACGGCTGGCGGCACTCGATCACGCGGCGCAGGCGCAAGCCTGAGCCGGTTCAGCCAGGGCGCCCGGGCCGCTGCCCGGTGCGCCCACCCATGACAGGCCGGCAACGCACCGGCATGCGCGGCCAATGCACCGCAACGGAGACAGCAAATATGAGCAGCCAGCACACTGGCGCCCGCAGGGCCTGTGCCACGCGCACAGCGGCCCTGGCCGCGGCGCTGGCCCTGGCGGGCGCGGTCAGCGCGCACGCCGAGGCCCCGTACCCCAGCAAGCCCATCCGCATGGTGCTGCCCTCGGGCGCAGGCACCGTCACCGACCAGACTGCACGGCTGGTGGCCGAGCGCCTGACCGCTGCGCTCAAGCAGCCGGTGGTGGTCGACAACCGCCCCGGCGCCAACGGCATCATCGCCAACGAGACCGTGGCGCGCGCCGCGCCTGACGGCTACACGCTGCTGTTCACCTACGCCGCGACCATGACGGTGAACCCGTGGACCACGCCGTCGCTGCCCTATGACCCGATCAAGGACTTCACCCCCATCGCACGCCCCAGCCAGCCCGGCGGCAACCTGCTGGCGGTCAGCGCCAATGTGCCGGTGCACAACCTGCAGGAGCTGATTGCCTACGCCAGGGCCAGCAAGACGGAACTGGCGTACTGCTCATGGGGCGTGGGCTCGGGCGGCCACCTGGCCATGGAATACCTGAAGGCCAAGACCGGCATCCACCTGCGCCATATCCCCTACAAGACCGCCACCCAGTGCAGCAACGACCTGGCCGCGGGCCACGTCACCATCGGCATTACCGACGCCATCTCGTCGGTCCCGCACCTGAAGTCCGGCCGCATCCGGGGCATTGCGGTCTCCGGTCCGGAGCGCCTGCTGACGGCGCCGGACGTGCCGACCATGTCGCAGCAGGGTGTGCCCTTCCAGCAAGCCAGCTGGGTCGCGATCTTCGGCCCCAAGGGCCTGCCCGCGCCGATCGTCAACCGGCTGAACGCCGAGGTGAACCGCATCCTGCAGACGCCGGGCGACCGCGAGAAATTCACCGCCATGAACCTGCAGCCGGCCGCGCCGTCGAGCCCGGCCGACCTGGGCAAGCTGGTCAGCGCCGACCTGGCCGCGTGGGGCGAGGTGGTGAAGGTGGCGGGGCTGCAGGCGAAGTAAGGCTGGACCACAACAACAAGAAACGGGAGACAGGCAGCGTGAAGGTAAGACAGTGGATGGTGATGGGCGCGGCGCTGGCCGCGGGCAATGCCCTGGCCGGCACGATGCAGCTGTTCGGCGTGGTCGATGCATCGATCGAATACGCCAGGGGCTCGGAAAGCGTGGTGCGCATGCGCGAAGGCCAGCAGGCTGCGTCGCGCTGGGGCATCCGCGGCATCGAGGACCTGGGCGGCGGGCTCAAGGCCAACTTCCTGGTCGAGTCGGGCTTCAATATCGACAACGGCACGGAGTTCTTCGGCAACAACCGGCTGTTCGGGCGGCAGGCCTATCTGGGCCTGTCGGGCAACTGGGGCGAGTTCCGACTGGGGCGGCAGTACACGCCGTCGTTCTATGCGCTGCTGCGGCTGGATCCGTTCCTGCTCAATGGCGCGGTGTCGCCATTCAACCTGCTGAGCGCGACCGCATCGCAGGGCACCGGGCACGTGGCCTACGGCGCCCGCTTCGACAACGCGGTGCAGTACTTCTCGCCCAATTGGGGCGGCTTTTCCTTTGGCGCCGCGGTGGCGCCCGGCGAGGTGCCGGGGTCGGCGCGCTCAGGGCTGAACTTCGGCATGAATGCGACCTACGAGGCCGGCAACGTGTACGCGTTCTATGCCTACCAGGGGATGTATACGGGCGCCAACGTGCCGGTGGAGCCGACGCTGACTTCCAACCATTTCGTCGGCGGCTCCTATCGCTTCAAGCCGGTCGAGATCGGCCTGCTGTACAGCGCCGCCAGCAGCGACCGGCCCGAGACCCGCTCGGCACGCCACTACGGCGTGACCTTCAGCTGGAACGTGACGCAGCGCGACACCTTCAAGGCCGCCGCACTCAAGCGCCAGATCCTGGGCGGCGGCCAGCGGCCGCTGGCGGTGACGCTGGGGTGGGACCATGACCTGAGCAAGCGCACCACGGCCTATGTGCGGGCGGTGCTGGTGCATAACAGCCCCGGCGGCAGCGTGAGCAACAACAGCATCGTGATCGATCCGGGTAGCGGGGATGATGCGAAGTCGGTGAGCGTGGGGTTGCGGCATCGGTTCTGAAAACGCCAAGCCGCCCACTCTACTGAGAGATCCGAACCAGGCTGCCACCTCTCGCATACGCTCCCTTCTCCCGCAAGCGGGAGAAGGGAGCGAACCCGCAGCGTGCCGAAGGCATCGCCAAAGCCGGCCTTACTTGAAGCCGCCTTACTTCAACTGCTGCGCAAACTCATCCAGCTGCGTAATGCAGGTGTCCCAGCCTTCATAGAACCCCAGCTCCTCATGCTGCTTGCGCGTGGCCTCATCCGGATGCATCACGCGCGCAATGTAGCGGGTGCCGTCACCCTCGTCAGCCATGGTGATGACCGCGGTCATCGACAGCCACGGCTTGTTGGGCCGATAGCCGGCCACCAGGGCCGAGGTGGAGACGATCTTCTCCATCGGCACGATCTCGAGGAAGCATCCCGGGTTGTCGCTGACGCCGCCGTCCGGGCCTTTCATGAGCGTATGGAAGGCACCGCCGGGGCGCATGTCGAAGGCCAGGACCTCGGTGGTCCAGGGTTTGGGGCACCACCATTCCTTGAGCAGCTTGGGATCGCTCCATGCACGCCAGACCTTGGCACGCGGGGCCTTGAGCAGGCGCGAGATGACCAGGTCCTGGCTTTCAGGGCTGGCGTCGTTTTCATTCGGCATCTGACTGTTCCTCCTGATGAAGGGCTTCGACAAAGGCGGCCAGGCGGTCGGTACGGGCCTCCCACATGGCGCGCTGGTCGGCCAGCCATTGCTGCGCGTCTGACAGCGGTTGCGGTACCAGTTCGCAAGTGCGCACGCGCCCCGTCTTGCGCGAGCGGATCAGGCCGCTGCGCTCCAGCACCTGCAGGTGCTTCATGAACGAGGGCAGCGCCATCGTGAACGGTGCCGCCAGTGCCGAGACCGTTTCCGGCCCGCGGCCGAGCACGCTGACGATGGCACGGCGGGTCGGGTCCGCCAGCGCGTAGAACACGTCGGAAAGCGGGGAAATATCGACAGCCTGGGACACGTCAGCAAACTCGGCACAATGGTTAGCCATATGGCTAAGTATAGGGAGGCAACGGGGAACTGCAAGCGCAAAATGCAAGGCGCCCCGGGATCAGCCGGGGCGCCTTGCGATCGAGGAAGCGGGGGAGACTATTGCTGCCGCACGTATGCCGCCAACGCCTTGACTTCGTCCGCCTTCAATCCGGCAAACGGCGGCATCGGCACCGAACCCCATTTGCCGCTGCTGCCGCCGCGGATGCTGGCTTCCAGCCTGGCCTGTGCCTGCGCATCGTCCTTATAGCGGGTGGCTACTTCGTGATAAGCCGGGCCGACCACCTTCTGCGTCACGCTGTGGCAGCTCAGGCAGGCGTTCTTCGCCAGCAGGCCCTGCACGTCCACCGCGGCGGCAGGCGCTGAGGCGGCTGCGGGTGCGGCTGGCGCGGGCTTGCCCGCCTTCTGCGCGATGGCCACGATCTCCGGATCCTTGATCTTGGCGGAGCCGTAGGCCACCGCGAGATAGGCGCCGAGCTGCTCGACCTCGCCATCGTCGATCGGCGCACCATAGGCCTGCTGCATTTTCTTCATTTCGCCGGTCCACTGCGTCAGGCTCAGGCCGGGCGGCTGGTAGGCGACGTAGTCGGCCGAATGGCAGATCGCGCATTTCTGCATGGCGATGCCGTAGCCGGGCAGCTTGGCGGGTTTGAGCTTGACGTTCTCCGCCGGCAGCTTGATGTCCTGGGGTGCCGCGGACGCGCTGCCCGCGCCCAGCAGGGCGAGCGCGAGCAGCATGGGGGTGATGGATCGATGCATGGCGCGCTCCTCAGGCAATGGTGACCGGCGTGGATTCAATGACGTTGCGGCGATAGCCGGCCGGGTTCCAGTTGGCCTTGGCAGGCTGCACCTCGCCCTGGACGCTGGTGGCGCGCACCATCAAGACCGCTGGGCCTTTGCGCGCGAACTTCACCGGCAGTTGCCAGGGGCGGAACGAGAAGCGGCCCAGGTCCTGGCCCAGCGTGGCGGCCTGCCAGCTTTGCCCGCCGTCGACCGATACCTCCACGGTGCGGATGCCGGAGCCGCCGTCGAAGGCGATGCCTTTCAGTTCGACCGTGCGCCCTGCTGGCAGCACGCCGCCGGCGCCCACGCTGGTGATGAAGCTGCGCACCGCCAGCGTCGAGATCGGTCGCGTCTTGCTGGCGGGGGTGCCCGGCGCCACGCATTGGCAGTCGTTATCCGGTACGCGATAGCCCTTGGTCATGAAGAACGCATCATGGCCTTCGAACGGGTGGTCCAGCACCTCGATCTCGGACAGGTGCTTGATCCAGTAGGTGCCGAAGTAGCCCGGCACCACCAGCTTGATGGGATAGCCGTTGAGCAGCGGCAGGTCTTCGCCGTTCATGCCCCAGGCCAGCAACGGCTCGCCGTTCATCGCATGGGCGATATCGAGCGACTTGCGGAAGTCCGGCGTGCTGGGCAGCACCGGCGTATCCAGCCCGTTGAACGTGACCACCTTGGCGCCGGCCTTGATGCCCGCGTGCTCCAGCACCTTGCGTAGCGGCACGCCGGTCCAGCGCGCATTGCCCATTGCACCGTTGGCAAGTTGGGCACCGAAGACGCGCGGCTCGGAGAAACCGCGGCTGTTGCCTGAACACTGGTTCACGGCGACGATGTCCACCGGGTCGGCCAGCCGCTTCAGTTCATCGAGCGACAGCTTCAGCGGCTTGTCGACGTGCCCGCCAACGGTCAGGCGGAAGGTGGCGAGATCCACCGACAGCGGAATATTGGCCAGGTGGTAGCGCACGAAGAAGGCGTCGTTGGCGGTGATCGGCCCCTCGTTGAACGCGGAGAAGGGCGTCTCAAGGTGTGGCGGACGGGTGCTGACGCGCACCAGCGGGCGCTTGCCCGGATAGCGCACCAGCGGGCGGGGGCCGTCGGCCAGCGTGACGCCGTCGCTGATGCGCGCGGCCTGGGCGGCCAGCGCGCCGAGCGGGGTGGCGCCGAGGGCGAGCAGGCCCGCGCCCTGGACGATGCGGCGCCGGGCAGGCACCGGCTGGGCGGGGTCGGCAGATTCCGCCGGACTTTTCTTGTCTCGCATGGGGGCGTCTCCTTCAGGGGCGTGTTGTGTCGCGCAAGGCGCTATGGCGGGTACTTTGAGGCCGAGGCATCAACTTGTGAAACGCGTTTTGCTGCTAGCACTTATCGATCTGATCGATATAGGGGAAGACCACAGGCGCTCCGCCGAGAAACCGCTTGCATCGCGAATTGCGTTTCTCTACACTTACAAAAACGTTTTTGTTAGCGGAAATCGATAATATCCAAGGCGAATTGCGCACAGACGCAGCAGGTGGCTTGCGCGCCACCGGCACAACGCCCACACACCAAACGAGGAGCAAAGCATGTCCCACCCCGCCCCCGCGCCGGTGGATGAACGGCTGCCATGGCGGCGCCTGTTTGTCTTCGGGCTTCAACACGTACTGGTCATGGCCGCGTCGCCGATCGCGTCCGTCTTCCTGATGAGCAAGGCGCTGAACTTCCCGCCAGCGCTGGCGGTGCAGCTGCTGAGCGCCACCTTCGTGATCTGCGGCCTCGGCACGCTGTTGCAGTCGCTGGGCAAGCGGGGCATCGGTGCGCGGCTGCCGTTCGTGATGCTGCCCGGCGGCGCCCCGATCGTGCTGTTTATCCTGATCGCGCAGCAGACCGACGTGCAGACCGCTGCCGGCGCGGTGATCCTGACCGGCGTCTTCTACTTCTGCGTGCTGCCAGTGTTCCGGCGCTGCCTGCGCTATTTCCCGCCGGTGGTGGTGGGGACCATGCTGCTGCTGGTGGCGATCAACCTGGCGCAGGTATCCGGCAAGCTGGTTGCCGGCCACCCGGCCGCGGGCAGCACGGTGGACCCGCTCAACCTGCTGCTGGCGTTCGCCACCATTGCCTGCACCGTGGCGGCATCGCGCCTGCTGTCGGGCATGCTGGCGCAGCTGGCGATCCTGCTGGGGCTGCTGGGCGGTGCGCTGGTGGCCGGGCTGGCCGGCGCGTTCCAGCCTGGCCATGTGTCGATGTCGCCGGTGTTCGCGTTGCCCACGCCGTTCCCGTTCGGGTGGCCGCATTTCGATGTGATGGCCGCAATCCCGCTGATGGTGTTCGCCGTGATCTCGATGGTGGAGGCCACCGGCCAGACGCTGGCGATCAGCGATGCCGTGGGCCGGCCGGTTGACCAGCAGCGCGACGTGCCGCGCACCATCCGCGCCGATGCGCTGACTTCGCTGCTGGGCGGGATGTTCGGCACCTCGCTGATCATCACCAGCGGCGAGAACATCGGCATCGTGCGTGCCACCGGCGTGCGCTCGCGCTTTGTCACGGCGATGTCGGGCGCGATCCTGGTGGCGTTCGGGCTGCTGGTGCCGGTGTCGTCGCTGATCAGCGCGATCCCCGAGGCCGTAGTCGGCGGCACCGGGCTGGTGGTGTTCTGCATCGTCGGCACCATGGGCATCGACATGCTGCGCAAGGTGGATCTGCGCGACCACGCCAATATGTACGTGGTGGCCGTGGCGCTGGCCGTGGGCCTGCTGCCGATCCTGGTGCCCGGCATCTATGGCGGCCTGCCGGCCAACGTGCGCATCCTGGTGGGCAATGGCGTGGCCATGGGTGCCATGACCGCGGCGCTGCTCAACTTCCTGTTTTTCCATACGGGCCTGCGGGCCGCGGCAGCGGGCCCGGTCGCCCGCGACGATGCCGCCGCCACGCATTGACCCTGCTTCCTGAATTGCAATGACTGATCGTTCTGACTCGACGCCGGCCTGGCCCGGCGATACCAACCCGGCCCTGGTGCCGGACAGCTTCAGGCAGCCGCGCATCCTGCTGCCGGAATGGACCTTGCTGCGCCAGGGCGCGGTACGCGGCCACGCGGTGGTGGTGGAGGGTGGCCGCTTCACGGCAGTGGGCACGGCCGCGGAAGTTGCTGCGCGCTTCGCCGAGCTGGAGACCCTGCCGCTGCCGCGCATGCTGCTGATGCCCGGCATGATCGACACGCATCACCACCTGACGCAGTCGTTCGGCAAGTCGCTGGTGTTCGGCGAGCCGTCGGAGATCTTCCGGCGCGTGTGGGTGCCGCTGGAAGGCAGCCTGAAAGCGGAGCACCTGTACCTGTCGTCCAAGCTGGCAGCGCTGGAAGCGCTGCGCGGCGGCTTCACCACCGTGGTCGATGCCGGCACGCGCAGCGACGCCGGGCTGGACGCGGTCGCGCGCGCGGTCACCGATGCCGGCGTGCGCTGCGTGCTGGGCCTGATCTGCAACGACAAGCCCGGCGCGGAAACGCTCGACGCCGCGCCGATCCTGCGCCGCGCCGCCGCCCACCTGGACAAGTACGCCGGCGATCCGCTGGTGGCCCCGTCGCTGGCGACATCGATTCCCGAGGTGGCCTCCGACGCGATGCTGCACCACGTCTACCAGTTGTGCGCCGAGTCCGGCCGCATCTTCCAGACCCACGCCAACGAGCACCTGGTGGCGGTGGAGCGCTCGCTCAATGCCTGCGGGCGCCGTCCGATCGAACATCTCGCGGCAGTCGGCGCACTGGGCCCTGCGGCGCTGCTGGCGCATGCCACGCTGGTGACGCCGAATGAGATCCGCTTGCTGGTCGACACCGGCACCGCGGTGGCCTACAACCCCGTGGCCAGCGCCTGGAAGGGCAACGCCGTGGCGCCGGCCGAGACCATGGCTACCTTCGGCGTGCGCCTGGGCCTGGGCACCGACGGCACCCGCAGCGACGGCTTCCGCCTGCTGGACTATGCCGAGGCCGCCCAGCGCTTCGCCTTCGGCATCGGCGTGGGCGATTCTTCCTGCGGCGCGGGCTGGCGCTGGGTCGACATGGCCACGCACGACGCGGCCGATGTGGCGGGCCTGGGTGCGCTCACCGGCGAGATCGCCGCGGGCAAGCGCGCCGACTTCCTGCTGGTCGACCTGGACGTGCCTGAGCTGACGCCGTCCTGGGACCTGACCTGGGAACTGGTGCGCCTGGCCAACCGCGACCAGATCCGCGCGGTCTTTGTCGATGGCAGCCTGCGCCTGTGGCAGGGCTGGCCCACGGACTGGGACGCACGCGCGCTGATGCGGGCGATCCACGCCATGGCCGAGGACACCATCGCCAATGCCCCGATCCGCAAGCTGCACGACGCCGCGGACGTGCACCGAATCCGCCATGGCGGCACGGAGGCATCCTGACCATGGACATGACGTTGTTCAGCGTCGGCGTGGCGGTCTTTACCGGCGCGCTGATCCAGGGTGCGACCGGCATGGGCTTCGCGCTGATCGTGGTGCCGGTGCTGGCGCTGGCCGCGCCGGCAATGCTGCCCGGCGCGCTGCTGCTGGCGATGCTGCCGCTCAACGCCTACGTCGCCTGGCGCGAACGCCATGCCATCGACCTGCGCGGCGCAGGGTGGATCAGCGCCGGGCGGCTGGCCGGCACCTTCGGCGGGCTGTGGGTGCTGGTGGCGATGCCGATGGCATGGCTCAACGCGCTGGTCGGCGGCAGCACCATTGCCGCAGCGGTGGTGTCATTGCTGGCGCCGGCCTTTACGCCGGGGCGGCTGACCTTTGCCTCGACCGGCCTGATCACCGGCGTGACCGAGACCGCAACCGGTGTCGGCGGCCCGCCGCTGGCGCTGGCCTACCAGCATGCGCCGGTCGCGACGCTGCGCGCCACCGTGGCGCTGTGCTTCCTGGTCGGTGAATCGATCTCGCTGGTGGTGCTGGCGCTGAGCGACCGGCTCGGCATGGAGCAGGTGCTCTATGCTGTCGGGCTGCTGCCGGTGCTGATCGTCGGCATGGTGGCCAGCCACCTGGTGCACAAGCGCATCAACCAGCGCATGCTGCGCATCGGCGTGCTGGTGTTTGCGTTGGTCTCCGGTGCGGTGGTGCTGCTGCGCGGCTAGCTGTCTGGCGTGGACGATGCCCGCACCACCAGTTCCGGCGCGGGCCCGGTGATCACGTCGCGGCTGCGGTCGCCGGAAAGATGTGCGAACAGCAGCTCCACCGCCAGCGATGCCACGCGCTCCAGGTGCAGGTTGACCGCGGTGATCGGCGGCTGCGCGCTGCGGGCGCGGATGCCGTCATAGCGCGTCACCACCAGCACATCGTCGGGCACGCGCTTGCCCAGCCCTTGCAGGTGGGCCATGGCGCCCACCGCAAACGCATCCACCGGCGCGCACAGCGCATCGAGCGCCGGCATCTGCGCCAGCAATTGCGCGCAGGCCTCGGCGCCCGCGGCTTCGCCGTGTTCCTCGGCTGCCTTGACGATATGGCAGGGCAAGCCCAGCGCCTGCGTGAACTCGCGGTAAGCGCGTTCGGTTTCCACATACGACTGGCGCGGCGCGGCGCCGATCATCAGGCCGATCTGCCGGCGCCCGTGCCCGTGCAAATGCGCCAGCAGCAGCCGGGCGGTATCGGCCGATTGCAGGTCGATGCAAGGCACCGGCGTGTCGGTCAGCGGCTCGCGCCCGATCGACACGATGCTGACGCCGCGCTCGCGCAGCCGCGCGATATGCGGGTCGCCCGCGATCGGCTCGATCACGATCGCTCCGTCGATATCCAATGTATCGAGCAGGCCCCCGGCGCCTTCCAGCGGCGGCACCAGCACCACGCCCAGGCCGCGCCCCATTGCTGCCTCGGCGGCAATCGCCGCCACCTCCATCATGAAGCCGAGCCGCGACGTGCCGCCCGCCACCGCGAATGGCATCGACGACAACAGCGCGATGCAGTTGGCTCGGCCCGACTGCAGCCGCTGCGCGCGCACGCTGGGGCGGTAGCCCAGCTCGGCGGCAACGCGCTTGACGCGCGCACGCGTGGCCGGGTCCAGCACGCCGCGGTCGTTCAGCGCGTGCGACACCGTGGTCAGCGACACGCCGGCGGCGCGGGCGACGTCGTGGATGGTGATGCGGCGAGGGCGGTCTGGCGTGGATTCGGTCATGCGGGACACGGGCGATGGTTCAGGGCGGAGCATACAACAGCGCGCGGCAAGGGGCAGGTTCAGCGGCGCGCGTTGGCACCGTCAGCTTCGGACGACAGCTCCTTCCAGTGTTCGCGCGTGAACCCGTAGAGCACCTCCAGCGCCGGCGACAGCGAACGCGCCGCCATGCGTGCAATGCCATAGCGGCCGCAGCGGCGTGGATCGGGCGGCATCGGCACTTCGGCCATCCTTCGCCGCGCTCGGACTCGACCCCAAAGTTTGCCGGCTCCGGCACATCTTGGGCATAACTTCCCGCTGCGTTGGCGCAGAGCAGACGTCGATGCATGGCTGGCTGAGGAGGTTTGTCGCGCCTTGGGTCACCTTCGCGATCCATACTGTTGCGGTGCTACCGGCATTTCGCGGACGCCATTTTGCCACCTACATAGCCAGCGCATTACTGATGAGGGCACGTGTCGGCGGCTGCTTAAGTGCGACGGTGCTGACAAACGAGCATTTCGGCTTCTTCGCTCGCCATGGCTTCAGCTTGACCCCAGTCGACAGTCTCGTTCGTGAGACACAATTGTCCTGAAGTTTGCTGCGTAGGTTCGGGGCTCGTTCTCACTACATGGCGCGCCATCTGAACTGACCAGAGCCTGGTCGAACCATAGGGAATCCAGGTGCAAGGACTTCCCGTTTGGCCGCGCATACTTCCACGCGCATCCTCACCGTCCGAAAATATTAAGACACTATGACTTTCCGTGAGGCAGAGGCTGGCCCCCTATGCGGAGTTCTCCATGGTTGCTGTGATCAGGGTGGGGACCTTATACCAGGGTTCACTTTAAGAAGTGGGCCTTATCGTTGCGCGAGGCCCAGGCTGCAGCCTCGGGCAGAGGGCCTTCGCCAATCTTTACAACTGGCCATGTATAGGCTAAGCGGCGATTGATTTCGATGAACGCTCGTTCATCTTCTTTGAGGTCGTACTCGCTCTTGATCGCCGTAACCGGACAGACCATCTCGCATATCGAGCAGTTTATGCAGACTTCAGGATCAATTGCCATGAAGTTCGGTCCCTGATGAAACGCCTCTACGGGGCAGACCTCTACACACTCCCCGTAGCGGCAGTTGATACAAGGCTCGGTAACTACGTACGCCATGATCTGCTCCTTCAAAGAGCTGCGGAGAGTCCGCAGCTCTTTTACTAATCCGCCCGGTTGTCAGGAAGTCTTGCGAAAACCCGCGGTCCCAAAAAAGACGTTCGGCTTACGGTAGACGGCGAGGAGCAGGCAGCCCTCGTCGGAGTGGGTTTCGTGCAACGAACCAGGTTGGCGCCACACGAACTGGCCAGCGCGACAAATGCCGTCGTGATCGTAGAACGAGCCTTCGAGCACGTAGCTTTGCTCGATTTCGGGGTGTTTATGGAAGGGAAGTACTGCACCAGGTTCCCATTTCAGGAGAACCGTCATCTCACCTGCTTCGTCGTTGCGGTACAGCACCTTCATGGAGATTTTCTCGAACTGAGAAGGCTCCCATTCGATGGTGTTCGGGTCCACGTATACAGACCCTCCGGGAGTGGGGTCCAGCTTGCCTTTCAGGCGCTCAGCGAAGTGTTTGTTTTCAGAGAAGTCGGTCATGGTTCGTCTCCTGTGTGACCTAAAGGATATGCACGGTGCAGTGGAAGATGCGATGCCGCACGGACGGCAATGTAGTTCCATGTTTCCCAAAGGTCAACAAAAACAGCGTCTCTATCTCGTAAAGCGACTATAACATCCCTTAAGTTTCCTAGTTTACCCTCTTTGTCTTGAAAAAGTTTCCTGTTGGTGTACTATCCAGCCGCAGTTCTATGAAACAAGCCCGCAGGACGGGAAATAGGAAACAGGAGACATTCATGGACGCTTTTTCGGACCCTGATCGATTGGCGGGGGTATCTCAAGCCGCGCATCAAGCGGGTGCTAGTAACAGCATGAGCAAGGTGGTGTTGGCCAGTGTCATCGGCACGATGGTTGAGTGGTATGACTTCTTGCTCTACGGAACCGCCGCGGCGCTTGTATTCAACAAGCTCTTCTTTCCTTCGCTGGATCCCCTGATGGGCACGCTTGCTTCGCTCGGGTCATTCGCGGTGGGCTTCATTGCTCGTCCATTGGGGGGCGTAGTCTTCGGCCACTTCGGCGATAAGATTGGTCGCAAAACCATGCTCATGACCACAATGTTCCTTATGGGTGGAGGAACGTTTGCGATCGGTTTGCTGCCGACGTACGCACAAATTGGCGTTTGGGCGCCAACTCTCCTGATCCTTTTGCGCGTGATTCAAGGGATTGGCATTGGCGGTGAGTGGGGTGGTGCGGCGCTTATGGTCATCGAGCACTCGCCGCGTAACAAGCGTGGGTTCTTCGGGAGCCTGGTTCAGATGGGCTTTCCACTTGGAATGCTCGCCTCGACTGGCATATTTGCCTACCTGAGCCGCATGCCCGATGCCGATTTTCTTTCCTGGGGCTGGCGTATCCCGTTCTTGCTCAGTTCGGTTCTTGTCCTTCTTGGCTTCTACATCCGACTAAAGGTCACGGAATCCCCTGTTTTCGAGGCTGCGGCAGCAGACAGCGAACAGCCGCCCAAGATCCCTCTTCTGGAGGTGCTGGAAAAGCATAGGCGCAACCTACTGATCAGCATTGGGCTGAAGGTTTGCGAGGTCGCCTGGGTCTATATCCTCACGGTATTTGTGGTGGTGTACGGCACTACGGTGTTGCACATTCCAAAGGCCACTATTCTGGATGGTGTGTTACTTGGCGCTGCGCTGGAGTTGATTACTATCCCGTTGTTCGGGTGGCTCTCGGACCGTTGGGGTCGCCGGACGCTGTACTTCCTGGGCTCTCTTTTTACCATCGCGGCCGCATACCCCTTGTTCCTCGGGATCCAGACTGCTAATCCAACCATCATCGCGCTGACTATTGCGATTTGCATGAACCTTGGGCATGGCTCGATGTATGGGCCGCAAGCTGCCTTACTGCCGGAGCTCTTCGGAACGAGAGTTCGATACAGCGGGTCGTCGCTGGGATGCCAGGTGGCGGCGGGGATTGGCGGCGGCCTTGCACCCATGCTTGCAACGGCATTGCTGGCGCAGCAAGGGCATTTCGTTGGCGTGGCCATCATGATCGCCGTCTTGGGTGTCGTCACCTTCATTGCGACTGTTTGCAGCCCGGAAACTTATCGAGACAACCTCTATGAATCGTAGGCAGTGATTCGTGGAGTCTCCGCGGTCAGGTGCGCACATATGGGCACGATAAGCTACATTTTTGGGTGATACGTCGGCTAGAAGCGCTTACAATCTTCTTCGCGGGAAACTTTCGAAGTTTCCCAATCCCTACCTTATAGGCGAACGGAAATTGCAAGCATGGCGGCAAAATCTCTGGAGCGACACCGCAGCCCCCTGCAGTCTGAGGGAGCACCTCGACAGGATCATGATTCCACTTCTTCCCCCTCGGAAGATGAGGAAGCCGTTTGCCAACGGTTGCGGCATGCCCGGATTGAGCAGGGGCTGACGCTGGAAGCGCTGGCGGAACAGTCCGGATTCACGAAGGGGTATTTGTCGAAAATTGAGAATGGAAAAAAGGCTCCCCCAATTGCATCGTTAGCGCGCATCGCGCGCGCGATGGGATTGGAATTGAGTTACTTCTTTCTGGATCCCGAACAACCCGGATCAGCATCAAACGATGACGTTGATTCACCAGTCTCAGTTGTCCATCACTGGGAGAGGAAGCCCGTAGTCCGGGGAGGGAGTGCCTACGGGTACGACTATGTGAGTCTTGCGCATAAGAAGCACGCCAAGTACATGGACCCGTTTATGTTTACCTTCCCTTCTGAAATCAACCTTGATTACTTTTTCGAGCATCCGGGCGAAGAGTTTGTCTTTTTGCTTTCGGGAAAAGTGGAGTTTGAGTTCAAGGTAAGAGGCAAGCTTCTGCGCTACGAGCTCGAAGCGGGCGACAGCTTGTATTTCGAATCAAGCACACCCCATCGCGGGCGAGCTTTGGAGGGCGACGCCCAAGCGATCGTTGTAGTAACAGAACCGACGAGCGTTGGAAGCGTATAAGTACGCGTCCCGCGCGTCAGTTGACCAGCGGACACGGGCGGATCCGTGTTCGAAAATTTCCTTGGAAGGAGGCAACAAGATGCGCGTGGCAGTCGTTTTGTACAACCACATCGAACCTATTGAGCTCGCCGTCATCGGCACGCTGTCGATGGCAAAGCGCGTGACGGACAGGCTCTCGTACTTCACCGTGTCCGAGAAGGGCGGGATGGTGGAGCTTCAGAACGGACTCAGGGTTGAGGCCGACTATTCCTTTGCAAATGCCCCGGCGGCTGATGTCGTGATCATTACCGGTGGTCCTGGGTGGCGAGTGCAGGTGAAGAACGAATCGATGCTGGCCTTTATCCGTCAACGTCATGCCAATAGTGAGACTGTCGCGAGCGTTTGCACGGGCGCATTGATTGTAGGAGCCACCGGGCTGCTTGCCGGCAAGGCCGCCACGACGAAAGCTCCTGTTACAGGGCCCGAAGAGTGTCCCTTGGAGACGCTCGCCAGACAGTGTCCTGACACAGAAGTCGTCGAGGCTGTTGTCGTGGATGAGGGGGAGATTGTCACGGGCGGCGGGGTGACACTCGGAATCGACCTCACTCTCTATCTGCTGGAAAGATTCTTGGGCGCAGACGTGTGCTATGAGACGGCCCGAATCATGGAGTATGACGCCGCCATGGACGTCAATCAAAACCGCAGGCCTATTCTGCGATGCCACGATAGTTCTACTTCGGTGACGACGGAATAGGCCGACAGGCACATCGCCGTAGTGTGATTCTGCGCGGCGGCCCCGGCTTTCGCCCCTCCTGGCAGGGATGCTGAGTTCCGGTCGGGCACGGCATGGCCCGACCTGCTGGTGATCGAGGCCAGCGGTGTCTCGGACCCGCAGCGCATTGCGCAGGTCGGCTTGCTGGATCGGGCCTTTGCGCTCAGTGCCGTGGTGGTGGCCGTGGACGTGACCGAGGTCGGCCACAGCCTGCACGATCCGCTGGTGGGCGACATGGTGCGGCAGCAGATCGCGGGGGCCTCGGTGGTGGTGCTGACCAAGGCAGACCTTGCCGATGCGGATGCGCTGGCAATGGCTGCCGCCACGGTCGACGGCATCGCGCCGCGTGCCGCGGTGCTGGCCGCATGCAAGGGCGAGGTTCCGTTGTCGGCCTTTATCGACGCCGCCCTGCCGGAACCACATGGCGATGTCGGATGGTGCCGCTCAGGTGTGGAATTCTTCCGGTTCCGCTTGCGCTGGCCTGCCTTCCCAGCCGCCACGCTCGAACTCCGCGATCACCTGCGCCCCCAGCAGCAGCAAGGTCGCCGCAATCTCCAGGCTCAGCAGCACCACGATCGCCGTGGTCAGCGAACCATAGACCCGGCTCACTTGCGACAACGTGGTGAAGTACCACGCCAGCACATGGCGGGAGATTTCCCACAGCACGGCCGCGATCAACGCGCCGCTCAGCGCATGCCGCAGCGACAGCCTGCCAACCGGCATCACCATGTAGATCGAAGTCAGCATCAGCACCTCGCCAATGAAGCCGAGCAGGTAGAGCAGGCCGGTCGAGAGCCGGCCCAGCGACCAGTCGCGGCCCAGCACTTCCACATGCCGTTCGCCGATGGCCAGCAGGCCGCCTGACACCACCGTGACCAGCAGCAGGCCCACGCTCAGTACCGCAATGTAGCAATAGGGCAGTAGCGCCGAGACCAGGAAATGCCGGCGCCGGATCGCCACGCGGTGCTCGAAGATCACCGACATGGCATTCTCCAGCACGGTGAAGGCGAGCGAACTGAAAAACAGCATGGTGCCCAGCAGCACCCAGCCGATCGTGCCGCGATTGCGCAGGAAGGCGGCAAGCTCGGAGATCAGGGCCCTGGACTGCCCCGGCACCACCCACTCCAGGTAGCGCGCTAGCGTGGACAACAGCAGGTCTGGTCCGATCACGTGCGACAGGGCAATGATCATCAGGATCAGCAGCGGCACGATCGACAGCAGCGCGTAGTAGGCCACCGCGCCGGCCAGCAGCAGGCCCTGGTTGGCGCGGAACTGCCTGAGCGTGTGCCAGGCAAAGCGCCCCGGATGGCGGAGCAGGTCGCGGACGCGGGCGTCGGGAAGCTGCATGGCAGACATCGGAGAGGAAGGGTTTCGCCATTATGCGGCTTCGGTGCCTGACATTCCACCGGGTTATGGCTCTATTCCGAACGCATCATTGTGGTCAGGATCCGCGTCCGCCAAGATGGCGCCCGCGGCCTGCACCATGCAGGCTTGTACCTCATGCATACAAGGCGGCGCACCGTGCGTGCAAGCGCCTGGACAGGAATGGAGACAGCATGCAAACAGTGACGCGCAGGACGGGATTCGGACGCAGCCGGGCGTGGTTGGCCGTGGCGCTGCTGGTGGCGCCGATGAGCGTTGCGCTGGCGCAGGGCACCGGCCAGCCTTTGGCCGTTGCCGAGGACGAGGTCATGCAAGGCTTTCCGCCGCCGCACGACAAGCAAGTCAGCCGCGGCAGCGGGCTGCGTCCGCCGTATATGCGCTGGGCGTTCCGGCATGCGCGCGAGATGTCGCCAACGGCGGGCATCCGGCATGCCAGCCAGCCGCTGGGCCTGGCCGGCCAGCCCGGTACGGAACTGGATGGCACCACGTTTGCCGTGGCGGGCAAAACTGTCCGACTGGCCGACTACCTGCGCGACACCCATACCGACGGCTTTATCGTGCTGCACCAGGGCAAGGTCGTCTATGAGCGCTACCTCGCTGGCTTTGGTCCTTACCAGCCGCATATCTGGGCCTCGATGACCAAGTCCGTCACCGGGCTGCTGGCCGCCATGCTGGCCGAAGAGGGCAAGCTCGATCCGCAGGCCCGGCTGGCGCAGTATGTGCCGGAACTGGCCGGCAATCCGTTCGGCGAGGCCACGGTACAGCAGAACCTGGATATGGAGGTGCCGGTGGGCTACCCGGAGGGGCTGCCGCCGGACCTGGGGCTGTTCGGGGCGGTGGGGATCGTGCCGCGCAGGGCGGATGCGCCGGACACCATCTATGACTTCCTCAAGGTCGTCCACGCCACCGGCGGGCGCGACGATGGCGGCGTCTGGTACTACCAGAACGGCTCGCCGGAAGCGGTGGCATGGGCGCTGCGGCGCATCACCGGCAAGAGCTGGGCGCAGCTGGTGACTGAGCGGCTGTGGTCCCGCTTTGCCGACGATGATGCCTACACCCAGGTGGACCGCCAGGGCACGGAAATGGCCAGCGGCGGCATGAATTCCACGCTGCGCGACGCCGCCCGCTTTGCCGAGGCGGTGCGCCGGGCGGCCGCGGGCGACGCCTCGGGCGGGATCTCGCCGGCGGCGGTGCGCATTGCGCTGCAGCCGGCCGGCAACCAGGCCCGCTTTGCGCGCGGCAACACCATGCCGGGCCGCGACGGCTATGGCTACCGCAACTACTGGTTCCAGCGCAACGACGGCGACGGCAGCATCGAGGCCAGCGGGCGCTTCGGACAGAAGATCTATATCAACCCGGCCAGGGGGCTGACGGTGGTGAAGTTCTCCGCCAGCCCGGACGGCGCCGCGCGTGCGACCAGCGCGGCCGGGGTGCGCAAGCGCGACGATCCGGCCCGGGCGCTGGAATCCGCCGAGGCCATGGTGGCCGCGGCGCTCGCGATCCATCGCGCGGTCAGCCGCTGAGCCACGCCGGCAGGGGCCGGCAGATTCCCCCGATCTGCCTCTCACGCACGCCGCCAGGGCGTGCGCAGGACAGCTGCGCGCTTGCGGGCTGCGCAGTCCGCAATCCAGCCATCGGCACCTTCGCCGTGGCGACGACCAACCACAACGAAGCAGGATGGAGAGACCATGAAAATCAGGCTTGAGAAGCTGATGCTGCCGGCAGCACTGGCCATGCTGGCCTGCACGGCGCAGGCGAACGTGACGCTGTATGGCGTGGCCGATGCCAACATCGAGTACGTCAATCACCTGTCGACGATGCTGCCGACGCAGCCGGGCTTCCCCGGCCCGGGGCACAGCCGCGTGGCGCTGGGCTCCGGCGGCTTGTCCGGCTCACGCTGGGGGCTGCGCGGTACCGAGGACCTGGGCGGCAGCCTCAAGGCCGTATTTGTGCTGGAGAGCGGCTTCGGCATCGACGATGGCCGGCAGACGCAATCCGGCCGGTTGTTCGGTCGCCAGGCCTTTGTCGGCCTGCTGAGCGAGCGCGCCGGCCGGCTGACCTTCGGGCGCCAGTACACGTCGATCTTCGATGCATTCTCGAACTTCTCGCCAAGCGGTTATTCGACGCAGTACGAGCCGATCGCGGCCCAGCTTGGCCTGGACTTCCGCTCGGACAATAACGTGAAGTACACGGGCACGTTCGGCGCGGTTACTGCCATCGGCAACTATTCGTTCGGCAACAGCGTGTTCGGCGCAGGCGAGGTCGCGGGGCAATCGCGCCGTGATACGGGCTATGGCGCCGGCCTCAACTACTTTGCCGGCGGTTTCGGCGCGGCGCTGGCGTTCAACCGCTACAACCCGACGCTGGGCACTGGCGGGGCCATCGGCAATTTCCGCAAGGCCGGGGCCGCGGTCAGCTATCGCGCAGGCCCGGTCAAGCTGATGGGGGGCTATCGCTGGGGGCTCAACAAGGCGGCCAACGGCACGACCGTCGTGCGCGACGATTACTACTGGGCCGGCATCAACTACCGCGCCACCTCCAGTCTGGACCTGACGCTCGCGTACTACTACGACGACGTCAAGGCGCTTGCCGGCAGCAACGTGAAGAACCCCTGGCAGCTGAGCTTCATCGCCGACTACAGCCTGTCAAAGCGTACCGATGTCTATCTGACGACGGCCTATGTCCAGCATGCCGGCATCAACTTCGATACCTCGGCGGTGAGCTTTGCCAACGGGTATTTCCTCGGCAGCGGGCATCGCAGCATGACGGCCGTGGCGGTGGGGGTGCGGCATCGCTTCTGAGCAGCACCTAGTCCTGCGGCGCCCCCGCCGCCCGCCGCAGGCAATCCAGCATGGCCATGACCGCCGCGCGCGACTGCGCGTCGTCACGCCAGTACATCGACACCGAGCCGAACCCCGCCAGCCGCAGCGGCACGATGCGCAACGCGCCCAGCTCTTCCAGCCGGCGCGCGGTGCGGTGCGAGGCCAGGCCGATCATGTCGCTGTTGTTGAGTAGCGTGAGATTCAGCACGGTGGAATTGCTCTCCACGCAATCGGCCGGCAGGGCACGCTCGGCGCTGGCCAGCGCGCCTTCCAGCGCATTGCGGATCGGCGTGCCGCGCGGCCACACCACCCAGCGGTAGCGATACAGGTCGTCCCAGCCGATGCCGGCGCCCTGCAGCAGCGGATGGCGGGGCCGGGCGACGAAGTGGATCGGCTCCATGTAGAGCGATTCGGTGCGCATGTGGGCGTCCTGCAGTTCGGGGGCCGAGCGGCCCACTACGATATCCAGCTCGCTGTGTGCCAGCTGGCTCATCAGCCGGTCCATGGTCGTTTCCACCAGCCGCACGCTGGCGCGGGGCATCTGCTGCAGCAATTGCAGCGCTGCCAGCGGCACGGTATCCGCCGACGACGCGCCCGACGTACCCACCACCACAATCCCGCTGCCGCCGTCGCGCATGGCCTGCAGGTCGTCGCGCGCGGTATCCAGTTGGGCCTCGATCCGGCGTGCGTGCTCGATCAGCGACTCGCCGTAGGGCGTGGGCCGCAGCCCGCGCGCCTGGCGCTCGAACAGTGGCAGCCCGATATCGTCCTCCAGGTCCTTCAGCCATTTGGAAAGGCCCGGCTGGGTCGTGTTCAGCATGGCCGCCGACTGGCTCATATTGCCGGTCTCGGCCAGGCTCAGCAGCATCTGCAGGTTGCGCAGCCGCAATCTCTGGGTCCAGTCCATGGGGCTACCTATATAAAAAATCGTATCGATAAGATGAAAAGTTCATTTCAAATCTTATAGGGCGGCGCGTATAACAACAACAAGACGGTGCGAGCGATGACACGCACCCACAAAAGCGCTCCCAAAGCCCTGCATAAAGTTACGGAGACAGCATGTCCGAACACACCCCAGACCCGGCCCGCGTGGCCTATTACGAAGAAATCGGCCGCAGCCACATGACCCCGTTGTGGGAGTCGCTGCACGCGCTGGTGCCGCCGCAACCGCGGCCGCAGATCGTTCCCGCCATCTGGAAGTACGCGCAGATCCGCCCGCTGGTGATGCAGGCCGGCGGCGTCATCAGCGCCGAAGAAGCGGTGCGCCGCGTGCTGGTGCTGGAGAACCCGGGCATCCCGGGCAAGTCGAGCATCACCTCCACGCTGTACGCCGGCCTGCAGCTGATCCTGCCGGGCGAGATCGCCCCCAGCCACCGGCATACCCAATCGGCGCTGCGCTTTATCGTGGAAGGCAAGGGTGCCTGGACCGCGGTCAACGGCGAGCGCACCACCATGCACCCCGGCGACTTCATCATCACGCCGTCGTGGACCTGGCATGACCATGGCAACCCTGCCGTCGAAGACGGCGGCGAGCCGGTGGTGTGGCTGGACGGGCTGGATATCCCGCTGGTGCAGCAGTTCGATGCCGGCTTTGCCGAGAACTACCCGGAAGCCCAGCAGCCCGTGACCCGCGTCGAGGGCGACAGCTTTGCCCGCTTCGGGCACAACATGGTGCCGGTGCGGCACCGCGTGACCGATCCCACTTCACCGGTCTTCAGCTACCCGTACGAGCGCTCGCGCGAGGCGCTGGACCAGCTCTATCGCAACGGTGAGCTCGATGCCTGGGACGGCGTCAAGCTGCGCTATATCAACCCGGCCACCGGCGGCTGGCCGATGCCGACCATCGCCACCTTCATGCAGTACCTGCCGGCGGGCTTCCAGGGCAAGACCTACCGCAGTACCGACGCCACCGTCTACAGCGTGGTGGAAGGGCGCGGCACGGTGCGCATCGGCGACGACCAGTTCCAGTTCGAGCCGCGCGACATCTTCGTGGCCCCGTCGTGGGCGCCGGTGCAGCTGGGCGCGCTGGAAGACGCGGTGCTGTTCAGCTATTCCGACCGGCCCGTGCTGTCCGCGATGAACCTGCTGCGCGAAGCGCGCACCTGAGCCTCCCGCAACCCTGATCCGACCTGCCCCGGGCGGTGCCTGCGCGCACCGCCGGAGGCCCCCGCTTACCTGACGATTCCGGAAACTCCGAACCATGTCCTACGTCTTCACGCCCCCCGCCACCGTTTCCATCCCCGTTGCCGGCAGCGACGACCAGTTCGCCGTGCGCCGCGTCTACTGCGTGGGCCGCAACTACGCCGCCCATGCGCGCGAGATGGGCTTCGATCCCGACCGCGAGCCGCCGTTCTTCTTCTGCAAGCCGGCCGACGCGATCGTCCCGGTGCAGGCCGGCACCACGCTGGACCTGCCGTACCCGGCGCAGACGCAGAACTACCACTACGAGGCCGAACTGGTGGCCGTGATCGGCAAGGCTGGTTCGGATATCCCGGTCGAACAGGCACTCGAACACGTGTGGGGCTATGCCGTCGGCCTCGACATGACCCGCCGCGACCTGCAGATGAAGATGCGCGAGATGGGCCGCCCCTGGGAAATCGGCAAGGCCTTCGATGCCTCGGCGCCGGTGGCGCCGATCCACCGTGCCAGCGAGATCGGGCACCCGCAGCAGGCCGGCATCTGGCTGACCGTCAACGGTGAAACGAAGCAGCGCAGCGACGTGTCGCACCTGATCTGGTCGGTGGCCGAGACCGTGGCCTACCTGTCGCAGTTCTTCCGCCTGGAGCCGGGCGATGTGATCTTCACCGGCACGCCGGAAGGCGTTGGCGCGGTCAAGGCCGGCGAGACCATGGTCACGGGCGTGGATGGCCTCGGCGAACTGACCGTGCGCGTGATCTGACCCCCCGTGAATCGCAGCACACAGGCATTACCGATCATGCAGCTCTATAGTTTCTTCAACAGCTCGACGTCCTACCGGGTGCGCATTGCGCTGGCGCTCAAAGGCCTGCCGTACGACTACCTGCCGGTCAATATCCGCACCGGCCAGCACCGCGCGCCGGAGTATGTCGAGAGCATCAACCCGTCCGCGACCGTGCCCGCGCTGGTGGATGGCAGTTTTACGCTTGGGCAGTCGTTCGCGATCATCGACTACCTGGACGCGCTCCATCCGGAGCCGCGACTGCTCCCGCAAGACCCGGTGCAGCGCGCGCGGGTGCTGGAACTGGCCACGCTGATCGGCTGCGACATCCACCCGGTCAACAACCTGCGCGTGCTGCGCTACCTGCAGGATGTGCTGAAGGTCTCGCCCGAGCAGAAGGATGCCTGGTACCGCCACTGGATCGATGAAGGCATGGCCGGCGTGGAGCGCCTGCTGGCGCTGCACGGACATGGCCGGTGGTGCTTCGGCGATGCGCCAACGCTCGCTGACGTCACGCTGGTGCCGCAAGTCGCCAACGCCCTGCGCATGGGCTGCGACCTGAGCCGGTACGAGCGCGCGCTGGCGGTCTACGCCCACGCCAGCGCCCATCCCGCCTTTGCCCAGGCGGCGCCCGGGCGCCAGCCCGACTACACCGCCTGACGCATCGCGCAGGCGAGGAGACAAGACATGAGCAGTACCAACAACGCGACCGGCAAGGTCCTCATCACCGGCGGCGGCATCGGCGGCCTGGCCGCGGCGCTGGCGCTGGCACGCCAGGGCATCCGCATCGAACTGCTGGAACAGGCCGAGCAGATCGGCGAGATCGGCGCGGGCATCCAGCTGGCCGCCAACGCCTTCGCTGCGCTCGACGCGCTCGGCGTCGGCGAGGCCGCGCGCAGCCGCGCGGTCTTTACCGACTACCTCAGCCTGCGCGATGCGATCGACACCAGCGAGATCGCCCGGGTCGATGTGGGCCACGCCTACCGCGAGCGCTTCGGCAATCCGTATGCGGTGATCCATCGCGCCGATATCCACCTGTCGATCCTGGAGGCGGTGCAGGACCACCCGCTGATCACTTTCCGCACCAGCACGCGCGTGGAGCAGTTGCTGCAGGACGACAATGGCGTAACCGTGATCGACCAGCACGGCGAGCATCACCATGGCGACGCGGTGATCGGCTGCGACGGCGTCAAGTCCGCCATCCGCCAGGCATTGATCGGCGATGAGCCCCGCGTCACTGGCCATGTGGTCTATCGCGCCGTGGTCGACGTCGCCGACATGCCGCAGGACCTGCAGGTCAATGCGCCGGTGGTGTGGGCCGGCCCGCATTGCCACCTGGTGCATTATCCGCTGCGCGGCGGCCAGCAGTACAACCTGGTGGTGACCTTCCACAGCCGCGAAGCGGAAACCTGGGGCGTGCGCGACGGCAGCAAGGCAGAAGTGCTGTCGTACTTTGAGGGCATCCATCCGCTGCCGCACCAGATGCTGGACCGCCCCACCTCGTGGAAGCGCTGGGCCACCGCCGACCGCGACCCCGTGGAGCAATGGAGCTTCGGGCGCGCCACCATCCTCGGCGACGCCGCGCACCCGATGACGCAGTACGTGGCGCAGGGCGCCTGCCAGGCACTGGAAGATGCGGTCACGCTGGGCGAAGCGGTGAAAGTGGCCGGCGGTGATTTCGAAGCGGCATTCAAGCTTTACGAGCAGGCCCGCATCCCGCGCACCGCCCGCGTGCTCTACGCCGCGCGCGACATGGGCCGCGTCTATCACGCCAAGGGCGTGGACCGGCTGGTGCGTAACAGCCTGTGGACCGGCCGCACGCAGGCGCAGTTCTACGACGCGCTGCAGTGGCTGCATGGCTGGCGTGCCGACAAGTGCCTGAGCCCCACTCCGTGGCTGTAAGCCGCTGACGCAGCCTTTCTTCGCAGTCAATCCGAAACGACCTGGCGGCCGCCTATAAGGCCGCCGGGCGTGACTCGCCCCTAATCCTGGCATCAAGGAGGAGACCACCATGCCTGCCAGCCAACCCCTGAACGTCACCGCGTTCATCGACCGCCAGCCGCTGTCGGCGTTCCAGGTGAGCATCGTCGTGCTTTGCTTCCTGATCGTTGCGGTCGATGGCTTCGATACCGCGGCGATCGGCTTCATCGCACCAGCCATCCGCGCGGAATGGCAGCTGACGCCGGCCCAGCTGGCGCCGCTGTTCGGCGCCGGGCTCGGCGGCCTGATGGTCGGCGCCTTCCTCTTCGGCCCGCTGGCCGACCGCTTCGGCCGCAAGGGCGTGCTGGTGCTGTCGGTGCTGTTCTTCGGTGCCGCCAGCCTGGCGTCGGCCTGGTCGCATGACCTGTGGACGCTGGTGCTGCTGCGCTTCCTGACTGGCCTGGGCCTGGGCGGGGCCATGCCCAACGCCATCACGCTGACCTCGGAGTTCTGTCCGGAAAAGCGGCGCTCGTTCCTGGTCACGACCATGTTTTGCGGCTTCACGCTGGGCTCGGCTTTCGGCGGCCTGGCTTCCGCCGGGCTGATCGACGCCTTTGGCTGGCGCTCGGTGCTGGTGGCCGGCGGGGTCATGCCGCTGGTGCTGGCGGCGCTGCTGCAGTGGCTGCTGCCGGAATCGGTGCGTTACCTCGTGCTGGCCGGCAAGCAGCGCGAACGCATCGTCGCCACGCTGCAGAAGATCGCGCCGCAAGCCGACCTGCGCGACGCCACCTTCGTGGTCGGCGAACAGCGCAGCACCAGCTCGCCCGTGCGGCACCTGTTCCGGCCCGAGCTGCTGCGGGGCACGCTGCTGTTCTGGCTGACCTTCTTTATGAGCCTGCTGGTGATCTACCTGCTGTCCAGCTGGCTGCCGACGCTGCTGCGCACGACCGGTCATTCGCTGCGCACGGCCGCGCTGGTGACAACGATGTTCCAGGTCGGCGGGACGATAGGGGCGATTGCGCTGGGTTGGCTGATGGACCGGATCAATCCGCACTATGTGCTGGCATCCAGCTATGCGCTGGCGGCGCTTGGCATTGCGGCGGTGGGCAGCGTTGCTTCCGAGCCGGTGGCTGCGGGCATGGCGGTGTTCCTGGCGGGCTTCTGCATCTCAGGGTCGCAGGTGGGTGCGAATGCGCTGTCTGCCAGTTTCTATCCGACGGACTGCCGTGCCACAGGCGTGAGCTGGGCCAACGGCGTGGGCCGGATGGGCTCGGTGGTGGGGTCGGTCGGCGGGGCGACCATGTTGTCGATGGGCCTGGGCATGCCGGCGTTGTTTGCGTTGATTGGCGTGCCGGCGCTGGTCGCCGGGTTGTCGATGTTCTCGTTGGGGATGGTCAGGCGTCAGGGCGCGGTGGAGCGCCTGGCAGTCTGAAGGCGGGCGGCGGGAGCCATTGACTGAAGGGGGGGCATGGCCTGACGTTCTCCCCCTCGGCACCACGGCTGTCGGCCTGCTTCTGAGGGGCAGGGGCTTACGGAACCCAGCCAGGCAGCTCCGATGCCTGCCGGATCCAGCTTGCCACCAGCGCCTCGTCAAGCTCGTCGTCTTCGTGGATGTGGAAGTAGCGCGTGTTCTTGTCCTTGGACTCGACGGGGGGAACAGGGCGCAGCGAAATGCCACGGAAGAAAGCCACCTTGATGTACTTCGTCATGCAATGGAAGCTGAGGAGCCAGCCCTGGCCCTCGATGCCATAGAAGGGCGAGTTCCACCTCACTGCCTTGCGGACGTCAGGCACGGTGCGCTCGATGAGCGCGTCGAGGCGGCGCCCGGCGTCGTGTTTCCAGCCCGGCATGGCGGCGATGTAGGCCTGCACGGGGGCATCTCCGTCGGCCTTCGCGATCCGGGGGTTGCCGCCGGCGAGCAGGGGCGGGCTGGCAGCGGCCCGCCTGGCCGGGGTCTTCGTTGCGGCGTGCCCCGGCTTCCTGGATGGTTGGTTCGCCATTGCCTTCACTCCATCGAATACACGCTGACCGCCTGACAGACAGGCCAGGTCGCCCAGGGCAGGCATGGCTGCTGACGACAGTGCATGAAGCACAACAATCGGGCTATGCTAACCTGCTGAAACGGATGGAGCAATGAACGAGGGATCGACCGAAACACTCTCTTTCATTGCCGAACGTGAGCTGCCTCATCCACGGGACCAATTCGAGGAATAGGGATCCAATGAATCCATCGGAACGCATCGACGAGCTGATCGCAGGACTCACTGACTGGCGTGGCAAGACGCTGGCCAGCCTGCGCAAGACCATCCTTGAGGCCGACGGCGAGATCATCGAGGAATGGAAATGGATGGGGAGCCCGGTGTGGTCGCGTGACGGCATGATCGCGGTCGCCAACGCGCACAAGGAGAAGGTGAAGATCACCTTCACCAACGGGGCGAGCCTGCCGGATCCTGACAAGCTCTTCAACGCCGGCCTCGGCGGCAACAAGTGGCGTGCGATCGATCTCTTAGAGGGGGACAAGATTGACGCGCGTGCCCTGAAGAATCTCATCCGTGCCGCGATTGCGTTCAATCAGGGCAAGTCGAAGAAGAAGGCAGCGCCCGCGGCTACCAGGGCGAAAGCACAAGAGAGCAAAGAGTAAAGGGGCGCGAAGCTCTGGCGTGCGGGCGCGCGCCAGAGCTTCGCAACGAAGGTCCCGGCCGGCATGCTCAACGCATATGGAATGCCAGTTTTCTTCGTTGGTTTTCGCGTGCCGCGCGCGTACGTTCGTGGGTTTCCATCTCCACGCGAATGCCATGACCGCTTCCCGACGACAGTTCCTGCGCCAGGGCGCCGCCGCCACGGCCGCGCTCGCCTCCGGCCCCATCCTTTCCTTCACTACCTTCGCCACCGGCAATGCGCAAGCGCAGGGGCGCCCGGTCCTGAAAGCCGGCGACCAGAAGGGCGGCCTGCGCGCGCTGCTCGAGTCCGCCAACGCGCTCGATGGCCTGGGCTATGACATTCAATGGACCGAGTTCCCTGCCGCTGCACCGCTTGCCGAGGCGCTGAACGCGGGCGCGGTCGACAGCGGCCCGATCGGCGATGCCCCGGCGATCTTCGCGCTGGCGGCCGGCACGCGGATCAAGCTGATCGGCGCCAACCGCTCTGACCCTTACGGCACGGCAATCCTGGTGCGGCCCGACTCGCTGCTGCGGCAGGCAGCCGACCTGAAAGGCAAGAGCATCGGCACGAACCGTGGCTCGATCGGGCACCTGGTGACGCTCAAGGCGCTGGAATCCGCGGGGCTGAAGCCGGAGGACGCCAACCTCCGCTTCCTGCCGCCGGCGGATGCCAAGCTCGCGTTGAGCAGCGGCTCGGTGGATGCGTGGGCGACGTGGGAACCCTATACCGCGATGGCGGAAACCAGCGGCCACGCGCGCGTGCTGGTCAGCGGACGCGGGCTGTGGTCCGGCCTCAGCTACCTGGCGGCCACCGATGCCGCGCTGGCGGCCAAGCGCGTGGTGCTGCAAGACTTCCTGCGCCGGGTGGTGCGTGCGCAGCAATGGTCCTACCAGCACGTGCCGGAGTTCTCGGCGGCCCTTGCCCGCATCATCGGGATCCCGCCGCAGGCGGCACGGCTGCAGTTCGAGCGGCGGCACACGCAATGGCGGAGCATTGACGCCGAACTAATCGCCGAGCAGCAGCGCACGGCGGATTTCTACCAGAAAGTCGGGCTGCTCAAGCAACGGCTCGATGTGCGGCAGACCTTCGACTCCGGGTTCTCCCTTGCCGCCTGACCGCCGCGGGCGGCATCAGGCCGTGCACCGGGATCTTCGACGGCCTTGGGAAGCGCCTCCGGCACGACCAAAGCCTCGCCGGTAGCCGCTAAGGATTTCCATGATTGACGCCGCCCCGCGCCAGCGCATTTCACGGCCTGGCGCGGCCTGCGCCGGCGCGGACCGTTCTGGTCCCAGCGAATCCGGGCAACTGGTCCTATAGGCCCGGAATGGCCCTCACCTATAAAGCCGTGACCCCCAAACATATTTCCCTTCCGAGGAGCACAACCATGCGGTGGATCAAGCAGATAGCGACGTATTTCGCCCTGGTGGCCGCGCTGGCGCCAGCCGCACACGCCCAGAGCAAGAATGTAGTGATTGCTTACCAGGACATGGTGGTGCCCTGGCGCTACGCGCAGGACATGAAGGAACTGGAAAAGCAGACCGGCTACACGGTTTCGTTCCGCCAGTTCGGCGGTGGCGGGGATGTGATCCGCGCCATGGCTTCGGGCCAGATCGCCATTGGCGAGGCCGGCACTTCGCCGATTGCTTCGGCGCTGTCGCAAGGGCTGGATGTCGAACTGTTCTGGATCCTGGACGACATCAACGCAGCCGAGGCGATGGTGGCGCGCAATGGCAGCAAGATCGCCAGCGTCGCCGACCTGAAGGGCAAGCGCGTCGGCGTGCCCTTCGTGTCGACCACGCACTACCACACGCTGGTCGCACTGGAGCGCGCCAAGATCAATCCTAAGGACGTCCGCATCGTCAACATGCGGCCGCCCGAGGTAGCCGCCGCCTGGGAGCGCGGCGATATCGACGCCACCTTTATCTGGGACCCGGTGCTGGCCAAGCTCAAGCAGTCAGGCACCGTGCTGATGACCTCCGGCCAGATTGCCGCCGACACCGGCAAGGCCACCTTCGACGGCATGATCGCCAACAAGAAGTTTGCCCGTGAGAACCCGGAGTTCATGGTCAAGCTGGTGCGCGTGCTGGCCGCAGCGGATGACAACTACCGCAAGAACAAGGCGTCGTGGACCCCCGATTCGCCCATGGTGAAGGCGGTGGCCAAGGTGTCTGGCGCCAAGGCCGAGACCGTACCCGCGAGCATGGCGCTGTACGCCTTCCCCACGCTGCAGGAGCAGGTGTCGGAGCGCTGGCTGGGCGGCGGCGCGGCGCGCGCGCTGCAGTCCGCGGCGCAGTTCCTCAAGGAGCAGGGCACCATCCAGACCGTCTTGCCGGACTATGGCCCGGGCGTCAATGCGGAATGGGCGAAGCGGGCGTTGCGCTGACGCCGCGCCCATCGCGCTGAAGATGGCCGCCGCGCGCAAGCCAGTCCGGCGCGGCCGCCCCCAAGGTCCTGTTGCGGAAGCCCATCATGTACAAGCTTGAAATCGATAATCTCAGTGTCAACTATGGCGTCGCAGGCGGTGCCAAAACGCTGGCCCTGTCGCAAGTCAACCTCACCATGGAGCGCGGCGATTTCGTCGTGGCGCTCGGTGCCTCGGGCTGCGGCAAGACCACCTTGCTGTCGTGCATCGCAGGCTTCATGGAACCCTCGGAAGGCGAGATCCGGCTGTCCGGCAAGGTGGTGCGCGGGCCGGGTGCCGAACGCGGCGTGGTGTTCCAGAAGCACGCCCTGATGCCGTGGCTCAGCGTGGCGGACAACGTCGCGCTGGGATTGCGCCTGCGCGGCGTATCGCGTGCCGAGCGGCTGCGGGTTGCGCATGAGAAGCTGGCCGCGGTCGGGCTGGAAGATGTCGCCGGCAAGCCGGTCTATCAGCTCTCGGGCGGCATGCAGCAGCGCGTCGGGATTGCCCGCGCGCTCGCCTGTGATCCGGCCGTGATGCTGATGGACGAGCCGCTGGGCGCGCTCGACGCGCTGACGCGCGAATCGATCCAGGCGCTGATTCTCAAGCTCTGGGCCAAGGAACAGAAAATTGTTTTCTTTATCACGCACAGCGTGGAAGAGGCGCTGTTCCTGGCCACGCGGCTGATTGTCATGACGCCGTCGCCTGGCCGCATCGCGCACACCTATGAATTGCCGTTCGCGCGGCGCTTCATCGAATGCGGGGACGCCCGTGCAGTCAAGGCCGACCCGGAATTCATCCGCTATCGCGAAGAGATCATTGACCTGATCCATGCCACCGCCTGAGGAACACGAGATGCCCGCTTCCGTCCAACGCATCGAACCCACGCCGCGCGTCACCAAAGCCGCCGCGGCCGGGGCCAGCCAGCAAATGAAGACCGTCTCGGGCTACCGCCTGCCCGGCGAGGGGTCAAGCTCACGCATCTCCACCATCACCGTGGTGCTGCTGCTCGCGCTGTGGTGGCTTGCCAGCCACCTGCGCTGGCTGCCGCCGCTGTTCCTGCCCACGCCTGAGTCCATCGTCACCGCCTTTATCGATGCCTGGCAGGGCAACCTGCAAGGCGGCCAGCCGCTGACCGAGCATTTCGCGGCCAGCATGCTGCGCGTGTTCGGCGCCTTCGGGCTGGCGGTGGTCACGGCGGTGCCGATCGGCGTGATGATGGGGGTGTCGCGCATCGCACGCGGCGTCTTCGATCCGCCGATCGAGTTCTACCGTCCCCTGCCGCCGCTGGCGTACCTGCCGCTGATCGTGATCTGGTTCGGCATCGACGAGACCTCGAAGGTGCTGCTGATCTTCCTGGCCTGCTTCGCGCCGCTGGCAATGTCGGCCCAGGCCGGCGTGCGCTCGGTCACCATCGAGCAGATCAACGCGGCTTACTCGATGGGTGCCACGCCGTGGCAGGTGGTGCGCCACGTGGTGATACCCGCCGCACTGCCCGATATCCTGACCGGGATGCGCATTGCCATCGGCTTCGGGTGGACCACCCTGGTTGCCGCCGAAATGGTGGCCGCGACCGCTGGCCTTGGCCAGATGGTGCTCAATGCCTCCAACTTCCTGCGTACAGACGTGGTGATCATGGGCATCGTGCTGATCGGGCTGATCGCCTACGTGTTCGACCTGCTGATGCGCAAGCTGGCGAAAGTCCTGGTGCCCTGGAAGGGACGGATGTGAGGTGAGGGCATAGCTCCGGGATCATTATCCCGGGGCACCCTCCCCAGGGGCCACGATGACCCGTTCAGACCTGGTCGGAGAAGGCAGTGGAAGATAGCGCAGGCGGTATCTTCCGTTGCGGACTCCAAGGTGCGTCGCCACCCGTTGAAGCGGGGGCGACGCATCTCGGTCCTGTTACAGCGCGGCCACCTGGACACCGTTGCCGAAGTTCTGCATGGTGGGCATCTTCAGGCTGAGGTGCGTGCTGGCGTCGATCGTGTTCACGGTCGGGCCGACCTGCAAGCCGATGGTCGGGCTGGCAAAGCCGCCGCCGCCGACGACGTTCTGGGCGTTGCCGCCGACAACAGAGTACGCGCTGCCGCCGCGCACGGCGGACATGGTCTTGCCGTCCAGTTCCTGGTCGAGCGGCAGGTCCTTGATCATGAGGGTCGATTGCATGGTAAGTCTCCTTGGGGGTTCGGTTGAGGGAGTCCCGCCTCGGCGAGACTCCCGCATGCAGCGTGGTTACAGCGTCGCCACCTGGGTGCCGTTGCCGAAGTTCTGCAGGGTGGGGATCTTCAGGCTGAGGTGCGAGCTGGCGTCGATCGTGTTCACGGTCGGCCCGACCTGCAAGCCGATGGTCGGGCTGGCAAAGCCGCCGCCGCCGACGACGTTCTGATAGTTGCCGCCGACAAGCGAGTAGGCGCTGCCGCCGCGCACAGCGGACATGGTTTTGCCGTCCAGTTCCTGGTCGAACGGCAGGTCCTTGATCATCAGGGTCGATTGCATGGTAAGTCTCCTTGGGGATTCGGTTGAAGGGGAGTCCCGCCTCGGCGGGCCTCCCGCATGCAGCGTTGTTACAGCGTGGCCACCTGGGTGCCGTTGCCGAAGTTCTGCAGGGTGGGGATCTTCAGGCTGAGGTGCGAGCTGGCGTCGATCGTGTTCACGGTCGCGCCGACCTGCAAGCCGATGGTCGGGCTGGCAAAGCCACCGCCGCCGACGACGTTCTGGGCGTTGCCGCCGACAACAGAGACGGCGTGGCCGCCGCGCACGGCGGACATGGTCTTGCCGTCCAGTTCCTGGTCGAGCGGCAGGTCCTTGATCATGAGGGTCGATTGCATGGTGAGTCTCCTTGGGGGTTCGGTTGAGGGGAGTCCCGCGTCGGCGGGACTCCCGCATGCAGCGTTACAGCGCGACCATCTGGGTGCCGTTGCCAAAGTTCTGCAGGGTGGGAAGCTTCAGGTTGAGGTGTGTGCTCGCGTCGATGGTGTTCACGATCGGCCCGATCTGCACGCCGATGGTCGGGCTGGCAAAGCCGCCGCCGCCGATGACGTTCTGGAAGTTGCCGCCGACGAGAGAGAAGGCGCTGCCGCCGCGCACAGCGGACATGGTCTTGCCGTCGAGTTCCTGGTCGAGCGGCAGATCCTTGATCATGAGGGTCGATTGCATGGTGAGTCTCCTGGGGTTCGGTTGGGGGAGCACGTTTGTTGCGCTCGAAGGGTATAGAGCACGGGCCGTGCCAGGCCCCGGGAAGGCGCTGCAGTAATCGACATAACGTATTGAAAATAAAGGATTTTTCTTGGGAATCCTGGCGCTTTCTGAGATCCGTCGGGCGGAACTTTGGCAGGGTTGGTGTTGGGCGTAGGCAAACTCATTTCGTGTCACTGTTGGGCGAACGGATACAGTTGCCTCTCCGGAACTGACTGCGTCGAGCCAAGCCGCCTTGAAGCCAATGACACCGGGATTCGGTGAGTCAGCTCTCTGCCTGGATGCGCGCAAATGGCCCGTCCTGACTGCGGGCCTGGTGGTCGGCGAGGGCGCCACTGATGCGAGCTGGCCTCCGCCGTGAAGGCACGCAAATGGCAGCGCTCGAAGCGCGGCCCCAAGGTCCGGCGAAAAAAAACCGCCCAGAAGGGCGGGTTCAGACTGCTGAAAACCTGTCGAGTGCTTGCCAAGACTGGCAAGTGCTGCGGGCTCCGGACTGGAATACCGTAGGTTGTATCTTCCGCTGCGGACTCCAAGGTGCGTCGCCACCCGTTGAAGTGGGGGCGACGCATCTCGGTCCTGTTACAGCGCGGCCACCTGGACACCGTTGCCGAAGTTCTGCATGGTGGGCATCTTCAGGCTGAGGTGCGAGCTGGCGTCGATCGTGTTCACGGTCGGCCCGACCTGCAAGCCGATGGTCGGGCTGGCAAAGCCGCCGCCGCCGACGACGTTCTGATAGTTGCCGCCGACAAGCGAGTAGGCGCTGCCGCCGCGCACAGCGGACATGGTCTTGCCGTCCAGTTCCTGGTCGAACGGCAGATCCTTGATCATGAGGGTCGATTGCATGGTAAGTCTCCTTGGGGATTCGGTTGAAGGGGAGTCCCGTTTCGGCGGGCCTCCCGCATGCAGCGTTGTTACAGCGTGGCCACCTGGGTGCCGTTGCCGAAGTTCTGCATGGTGGGGATCTTCAGGCTGAGGTGCGAGCTGGCGTCGATCGTGTTCACGGTCGCGCCGACCTGCAAGCCGATGGTCGGGCTGGCAAAGCCGCCGCCGCCGACGACGTTCTGGGCGTTGCCGCCGACAACAGAGACGGCGTGGCCGCCGCGCACGGCGGACATGGTCTTGCCGTCCAGTTCCTGGTCGAGCGGCAGGTCCTTGATCATGAGGGTTGATTGCATGGTAAGTCTCCTTTGGGGTTCGGTTGGGGGAGCACGTTGTTGCGCTCGAAGGGTATAGAGCATGGGGCGTGCCAGACCCGGGAGGGTGCTGCAAAAAAATCCATAACATTATGAAAAACAAAGGCTTTTCATGGAGTGCCGACACTTTCCGATCCTTGGTAGGCAGACTTTGTGTTGGGCGCGGGCCAACTCATTTCATGACGCTGTTGGCCAGACAAACACATATCAGGCGCTGGCCGCGACGCGATGCCGCCGGAGAGGCCGAAAGGCAAGGATGGCTAGCCCTTTATGGCGCCAGATGCTCATCCCGCGCCGCGGAAAGCGGAGGAAGAAGAGCCATGGTCACTTCCAGCCTCTGGACCAACGCGGGACTTGCCGGCTGCAACGGCAGTCGGATTTCCGGGGAAATCACGCCGGATAGCGCCAGCGCAGCTTTCACCGGTGCCGGATTCGGCTCGGCGAACATGAGCGATATCAACGGCGCGAGCTTGGCGAACAAGGCGCGGGCCGCGCGCAAGCGGCCTGTCTGCGCCAGATGCAGCAGGCGCACGAACAGGTCCGGACGAATATGCGAGGACGCGGCGATCACGCCGGCGCCACCTGCAAGCAGGTGATCCAGCAGGGCCGCGTCCTCACCGCACAGCACGGTGACATGCGGATCGTTGACAAGTGCCCGGAGATTGCCGGCGTCACACTCCTTGACCGCCGAGATCTGCGGGTGCGCAAGCAGCGATCGGATCAGCGCTGGCGACATCGCACAGCCAGTTCGCTTCGGCACGTTGTACAGCATCAGGGGGCGTTCGGTTGTGCGCGCCACCTCATTGAAATGCCACACGATGCCCTCATCGGAGGGCCGCAGGTAGCAGGGCGGCGGCACCAGGTAGCCGGCAAGATCAAAGCCGTCCAGTTCGGCAACTTGCGCGCACACTGCGCGGGTATCGACCGCTCCGACGCCAGCCATCACCGGCAGCTCGCCATGGACGGCCTCGAGCACTGCCGCCGTGAAGGCTTGCCGCTCGTGCGTGGAGAGCAGGCTTCCCTCGCCGGTCGTGCCCAGGATGATCAGGCCGTTCACGCCAGCCTCAACGTAGCGCTCAGCCAGCCTGGCGGCCCCCGGCAGGTCCAGCGAGCCGGCACGCATCGGCGTGACCATGGGCACCCCGATACCCCATGGCGACTGGCGGGAAATCGCTGCGATACCGGTGCAGGCGTGAACGGCGGCACAGGAGAAGCTCTCTTCCTCAGTGCGCCACATGGCCGTCTCCCAGGGCTGTCGTGACGCCGAACTCCGCCGCCGGAAATGCCGTCATGATGGCATCCATCGCCGCGTCGCGGTCCGTGCGCGCGATCTCCACGTGCAGCGTGGTTTCGCCGTGCCGGTAGTCCACGCTTACCACATAGACGCGGGCCAGTTCACCGAGCGCCCTGTGCATGGTCTGGCGCAGGCCGAACACCTCGGTGGATGCCACCGCAAGACGCATGCGGATCCAGACCGGTGCCGGCTGGGGGACCGCGCGCAGCGCGGGCATGGTGGCCTTGCTGCTGCGCAGGGCGGTACGTCGGGGAACGGTATCAACGGCCAGGCTTGACTGTCGCATGATTGGATGGACCCGCGCGGTAGCGGGCCGCGTGTTGGACATGGCTTTATGCTAGCCAGCGCCGTCTAAATTTGATGCAAGGATGTTGGGCTTTGGCGTTAAATCCGCATCAAAATCGGCGACGCTGGCAAAGCGCTCGCGCTCAGAACGTCTTCGTCAGCGAAGCCCAGGCCGCAGCCTTGCCGAGGTAGCGGCCCCGGTTGGCACTGGTGTAGACCGATTCCTTGGCGTTGGTGTCCACGTAGGCCACCGCCAGCGCAAAGCCCTTGCCCAGATCCTTGGTCAGGCCGATCTTCCAGTCGGTGTACGAGGCGTCGCTGTTGTGCGTCACGCCCTGGTAGCCCACGTGCGCGTTCAGCGTCAGGTCCCAGAAGTTCAGCGGCACGTTGGCCGTCAGGTCGACGTAGTAGCTGTTCTTGCTGTCGTGGAAGCCGAACAGGTTGGTCACGGCATGCGAATACTTCAGGAATACCGGGCCCCAGCCGATGCCGGCATACAGTTCCGTGGTGTAGGGACGTGGGTTGTTGTAGCCGCCCGGGTAGTAGTACTCGAGCACGCCCAGGTCATAGTTGAATTCGGTGCCGGCAACCTTGAAGGTGTTCTTGAAGCCGCCGTAGAAATCCATTTCGACCGGCGCCGAGACCGTCGGGTTGGCATCCTCGAGCCAGCTGATGCTGGAGTTCCAGTTGCCCACATAGAAGCCGCTTTCGTGCGCATAGTCAAAGCCCCCCTGGACCGCGGGCCGCAGGTTGGTCTGGCTGATGCCGCGGTAACGGTAGTCCGAGACCAGCGACACGTTGGCCGTGAACGTATGCGGCGATGCCGGCTCGGCTGCGGCAGCGGCCGGAGCCGCTGCAGGCGCCCCGGCGTCAGGCTGGGATTGCGCCATGGCCGGCATGGCAGCGAAGATGAGGATGGAAGATGCGGAACAGGCGAGCAGCGCGGCCGCGGTATGGCGCAGGTCAGTCATTGTTGTTGTGACGAGAGTTGAAGGAATCCCCGTTGCAGGGAGCCTCGCCACGATATTGTCTGACGCGTAAAAACGGTATCAAAAGCCGCAGTGCCTGCGTACAAATCCAATCAATGCGCCTGGATTCCAGCGTTATCCGGCAAACCGGTAGCCCAGCCCGATTTCCGTCAGCAAGTGAGCGGGCCGCGCCGGGTCCGCTTCAAGCTTGTGCCGCAGATGTCCCATATAGACGCGCAGGTACTGGCTGCTTTCGGCCTGAGAGGGCCCCCACACCTCCCGCAGCAAATCCCGGTGCGTCATTACCTTGCCGCGGTGGGCGATCAGAACCGCCAGGAGACGATACTCGATCGGCGTCAGGTGCACGGCCAGTCCGGAACGGGTGACGACGCGGCTGGCCAGGTCAACCTGCACGTCGCCGAACAGGATCTGGTGGGAGCCCTGGGCGTTGGCCCGGGCATGCCGGCGCAGCAGCACGCGCAGGCGCGCGACCAGTTCGCCGACGCCAAAGGGCTTGGTCAGGTAGTCATCCGCGCCGGCATCCAGCGCACCGATCTTGTCGGCCTCTCCGCTACGTGCCGACAGGACCAGGACCGGTACGTCAGTCCAGGTACGGATCTCGCTGATCAATTGCACCCCGTCTCCGTCCGGCAAGCCCAGGTCGAGAATGACGAGGTCAGGTTGCCGGGTGCCTGCCTCGATCAGTCCGCGCTTGAGCGATTCCGCCTCGTGCACCGTGCAGCCTTCGGACTCAAGGGTCGAGCGGACAAAGCGCCGGATATGCGGCTCATCCTCAACCAGCAAGACTGTCGGGGAAAAATCAAATGGCATCAGTCTGCTCCGGCTCCACCGCTGGCGGATTTCCACGCGGCAACGCTACCAGGAAGCGCGCGCCCGCCTGGCCGCCGGGCCGGTCTGGCCGTTGCGCGGGCTCCACCCAGATGCGCCCGCCATGGGCTTGCACGATTGCCTCGCATACGGCGAGGCCCAGGCCGACGCCCGCCGTCGCGGATTCGCGCTCACCGCGCGTGAATTTCTCGAAGATCTGCCGTTCCTTGCCCTTGGGCACGCCCGGGCCATCATCCTCTACCGCGATCCTGATCTCGCCGTCGACCGGCGCGGCCGAGAGCCGGATCTCCGTGCCAGCCGGCGTGTATTTGGCGGCATTCTCCAGCAGGTTGCACAGCACGCGCTCGATCAGCACGGCGTCGCATTCGACCAGGGGTACCCGGGACAAGTCGGCGACAACCACGCGGTGGTGCTCGAGCGCCTCTCGCATGGCAGCCAGGCTGGCGCCAACGAGCTCCTCCACCGATTGCCATTCCTTGCTCATCCGGACCTCCCGGCCCTGCAGCTTCGCCATGTCCAGCAGATTCACCACCATGGTCCGCATGCGTTTGGCCTGTTCCAGCATGGCGGCTACGGTCTCGGCCAGTGTCGGCGTCAGCCCGGGACCGCTACGCTGCATGGTTTCCGCCATGCCGATCAGGCTTGTCAGCGGGGTTCGCAGGTCATGGGAGACAGCGGCCAGCAATGAGCTGCGCAGGCGCTCTGACTCCATCGACAGCAAGGCTTGCTGCGCCACTTCGACGTAATGCAAGCGCTCGATGGCGATCGCGATCAGCGTGCAGAACACATCGACCTGGCGCCGTAGCGCAGGTTGCGCAAAGGCGTGTGACACCGCAGGCTCGACCGCCAGCACGCCACGGGTCTGCATCGGCGCCTTCAATGGCAGATACAGCACGGTGCTGCCTGGCAAGGTATGCGTGCCGGTGCCGGCGGGCTGGCCGTGATCGAATACCCACTCTGCCAGTACACGGTCGATCGAGTCGGTTCGCGCCCCGGTGTCATGCTGTTCGGCATCAGACACGGGCGGTAGCAAGCGGCCTTCCGGGGAAACCAGGAAGAAGGCTGAATTGGCATCGAAGGCAGCACGCAGGAAACGGCTGGCGATCGAGACTATCTGGTCCGGCATCAGCGCCGCGGAGAGTTCACGGGCCAGTTCGTACAGCGTGCGGGCATCGTTCTCGCGCTGCACGGCCACCTGCGCCTGTTCGCGCAGACCGGCCGTCAGTTGCCCGATGACCAGCCCGACGGACAGCAGCACGAGGAACGTCAGCAGATACTGCACGTCGCTGACGGCAAACGACAGCCGCGGCGGTACGAAGAAGAAGTCGAATGCGGCCACGGCCAGTACCGAAGCCAGCGCCGCCGGTCCGCGGCCATGACGAAGCGCGACGCCGACCACCGCCGCCAGGAACAGCATGGCAATGTTGACCACGTCGAACCAGGGGAGCGCCAGGGCTGACAGCGCCGTGGCACCGGCACACCATACCGCTGCCCACAAATAGTCCTTGCGCGTGGCCCCGTCGCCTGGCGCGGGGGCGTCTGGCTCTTCCGTGCCATGGCGCGGGCGAAGATCCATCCGCGTCGTGTCTGCCGCCACGCGAATGATATCGATCTCCGGACACCCGATCGCCAGCGCATCGGCAAAACTGCGGCGGCCGAACAGCCACGCCGGCGCGTTCACAAATGGCGTCAAGGCCCGGCCGAGAAGGGCGCGGGCCCGCTCCGCAACGGAGGCGCCCCCGCGGCGCCAGTCCGCCGGCGCACGGCCGATGACCACCTTGGTCAGGTTGTGGCGGCGCACGTACCCCACGATTGCCTGGACCATGTCGTTGCCCGCCAGGGTCTCGGTGCGTGCGCCCAACTCCTCTGCGAGACGCATGGCCGTCTGCAGGCGAGTCTTGGCGAAATCGGACGGGGGTGCCAGCCTGGGTGTGGCGATGGTCACCACATGCCAGTCGCAATCGAGCTGGCCGGCAAGCCGGCGCGCACTCCTGACGACCTGCTCGGCATCGTCACCACTGCCAATGCAAGCCAGCACTGCCTCCCGGGTCCGCCACACGCCTTGCACGGCTTCGGACTGACGCCATGCCCGCACATCGGAGTCCACCCGGTCGGCGGTCCGGCGCAGCGCCAGCTCGCGCAGGGCGATCAGATTGCCTTTTCGGAAAAAATTGCGCGCTGCGTGCCGCGCCTGCTCCGGCAGATAGACCTTGCCTTCCTTCAGCCGGCGCAGCAGCTCGTCGGCCGGCAGGTCCACCAGCACGACTTCGTCGGCGCTGTCGAACACAACGTCCGGCACGGTTTCCCAGACGCGGATGCCGGTGATGCCGCCCACTGCCTCATTCAGGCTGTCCAGGTGCTGCACATTGACCGTGGTCCAGACGTCGATCCCGGCGGCCTGCAGTTCCTGGATATCCTGCCACCGCTTGGGATGGCGACTGCCCGGCGCGTTGGAGTGGGCCAGTTCGTCAACCAGGACCAGGGCCGGTCGCCGGACCAGCGCCGCGTCCAGGTCGAACTCCTGCAGAACCCGCTCGCGGTACGGCACGTCCTTCATTGGCAAGCGCTCGATCCCGGCGATCAGCGCTTCGGTCTCGGCGCGGCCGTGGGTCTCCACGATGCCGATGACGACATCGGTGCCTTGCGCAGACGCCGCCCGCGCGGCGGTGAGCATGGCGAAGGTCTTGCCGACCCCGGCGGAAGCGCCAAAGTAGACCCTGAGCTTGCCGCGCAAGGCGCGAGCGCCTTCCTCCTGCACCATCTGGAGCAGGGCATCGGGGTCGGGGCGCGCGCCGGCGTCGCGCAATTCGGCATCAGGCATCGGTCGGCTCACCCTCTATCCTGGCATTGGCAGACCAGTTCTGCCTCGCATGCGCATCCCGGCACCGGGTTACTTCCGTGCAATGGCATCCAATCCAAGGTTCAGTTTCAGGACATTGACTCCCGGGTCGCCCAGGACCGGCAGTAGCGGCGTTTCGGTATTTGCCGCAATCAGTTGTTTTACCTGTTCGATCGGAATCCCCCTGACGCGCGCGACGCGCGCTGCCTGGTACTCTGCGGCCGCAGGGCTGATGTGCGGGTCGAGCCCGCTGCCGGATGCCGTGACAAGGTCCACCGGCACGGGGGCCTGGTTGTCCGGATCCGCGGCGTGCAGCACGTCGATGCGCGCGCGTGCGGCGTCGGTCAGCGCCGGATTGGTGGGGCCCAGGTTAGATCCCACCGAAGCCGCGGCGTTATACGGCATCGGCGCCGTGGCCGACAGGCGGCCCCAGAAGTACTTCGGGTCGGAGAACGGCTGGCCGATCAGTTCCGAGCCAACTGTCTTGCCATCCTTCTCGATCAGCGAGCCGCTTGCCTGATGCGGGAACACGGCCTTGGAGATCGCCGTGATCACGCCGGGATACAGCAGGCCGGTCACCAGCGAAAGGCCAACGAACACCACCAACATTGGCCGCAACAAGCCACCTTGCACGGGGGGCGGCGACGGCCGGCGGGACTGCACTTGCGTATTCATGAAAGCTCCGAATCGTAGGAGAAAATCAGACCCAGCCAAACAAGGCCAGAATCATGTCGATCAGCTTGATGCCAACAAACGGGACCAGGATGCCGCCCAGGCCGTAGATCAGCAGGTTGCGGCGCAGCAGCACCGCGGCGCCCAGCGGCCGGTAGACCACGCCCTTGAGCGCAAGCGGGATCAGCACGACGATGATCAGCGCATTGAAGATCACCGCCGACATGATGGCCGACGCCGGCGTGGCGAGCTCCATCACATTGAGCAGGTTGAGCTGCGGATAAGTGGTGGCAAACGCCGCCGGGATGATCGCGAAGTACTTGGCGATGTCATTGGCCACGCTGAAGGTCGTCAGCGAGCCGCGTGTCATCAGCATTTGCTTGCCGATCTCGACGATCTCGATCAGCTTGGTCGGGTTGCTGTCCAGGTCCACCATGTTGCCGGCTTCCTTGGCCGCCTGGGTGCCGCTGTTCATCGTCACGGCCACGTCGGCCTGTGCCAGTGCCGGGGCGTCGTTGGTGCCGTCGCCGGTCATCGCGACCAGCCGGCCATCGGCCTGGTACTGACGGATCAGCTTGAGCTTGGCTTCCGGCGTGGCTTCGGCCAGGAAGTCGTCAACGCCGGCTTCCGCCGCAATCGAAGCCGCCGTCAGCCGGTTGTCGCCGGTGATCATCACGGTCTTGATGCCCATCTTGCGCAGTTCGCCGAAGCGCTCGCGAATGCCGGTCTTGACGATGTCTTTCAGTTCGATCACGCCAAGCACGCGCACCGAATCGCCGTTGGCGTCGGCTACCACCAGCGGCGTGCTGCCGGCGCGGGCGACCTCGTCAACGGCTTGCAGGACCGCATCGGGGAACTTGCCGGCGCGCTCGGTCACGTAACGGCGCACGGCATCGGCTGCGCCCTTGCGCACGTGACGCTCGCCGCCGCCGTCGCTCAGGTCAACCCCGCTCATGCGGGTCTGGGCGCTGAACGGCACGAATTCCGGCTTCATGCTTGCCATCACCGGCGCCGTCAGCCCCGGCAGCTGGCGCGCCAGCGTGATGATGCTGCGGCCTTCCGGGGTCTCGTCGGCCAGCGACGACAGCCACGCCGCTTCCGCGAGTTGCAGCTGCGACACGCCCGGGGCCGGGATGAAGCGCGATGCCTGACGGTTGCCATGGGTAATGGTGCCGGTCTTGTCGAGCAGCAGCACGTCCACGTCACCGGCGGCTTCGACAGCACGGCCCGAGGTGGCAATCACGTTGGCTTCCATCATCCGGCTCATGCCCGCCACGCCAATGGCTGACAGCAGCCCGCCGATCGTGGTGGGAATCAGGCAAACCAGCAGGGCCACCAGTACCGTGATCGTCACCGGCACGCCAGCCTTCGTCACCAGGACGCTGTAGAGCGAGAAGGGCTGCAGCGTGGCCGTGGCCAGCAGCAGCACGATGGTCAGCCCGACCAGCAGGATCGTCAGGGCCAGTTCGTTCGGTGTCTTCTGCCGCTTGGCGCCTTCAACCATCGTGATCATGCGGTCGATGAAACTCTCGCCCGGGTTGGTCGTGATGCGCGCCACGATCCAGTCGGACAGGACGCGCGTACCGCCGGTCACCGACGAGAAGTCGCCGCCGGACTCGCGGATCACCGGCGCCGATTCGCCAGTGATGGCGCTTTCGTCGACCGAGGCCACGCCGTCGATCACTTCGCCGTCGCCGGGGATCATCTCGCCGGCCTGCACCAGCACCACGTCACCGCGGCGCAGCGCCGTGGCGGGGCGCGCTTCGGTGGCACCTCCACGTTTGCCGTCCTTCAGCACACGTGCGGTGACCGTGGTCTTCAGACCGCGCAGCGCCTCCGCCTGCTGCTTGCTCCGGCCTTCGGCAAGTGCCTCGGCAAAGTTCGCGAACAACACCGTGAACCACAGCCATACCGACACCGCCAGAATGAAGCCCGAGGATTCTCCACCGGGCGCTGCCGCCGGCGCGGCCATGGCCTTCAGGAAGAGGACCGTCGTCAGGATGCTGCCCACGTAGACCACGAACATCACGGGGTTGCGCAGCTGGTCGCGCGGCGACAACTTCCTGAAGGCCGCGACCAGCGCGGGCTTCACCAGCTCCGGCGCGAACATGCTGCGCGCCGGCGGGCGATGATGGTGGGAACCGTGTTGCCGGTCGGACACCGGCGCGCTCTTCGCCTGAAGCGTGTTGGAGGATGACGCTTCTGTCGTGTTGCCGCCGCGCTTGGCCACTGGGGCCATCGAATCTTGTTGCATGGTTTCTCCGCAATCCGCCAGAGCCATCCGGCACCTTCATCTGTGAGGCAGTGCAGGGGCCGGACGTGTAGGAATGCTCGATATTTCGTCGTCAGTCGTCGCTTTACTTCGCCGCGGTTGCCGTCATCGCGCCCTGGAGCTGCTCGGCGACCGGCCCCAGCGCCAGCGCCGGGACATAGGTCAGCGCCCCGACCAGCAGCACCGTGCCCACCAGCAGGACGACAAACAGCGGGCCGTGCGTCGGCATCGTGCCGCCGCTCACCGGCACGCGTTTCTTGGCTGCCAGCGAGCCCGCCAGCGCAAGGACCGGGATGATGATCCAGAACCGGCCAAACCACATGGCCGCCGCCAGCAGCGTGTTGTAGAACGGCGTGTTGGCAGACAAGCCCGCAAAGGCGCTGCCATTGTTGTTGGCCGCCGACGAGAGCGCGTACAGGATCTCCGAGAAGCCGTGCGTGCCGGGATTGAACACCCCGGCGCGTCCCGCCTCGGTCATCACCGCCACCGACGTGCCGAGCAGCACCAGCAGTGGCGTGACCAGGATCGCCACCGCCGTCATCTTCATTTCGTAGACTTCGATCTTCTTGCCGAGGTACTCCGGCGTGCGCCCGATCATCAGTCCGGCGATGAACACCGCGAGCACGGCGTAGACCAGCATGCCGTACAGCCCGGAGCCGACGCCTCCGAACACCACCTCGCCCAGCTGCATCAGCAGCATCGGCACCAGGCCACCGATGGCGGTGAAGGAGTCATGCATGGCATTGACCGCACCGCACGACGCCGCGGTCGTGATGGTGGCGAACAGTGCCGAAGCGGCCATGCCGAAGCGCGTTTCCTTGCCTTCCATATTGCCGCCGGCCTGCAACAGCGACGCGGCGTGATCCACCGGCAATCCGGCCAGCGCCGGGTTGGCCATCTGCTCGGACATCGCCGCCACGCAGGCCATCGCGACAAAGATGACCGTCATGGAGGCCAGCACCGCCACACCCTGTCGCCTGTCCCCCACCATTTCGCCAAAGGTGAAGCACAGCGCCGCGGGGATCAGGAAGATCGCCAGCATCTCGAGGAGGTTGGCCAGGGCATTCGGGTTCTCGAACGGATGCGCCGAGTTGGCATTGAAGAAGCCGCCGCCGTTGGTGCCCAGCATCTTGATGGCTTCCTGCGAGGCAACCGGACCCATCGCCAGCGTCTGCTTGTCGGTCTTCAGGTCTTCCGTCACCGGCTTGCCTTGGGCATCGAGCACCGGTTGCCCGGCCGCATCGATCTTCGGCTGGCTGTACTCAACCGGCGTGACGAGGCTGACTTCCTTGTAGGCATCGAAGTTCTGGATCACTCCCTGGCTGACCAGCGCCAGTGCAATCACGGTCGCAATCGGCGCCAGCACGTACAACGTGACCCGCGTCATGTCGACCCAGAAATTGCCGATGGTGGCGGCGCTCTGGCGCGCGAATCCGCGCATCAGCGCGAACACCACCGCGATGCCGGTCGCCGCGGACAGGAAGTTCTGCACGGTGAGCGCGAGCATCTGCGTCAGATAGCCCATGGTCGACTCGCCGGCATAGCCTTGCCAGTTGGTGTTGGCGACAAAGCTGATCGCCGTGTTGAAGGCCGAGTCCGGCGCAACCGCACCTAAGCCCTGCGGATTGAGCGGAAGCATGCCCTGCAGGCGCTGCAGCGCATAGACTGCCACCACGCCAAGCAGGTTGAACGCCAGCACCGCGACGGCGTACTGCTTCCACCCCATCCCGGTATCGGCACGCACGCCGCCCAGGCGATACAGCAGCCGTTCCAGCGGTCGGCCCCAGACGGTCAGCGAATAGTCGCCGTCTTCCACAGCGCGCCGGATATAGCGCCCGAGAAAAGGGGCGCACGCCAGGAGGATGGCGAGATAGAGGACCAGCAGGCCCGAGAATTGGGAGGACATCAGAATTTCTCCGGCCGGAACAACGCAATGAGGAGGTAAACAAAAATGGCAATGGCCAGCACGCCGCTCAACAGATCGGTCCAGCCCATCACAGCCTCCTGTCCGACGCGCTGTTCTTTGCCGGCATCTGGTCATGCGCGCCGCCGTGCTCGCCGCCTGCCGGAGATTTCGGCGCAAGCACGGCGCAAAGCCCCAGCAGGGCCGCGCTCAGCACGGCGAAGCCAATCAATACGATCAAAAAGATCCCGTCCATAACAAAGCACCCTTGAATGGTTTCGGCTTGCAGATTAGCGACGGGGTCGTAAAAACAGGGTAGAAAGGTGGCCGGTGCGTATAAAGAACGCATAAAGATTCCGGCAATCAGCTTGCGCACGCGAACCAAGGTGCACTTTTTTGGCCGCTGGCGATCGTGATGGGTGGTGTCAAGCCGCTGCCATCGGCGGAGGTGCTTCGCCGGCGCGGCGCTTCTTTATCGAATCTTTACGCGACGGCCCAGCGCGTCAATCGAGCGGCTTGACCCGCCGGAACGCACCAAGGAGTGCGAGGTCGTACGCGATCTTGAGCACGCCGCAGGCAACCAGCGGCGTCCCGACCCAGCCCATGGCCAGCAGCGCGCCCGCCAGGGTCGGGCCGGATGCGGCAGCCAGGCTCCTAGGCACAGCGGTCAGGCTTGCCGCCGCCGGCCGCTCGGGCGGCGTCACCACGGCCATGACATAGGCGGTCCGGGTCGGTACATCCATCTGCGACAGCGCGCTGCGTACGAGCAACAGCGCCAGCGTCGCCGGCAGGGAGGGGGCGAACGCGGCCGCGATCAGGCAGAGGCTGGACGGGATATGGGTGAACACCATCGTATTCAGCAAACCGAACCTGCGAGCCAGCGGCGCAGCCACGAGCTGGGAGCCCGCGCTTAGCAGCCCGGCCCAGAAGAAGAATTGCCCGGCGGCACCAATGGAAAGGCTGAAGCGCTGCATCAACCAGAGTGCCAGCAGAGAATTCACCACCAGGCCGCCGGCAAATGCGTCGACGCTGAAGAGCAGGGCAAGGCGGGTAACGATCCGGCGAGACGGCCCCAGCGGGACTCTCGCCGTTGCCAGGTGCGCTGGCGGCTCCGGCATGCGGGCATAGAGGATCCAGAGTGCGGCACCTGTCAGGGCATAGACCATGAACATGGCGCGCAGCGCGCCGAGAACAGGAACCCCAAGCTGCGCCGCGAGCCAGTCCGGCAGCGCCGCCGCCAGCGCGCCAATGGCGGCGCAGAGGGCCCCGGTCAGGCTGTAGCGGGCGAACAGCGCAGTGCGGGCATCGGGGGAGGCTGAATCGGCAAGACCGGCATGCTCAAGCGGCAGGAAGACGCTGACGTCGCCGGAGCTGGGGTTGAGCGTGCCAACGAATGCGACCAGCAACAGCGGCCAGAGCGAGGACAGCCCGGCGAAGCCTATGCCGGTCGCGGCCATCAGCGCGGCCGCCGACACCAGCAGCCTTCGCTGCGGATAGCGGTGGCCGATGACGCCCACCAGGACCGTCGCCAGTGCCGAGCCGATCAGGGTGGCGCTGCTGACCAGTCCCACTGCCAGTTGCGCGAAACCGAGGGCCAGCAGGTACGCCGGCAACAGCACGGCGATAAAGCCGTCACAGAAGCCGCGCAGCGCGCGGCCCACGAGAAGCGGCAAGGCGCCGGGATGAACGCCCGCGGGCAGGACCAGGCGCGCAAGCCAGCCTCTGCTGACAGTCATGGCCGGATCTTCAGGTGTGCGCATCGCAATGGCATCCGTGTTCCGGTCTTCTCATGCAGTCCGTGAAAATCCGTGGCGACTCCGCCGTACACGTGCGGCGCCGGGAATGGCTGGCCATGTGAAAGTCTGGACTTCCGCTCCCGGCGATTCTTAGCCATTCAAAGAAGCGGTCAATGAATGGCCGAACCATCTCAATCAGCCGACCTCGTTCACCGATGCCGAAATAGAGCGTCACGGGCGTTCTCTGATCTCATGTTGGCAGACAAAGAGTCAATCAAGGGACATAAAGCCTCATTACCATTAGCGTGGCATTGCCCAATGAGGTCCTTCAGTTCAGCTCGCATTCGTCGCAAATCCTTCAATCTTTCCTCCACAAGACTGAGCTTTTGCTCGGCCAGTGCGCGGGCTGTGCTGCATGTGCCGCCATCGTTCTGTCGCAGCAGTACCCGGACTTCATCCAGGGTGAACCCGAGCGACTGGGCCTGGCGAATGAAATGAAGCCGCTGCAAGCTCTGTTGCGAATACTGCCGAATGGCGCCATAGGCACGCTCTGGCACCGGCAGCAGGCCGCACCGATGGTAGTAGCGTACCGTCTCCACGCCAACACCAGCCGCCTTGGCCAGCTTCCCGATTGTCAGTGTGTGGTCCATCGCTTGACTCCGTACCTTGGTACGGACCTAGGCTACGCCTAAACCGCACATACGGGAAGGACGGATTGCATGTCGAGGGGCAACGCCAGGCACACGGCGACCGTCTACTGCCCATCGGCGGTGAGGCAAAGAGAAATGATGAGCGCCCTCAAGCTGCAGTCAGTCATCACCTGTCCCAAGTGCGCGCATGCAAAAGAAGAAACCATGCGCATTGATGCCTGCCAGTGGTGCTATGAATGCGAACACTGTCACACGGTGCTAAGGCCAAAGGCCGGTGATTGCTGCGTCTTCTGCTCGTATGGCACCGAAAGGTGCCCGCCCATGCAGCAGCAGTCTTGCTCATGTGTTCGTTGACGCAGGTACAGCGATGCATGACGTACCCTCGAAGCGGCTTCTCCCGGATGATCCCGGCTCTTACCCAGCCACGCTTGTCCGCGGGAACGTGTTCTTCTCGACCGTACGCGCCGCCCACTGTATGTCGCGGGAAATTTAGAGAGGGGTCATTATGCAATCGCGGATCATTCGCGTTCTACCCGCAGAAGCTGGTTGGGCATTGGAGTTCGGCGGCCTCAATATAAAGGCCCAGAGATTTCCGACCATGGAAGCGGCAATCGCTGCGGGTTGGGACGTGGCCAGGCGAGAGAACGCCGAATTGCACATACATCGTCACGACGGGGATGTGCACTTGCGCAACGCGTGCGGTGACAAGCAACAGGAGCCGCAGCGGTGAGGCCGTACTAGCGCGCCGGCAACATTCTGCCAATCAGTCCAAAAATGGCCAATGGCCAAGTTGACCGAAGCTCCGGTCATTTGCAGAGTGGGCGTGCGAGTACGTCCATACGGGTCGGGAAGCGCCGACCGCCAGCGCCCCTTCGCGGGCGCGACTGAGTCCCTGCTCCTTTAAGGACAGAGCGTCACATTCCCGGCGCTCTCCAAAACGTGATTCAGAAGCCATTAATGTAGGGATATCTACAGCATTGAAATACGTGTTATGGGCTCCTAACATGCGCTCATGACTGCGTTCATCGACCCCTGGGCTTTGCTGATCGTCACGCTACCAACCTCCGGCGCCACCGCCCGGATGCGGATCTGGCGCGCGATCAAGACTATTGGTTGTGCCGCACTGCGTGACGGCGCCTATCTCTTGCCTGCAGGCGATGAGCAAATCGCCCAGTTGCGCGAGTTGGCCGACGACGCCCGGCATGAAGGCGGCCAGGCCTGGCTCTTGAGTGTCCGCGCCGACAATCCAGGGGAAGAGACCGCTTTCCAGGCGTTGTTCGACCGCAGCGCTGACTATGCGGACCTGCAGGCTGCCCTGTCAGACGCGCGCAAGTCGCTGACCGATCAAAGCAGCGCCGAACTCAATCGCCTGCTGCGTCGTCACGGGCGTGCCTACGAAGCGATCCGCACGATCGACTTCTTCCCTAATGACGCGTCGACCCGCGCCGAAGCCCAATGGAATGACTTCAGCCGCGCCATCGAGACCATCCAGTCTCCGGGCGAACCACAGGCGCTCTCGCGAGCAATCGCTCGCCGGGATCCTACCCAGTATCAAGGGCGGATTTGGGCCACCCGCCGCCACCTGTGGGTGGACCGCCTGGCAAGCGCCTGGCTGATCCAGCGCTTCATCGATCCCCACGCCCGGTTCCTGTGGCTGGAAAGCGCCTCCGATTGCCCGGACGATGCGCTGGGCTTCGATTTCGACGACGCGACCTTCACGCACGTGGGCGAGCGCGTTTCATTTGAAGTGCTGCTGTCGAGCTTCGGCCTCGAGTCCGACCGCGGGCTCAGCCGGCTTGGCACCATGGTCCATGCGCTGGACATCGGCGGCGTTTCGGTGCCGGAAGCCAGCGGCTTTGAAGCCATGCTGGCCGGCGCACGAGCGCGCCTGACGGATGATGACGCCCTGCTGGCAGAAATCGGCACGGTGCTGGATTCGCTTTACGCACACTTCTCCACCAACAAGAAGCCCTGACTTCAACTTCCTCCCAAGATCCCGTTATGAATCGCATGCAACAAGCCGGCACGGCACCGCCGGACGTCTCGGAACGGCCCACCTATACCCTCTGGCAGCTCGTGCTCTATTTCCTTCGCCTGGGCACGTTTGGCTTTGGCGGGCCGGTCGCGCTGGCCGGCTATATGCACCGCGACCTCGTGGAGCGGCGGGGCTGGATCAGCGATGGCGACTACAAGGAAGGCATAGCGCTGGCACAACTGGCGCCCGGGCCGATGGCTGCGCAACTGGCGATCTACCTCGGCTACGTCCATTATCGGGTCCTCGGTGCCACGCTGATCGGCCTGGCCTTCGTGCTGCCGTCGTTCCTGATGGTGCTGGCGCTAGGCTGGGCCTATGTCCGGTTTGGCGGACTGACCTGGATGCAATCGGTGTTCTATGGCGTGGGCGCCGCCGTCATCGGCATCATCGCCATCAGCGCCTACAAGCTGACCACAAAGAGCGTGGGCAAGGACAAACTGCTGTGGGCAATCTACCTGGTGCTGGCTGCGGTGACCATCGTCACAGAGTCCGAAATCGCCTGGCTGTTCCTGGCAGCCGGCGTACTTGCCTGGTTCTGGCGCGCCCCACCCAAATGGCTGCGCCAGAGTGGCGCCAATGCGCTTGCGGCCACGCAGGTACCGGCCGCGAGCGGCCTGCTGAGCACGCTGGACTGGCCGCTGCTGACCCAGATCGGCGTGTTCTTTGCCAAGGCAGGCGCCTTCGTCTTCGGCTCGGGACTCGCCATCGTGCCCTTCCTCTACGGTGGTGTCGTGACGGAACACCACTGGCTCAACGACAAGCAATTCGTCGATGCGGTAGCCGTGGCTATGATCACCCCCGGCCCGGTGGTCATCACGGTCGGCTTCATCGGTTACCTGGTGGCCGGGCTGCCCGGCGCCTGCGTGGCGGCACTAGCGACCTTTCTACCCTGCTACCTGTTCACGGTACTGCCGGCCCCTTACTTCAAGAAGTACGGAAAGCTGCCGGGCATCCTGGCCTTTGTCGATGGTGTCACCGCGGCTGCGATTGGCGCCATCACCGGCGCAGTGTTCGTACTGGCCAAGCGCTCGATTGTCGACGTTCCGACCGTCCTGCTGGCGCTAGGCACGGTCGCGTTGCTGCTGAAGTTCAAGAAGCTGCCTGAGCCGGTCATCATCACCGGCGCCGCGCTGATCGGCCTTGCCGTTTATCCGGTGCTGCAGCACTGAGCCTTATGAACCAGGGGACACCATGAGCTACGAAATGAAACCGCTGGCCTGCGATCCAGCCCGGCTTTCGGGACTGTCTGAGAAACTGATCGTCAGCCACTACGAAAACAACTACGGCGGCGCGGTGAAGCGGCTGAATGCAATTACCGCAGAGCTGTCCGCACTCGATGTGGCAGCCGCACCGGTCTTTGTGCTGAACGGCCTGAAGCGCGAAGAACTGATTGCAACGAACTCCATGATCCTGCATGAGGTGTACTTCGACAGCCTCGGCGATGGCGGCAGTCCAGGCGGCGAACTGGAAGCGGCGCTCGTACGCGATTTCGGCTCTGTCGCGCGCTGGCAAGCGGAGTTCACCGCCATGGGCAAGGCACTTGGCGGCGGCTCGGGTTGGGTACTGCTGACTTACTCCCCGCGCGACGCTCGGCTGGTCAACCAGTGGGCCTCCGACCACGCCCATACTCTGGCTGGCGCGACGCCGATCCTGGCGCTGGATATGTACGAGCACTCCTACCACATGGATTATGGCGCCAAGGCCGCGGCCTATGTCGATACGTTCATGCAGAACATCAATTGGGCAAAGGTCGCCGATCGCTTCGGAGGCGTGGGCAAATAGCCAGGGAGAAATCCGGCAGCCTAGACCTAGCCACCACCTCGACGAACCAGAGCGGAGACCGCCATGAAATGGATTACCCGGGAACGCCCGAAGATCGACCGTATCGCTTGCCCGTGGCTCATCGCCCGGTTCATCGACGAGGCGCCGGAATTTCTCTATGTGCCCGCCGGCGACGTTTTGCGCGTGGCAGGCGAGACCGGCGCCATTCCCTATGACATCCCCGGCGTGGAGCTGTCGCATGTCGGTGAGTTGTGCAGCTTTGACGCCTTCCTGGACAAGTACAGCCTGCCCGATCCCGCCTTGCGGCAACTGGCAGCGATCGTGCGCGGCGCCGACACATCGAAGCTCGACCTGACGCCGCAGTCCAGCGGACTCTATGCGATTTCCCTTGGCCTCTCGCAGGTGTATGCCGGCGATCACGAGATGCTCGGCCATGGCATGGTGATGTACGACGCGCTCTATGCGTGGTGTCAGCACTGCCAGGCGGAAACCCACCGCTGGCCGCCAAAGATGCCTGCCTGAACGCTGCGACCACTATCAGCCAGGAGATGCCACATGAAGCCGCTCCTCATTGCATTGTTGCTGGGGATGGCCATACCGGCCATGGGCGAGACCATCCTGTTCAGCCAGCAGCGCCCCGGCGGTTTGCCCGACGGTTGGGTGTGCGGCGTCACCGGGCACGGCAATCCGAAGTGGTCCATTGAGCGCGATACGACGGGCCCCAACCTCGGCAATGTGCTCAGGCAATCGGGGTCCGGCGACTTCCCCTGGTGTGTGAAACAGGACGTTTCCCTGGCCGACGGCTTCGTGGAAGTGCGGTTCAAGCCCGTCGCCGGCCGCGAGGATCAAGCGGGTGGCGTCGTCTGGCGCTGGAAGGACGGGAACAACTACTATGTCGCCAGGGCCAATGCGCTGGAGGGCAATGTGTCGCTGTACTACACGACGGGCGGGCGCCGGCACACGATCCGCTATCGTGACGCGCCCGTTGCCCCCGGCACCTGGCATTTGATGCGCGTGGAATTTACCGGTCCCCGCATCCGGGTGGCGCTGGATGGCAAGCTGTACATCGACACGTCGGATGAGCATATCCCGGGCGCCGGTGCCATCGGAGTCTGGACCAAGGCGGACAGCGTGACCCTCTTTGATGCCATCTCGTTTGGCAGCAACGACACCAGATAGGGCGGCAGGCGCCATGTCAGGCTGCAATGCACATTGCAGTCCGCCCTCGCCAACTGGCCTTGATGCCAGATTGGCAAGTCAGGCTCGCGCGAATTCATGTCCATCAGCATATACCTGTAAGAGTCACAGTCATGCTGGATGTCCTGGCCAACCGCACCTATCGCCACCTGTTTCTCGCGCAGGTCATCGCACTGGTTGGCACCGGGCTGGCGACCGTTGCCCTGGGGTTGCTCGCTTTTGACCTGGCTGGTGCGAACGCCGGCACCATCCTCGGCACGGCGCTGGCGATCAAGATGGTTGCCTATGTCGGTATCGCGCCCGTCGTCGGAGCGTTCGCGAACCGGCTGCCCCGGCGCGCGTTCCTGGTGTCGATGGACCTGGTCCGTGCCGGTGTCGCTGTCGCGCTACCGTTCGTGACCGAAGCCTGGCAGATCTATCTCCTCATTTTCCTGCTCCAGTCGGCGTCGGCGGCGTTCACGCCCACGTTCCAGGCGACGATCCCCGATGTGCTGCCCGACGAGAAGGACTACACCAGGGCATTGTCGTTGTCGCGGCTGGCCTATGACCTGGAAAGCCTTGCCAGCCCTGCGCTGGCCGCGGCGCTGTTGACGGTGATCGGCTTCCACTGGTTGTTTGCCGGCACCGTCATCGGCTTCCTCGTATCGGCTGCACTGGTTATATCTGTGCGCCTGCCTCAGTCATGGGCAGTGGAGCGATCGGGAAACATCTACGCCAGGACATCCCATGGTATGTCGATCTATTTGCGTACGCCGCGCCTCAGGGGCTTGCTTGCGCTGAATCTTGCCGCTGCGGCGGCGAGTTCGATGGTCATCGTGAATACTGTCGTCTACGTGCAAAGCAAGATGCAGCGGCCCGCCACCGACGTTCCGATTGCATTGGCTGCGTTCGGATGCGGATCGATGCTCGTAGCGCTGCTGCTGCCGAAGTACCTCGACAAGCGGCCCGACAGGCCCGCCATGCTAACCGGTGCTTCGGTCATGGCGCTTGGCTTGCTGGCCGGCATCGCTATCGCGGGGCTGGGAGGGCTGGCCGAATGGCCGACATTCCTTGCAGCCTGGTTCACGATCGGCATCGGTTACTCGATGACGCTGACGCCCAGCGGGCGCTTGCTGCGTCGCTCGGCAAGCTCGGCCGACCGGCCGGCAGTCTTCGCCGCGCAGTTTTCCCTGTCGCATGCGTGCTGGCTGGTGACGTATCCGCTGGCCGGGCAGCTTGGTGCGAGGCTAGGCATGGCGCCGGCGTTTGCCGTCCTCGCTGCGCTGACAGCCCTTGGCGCGGGGATTGCCTGGCGGATGTGGCCGGCCGCCGATCACGATGTCCTCGACCACAGCCATCCCGCGGATACGGCGTTCGAGGACCACCTGTCCGAAGGCGAGCGAACGGGCAGCCACAGCCACCGGCACGCCTTCACGATTGATGATCGTCATCCCAGATGGCCGGACCTTCACTAGGGCGCATGCCCGTTCCTTCCGGCATCTGATGGTTACAGTGGCTGGTATGAAGCCGGCCGGTCCTTGTCTTACTTCGCCACAAAGCGTGCCGTCACGGTCTTGCCGTCGGCAAACTTGATCGTCGCGACAAGCTTGGAGCCGGTTTTGCGTTGCGTACCGTTCCTGGCCCGCCTGCTCGGACTCAACGATACGTCGGCCGATCTCCCAGTAGGTGGCAGTCATCAACGCGTTGACACTACGCGCAGCCGAATGGCGAGCAACTTTCACGAGGACTGTCTGACGGTGCCGAAGCACCGCCAGACCAGAGGCATTGCTATCCCGCAAGCGGCCCAGCTGCCATCAAGGCATCCAGCTTTGCCTTCACCATTTCAAGCAGGCAGAGCGCGCTGAAGCACGCTTCCGAGCGCACGCTTTGCTGCTCCAGCAGCACGAGCACGCCATCAATGCCGGCACGCACTTCATGCAGGCACGCGTTGGTTTCGATTGCATCGACCATTACTGACTCCTTACCAGGTTAATGCGCGCCACTCATTTGCAGGTGAGGGTGGCGGGCCAGACAGCGAGTGTGGAAACCAGTCTCCGGGAAAACCAGCCAGCCTTGCGGCTGCCTCGCCTGGCCCGCCATGGAATGATGCGTTCGTGCGAGCACGCAGGAGTGCCGTATGGGATGCGACACTCCTGCCCGGAGACACCTCGGGTTTCCACGCCCGGTCACCGGCGATCCGATGACGCAACCAGTATTTCCTGCCAGAGTCATGCAGGCGATAAGAGATGTCGCATTCGGAAGAGGCGGGCGAAGCTTGCGGCAACTCAGGCGAGTCGGAAATCGCTGAGTCTTGGAATGCGAGGTGGTCGCGGCGCGGTCGGTTGTCGTGCTTGGCGGGCGTGGGCTGTTTCGCCGGCTACGCCGGCGAAACAGCCACGCCCGCCTCACGAAAACCGACCGCATGGAACTAGGCCAATTTATGAGTTCCCAATCCCGCCACCGATGACCTTGGGCAGAGATCCGTCCACACTATGCTCCCCCACCTGAGCCACGAAATCCTCCCCCTCCGGCAAGCCCAACGAGAACCTCACCGGAAAATTCACTGCGATCCCGCCTTCCCCAGGCACCGGCCGAACCACCTCCCGCGCCTGCACATGCGGATCCTCAAACAGCGCCGTCGCCCCAAGTACGGGCGAAAACGGAATATCCAGCGGCCCGAAGAACAGCCCCCACTCGACCAGGTCGCGCGTGCGGAACACCGCCGCCATCAGGTCATTGACCTCCACCTTGTGCCCATAGCGCCCGGCACGCGTGGCAAAGCGCGGATCGCGCAGGGCAGGGAACTCGTTGCCCAGCGCCTCGCACAGGTTGACCCAGAACTTGTTCTCCAGGATGCCCATCGCCAGATGGCGGCCGTCACGCGTTTCGAAGAGATCGTTTTCCGGCATCACGGTAGGGGATGCCTGCGGCGATGCCTCATGCCTGCGCGCGGCCCACGCGCCGTGAGCGGTCCACGACAGGATCGCGTCATGGATAGAGACATCCAGATGTTGACCCTGTCCATTCTGGCGCGCACTCATGATCGCCACTGCAAGCGATAGCGCCGCGTAACCGGAGGCGGCGTAATCCGACACCCGCACGCGCGGGCGCGAGACCTTGTCGTGCACCTGCACCGGCGTCGCCCAGTATCCGGCCAGCGCCAGGTAGTTCAGGTCATGCCCGGCATGGCTGGCGTAGGGGCCGGTCTGGCCAAAGCCGGAGACCGAACACAGCACGATAGCCGGATTGACCGCCGCCAGCGCTTCATAGCCCAGCCCAAGCCGCGCCATCACGCCGGGGCGGAAGCCTTCCACTACGGCGTCGGCATTGCGCACCAGGTCAAGGAAGGCCTCACGGCCTGCATCGGTCTTCAAGTCCAGCGCAATCGAGCGCTTGCCGCGGTTGAACTGCGCAAACACCGTTGGACCAAGCTGCCGCGCGGTGTCGCCAGTGCCGGGCTGCTCCACCTTGATCACATCCGCGCCTAGTTGTCGCAGCAGGCTGCATGCGTGCGGGCCGGGCAGCAACTGGCTGACGTCGATGATGGTGACGTCCTTGAGGCAGGACCATTCTGGCTTCATACAGGGCCTTGGGGGGAGAAGGGAAGAACGGGGTGCCGCACGCGCGGAAGGTAGCGTGCGGCGCGGGGCGGGCAGGACGCTCAGCCCAGGTCGCCGACCATGCCGATCGACTTCATCAGGTCGCCGTAGCGCGCGTTGTCGCTGGCCACCATGGTGCCGAACTGCGCTGGCGAGGCGCTGCGGCGCAGCTCGCCGGCATTGGCCTTGAGCTGGGCATCGAACACGCCGGCGCTCTGCAGGGCGCCGACGGCGGCGTGCAGCTTCTGCGCCAGTTCGGCCGGGAAGTTGATCGGTGCGAACAGGCCGCTCCAGTTGTCGATGACAAAGCCCGGGGGCAGGGCTTCGGCCATGGTCGGCACGTCCGGGAAGAACGGCGAGCGCGCGGCCGCAGTGACGGCAAGCATCCTGACCTGGTTATTGCGCACGTACTGTGTCGCGGTGCCGAGCACCGGCATGCCGAACTGGGTTTGTCCCGTCAGCATGGAGGTGATGATTTCCGGCGCACCCTTGTAAGGGATATGCACGGCGTCGCAGCCGGTCTGGTGCAGCATGGTTTCCACCGCAAGATGGGCGATGCTGCCCTTGCCGCCGGAGCCGTAGTTGAACTTGCCCGGCGCCTTCTTCATGGCGGCGATCAGTTCGGCAGCGGTCTTGTAGGGGGACGAGACCGGCACCACCAGCGCGGACGGTCCGCCGGACAGGGCGGTGATCGGCGTGAAATCCTGCGCCGGGTCATACGGCATCTTGCGGTACATGTGCACGTTGATCACGTGCGTATTGGCCAGGATGCCCAGCGTATAGCCATCGGGCGCGGCACGGCGCAGCGCGCTGGCGCCGATGATGCCGCCGGCGCCGGGCATGTTCTCGACCACCAGCGGCTGGCCGAGCTTCTTGCCCAGCTCAGCCGACAGCGTGCGGGCGACGTTGTCGGGCGTGCTGCCGGCGATAAACGGAACGATCAGCCGGATCGGGCGGCTGGGGTAGCTGGATGATGCGTTGGCGGCGCGGGCCGGCAGCAGCAGGCTGCCCAGCGCGGCGGCGCCGGCGGTGGCAAGCCAGTTTCGGCGGTTCATGCGTGGTCTCCGTGGTCTTGTCGTATGGTCTTCATGCCGGCGCCGTCAGGCCTTCTGCTGCTGCAGCGGTTCAAGGATAGCGCGCGCAATGGTGTTGCGCTGGATCTCGCTGGTGCCGGTGAAGATGCGGAACATGCGCAGCTTGCGGAAGGTCTGCTCCACCGGGTGGCCGCGCGTGACGCCGACGTTGCCGTGGATCTGCACGGCCTTGTCCGCCACCTCGAAGCAACGCTCCGAGACAAAGAGCTTGCACGCCGCGGCCTTCATGCGCAGGTCGGCGCCGGCATCGGCCAGCGCGGCGGTATGCGTGATCATGCTCTCGCAGGCCCACAGCGCGGCGGCCATGTCGGCCAGCATGTGCTGGATCGCCTGGAAGCGCGCGATCGGCCCGCCGAACTGGCGGCGCTGGCCGGCGTATGCCACCGACGACTCATATGCCTTGGTGGCCAGCCCCAGCATGCTGGGGCAGTGCAGCAGGCGGTTCACGTTGATGCGCGACATGCCCAGCTTGAAGCCGTTGCCTTCGCCGCCAAAGATATTGGCGCGCGGCACGCGCACGTTCTCGAAGCGGATGTCGCCGTCGATATGCTGGCCCGACATCGGCACGTACTCGTTGCTTACCGTCACGCCCGGCAAGTCCAGGTCAACCAGCACCGCGGTGATGGCCGGCGGCGTGGTGGTGGCGTCGGTCACGCACATGACGATGGCAAAGTCGGCGAACGGGGCGCCGCTGATGTAGTGCTTGCCGCCGTTGATGACCAGCTCGTCGCCATCGGCCACGGCCGAAGTCCTGATGCTTTGCGCGTCGGAGCCGGAATGCGTTTCCGTCAGTGCGAAACAGGTTGATTTCTCGCCACGGATCACGGGCTCGAAGTAGCGCTTGAGCTGGTCCGGGGTGGCGTACTTGAGCATATTGCCCACGCGCGGCGGGCCGCCCAGGTCGCCCAGCACGTGCGCGGCCAGGGTGGAGCCGCTGGCGGCCAGGTCGGCCTTGAGCGCGCATTGCTCCTGGATGTTCAGGCCCTTGCCGCCGAGCGATGTCGGCAGGCACGCGGCATAGAAGCCCAGCTCGCTGGAGCGGCGCCAGACATTGCGCAGGGTCTCGCGCGGCCACGGGTCTTCGGAGCCCAGGCCGAGTTCCTGTTCCAGCGGGCGCAGGTCTTCATCGATAAAGCGGCGGATGCCGGCGCGGGTTTCCAGCAGTACGGGATTGGTCAGGTGATCGAACATGGCGGGGCTCCTTCAATTCACGCGGCGCCCGACGCCTTGCCAGTAGCGTTCGCGCACGATCTTGCGGGCCAGCTTGCCGCTGGCGTTCTTGGGCAGTTCGGCGACAAAGTCCACCGAGCGCGGCGACTTGTAGTCGGCAATGCGCTCGCGGCAGTGCGCGATCAGCTGCTGCGCGGTGGCCTCGCGCCCGGGGCGCAGCGTGACCACGGCCTTGACGCTTTCGCCCCAGGTGTCGTCCGGCACGCTGATGACGCAGGCTTCCAGCACGTCGGGGTGCTGGTACAGCGTAGCTTCCACTTCTGTCGGATAGACGTTGAAGCCGCCGGAGATGATCATGTCCTTCTTGCGGTCGACCAGGTACAGGTAGCCGGCCTCGTCCACGCGCGCCATGTCGCCGGTATGCAGCCAGCCATCGAAGACGGTCTCGCGCGTCAGCCCGGGCTCGTTGAAGTAGCCGTGGAACACGTCTTCGCCGCGGATCACCAGTTCGCCGATCTCGTCCACGGCGACCTCCTTGCCTTGCTCGTCGACCACCCGCACTTCGGTCTCGCCCAGGGCGCGGCCGCAGGAGGCCAGGCGCTCAGGGTGGTTGGCAATGGCGTCGGCATGGTCGGCGGTGGACAGGCGCGTCACGCCGGAGGTCGATTCGCTGGCGCCATAGCCCTGCGACAGGATCGGGCCGATGCGCTCCCAGGCCTCGCGGATGCGTGCCGGCGCCATCGGCGCCGCACCGTAGGCCAGGGTCTTCAGGCTGGACAGGTCGGCCTGCGCCAGCGTGGGCTCGGCCAGCAGCATGTTGATCATGGCCGGGACCATGAACACGTGGGTGATGCGCAGCCGCGCCACCTCGGCCAGGAAGTGCGCGGGTTCGAACTTCTCGAACAGCACCAGCGTGGCGCCCTGGTACAGGTAGGGCTGCATCAGCATGCCGGAGGCGTGCGTGACCGGCCCGATCAGCGCCAGCCGGTCGCCGGGGCGGGCCGGGCGGTCCATGCCGGACACCATCTTGCGCAGCGCCGCCATGCGGTTGCCGTAGCTCTGCATGGCAGCCTTGATCTTGCCGGTGGAGCCGGACGAGAAGTGCAGCACGGCCAGGTCGTCGGCGGCAGGGGTGATGTCCGGCGGCGTGGTGCCGGCATTAGCCAGCAGCGCTTCATATTCGACATAGCCCGCCGGTGCATCGCCGATGGCGATAAAGGTCTCGATGCCGCCAAAGCCCGCCGTGGTGCGCGCATAGCCGGTGTAGCCGGGGCCGGCGATCAGCACGCGCGGGGTGCAGTTCTCGACCACGTCGCTGGCCTCGGCCGCGGTGAAGCGCGGGTTGAGCGCCGCCTTGACCAGTCCGGCCTTGTACAGCGCGCACTCCAGTTCGACCAGCTCTGGCCGGTTGCGCGACTGCACCGCGACGCGGTCGCCGGGCTGCAGGCCGAGTGCCAGCAGCGCATTGGCAAGGCGCGTGGAACGTTCGTCCAGCTGGCGATAGGTCACCTCCCGGTCCTGGTAGAGGATGGCGGGCTGGTCGCCCCAGTAGCGCGCGGCGCGGCGCAGGAAATACGCGAAACCCATGCTGTCTCCGTTGATGCTTGATGATCCTGGTGAGCGCTTTTACGTGTGCTCGTGCGCCGTAGTCTGTAAGATGGCAGGCATCACTACAATGACGCGTTGGCTATAAAGTCATAACCATCAGGAATGTGAGGCAATGGAGACGCGGGATATCGAATACATCCTCGCCGTGGCGGCGCACGGCGGCATCGGCCGTGCCGCCGACGCGCTGGGCATCAGCCAGCCGGCGCTGACCAAGGCGGTGCAGCGGGTGGAGACGCAGGCGGGGCTGCCGCTGTTCGAGCGCACCGCCAACGGAATGACCGCCACCTACGCCGGCACGCGCTTCCTGGAGCGGGCACGGCGCATCCAGCTGGAATACGAGGACGGCATCAAGGAGATGCTGGGCATCCGCACCGGCGAGCAGGGCATCCTGCGCGTGGGCTATTCCCCGTCGATCCCGGGCAGCGTGATCCTGGGCGCTTGCCGGCAGCTGGTGCGCGAGCGTCCCGTGGCGCGGCTGCGGCTGCGCCGCAGGCTGGCGCGCGACCTGCTGGACCTGCTTGCGGCGGGGGAACTGGATGTGGCGGTGGCGCCGGCGCCGTTGGCAGCCTCATCGGCCGGCCTGGCGGTACAGCCGCTCTTCGCCGACCGGCTGGTGGTGGTGGCGGACGAGGGCCACGCCTTGCTGCAGCGGCGCAAGCTGCGTCTGGCGGACCTGGCGGACCAGGAATGGCTGCTGCCCGAAGGGCATATCACGCTGCGCCAGCAGGTCGACGCGGCGTTCCGCCAGCGCGGCCTGCCGGAGCCACAGCCGCGCATCGAGATCGACTTTGGCAGCAGTTCGCTGTTTGCGCTGATGCAGGGTACGCAGATGCTGAGCATCGCCAATGAAGGCGGCGATGCCATGCAGCAGGGCCTGCGCGTGCTGCCGCTGGGCGTGGAGGAACTGGACCTGCGCCGGAACATCGGCGTGATCTCGCGCGAGGGCGCCTATCTGTCGCCGCTGGCGCAGCGCCTGACGGTGCTGCTGCGCGAGCACAGCCGCTGAGCCAGCGGCAGGGCCACGCGGTTATTGCAGCGGAATCTTCGCCACCGTTGCCAGCCGCTTCCAGCGCTGGATCTCGTCCTTCTGGTACTGCAGCATCTCGGCCGGCGACGACAGAATCAGCTTGGTCGACTGGCGCGTGTAGTACTCGCGCACATCGGGCGCGTTGCCGGCCTGCGCAAACAGGTCCAGCAGCCGCTTCACCACCGCCGGCGGGGTCTTTGCCGAGACCGCCGCGGCCACCCAGTTGTAGGCCAGGAAGTCAGGCAGGCCGGCTTCGACGATGGAGGGCACGTCCGGCAGCAGCGGCGAGCGCTGCGGCGCGGTGTAGGCCAGCGCGCGGACCTTGCCGCCACGGACCAGTTCGATGGCGCCGGTGGCATCCACCACGGCGAAGTCGACATTGGCCGCCATCACGCCGTTGATGGCATCGCCCGCGCCCTTGTACGGCACGGCGGTGGTCTTGATGCGGGCCAGCTCGTTGAGCCACTCGGAATAGAGCGTGTAGGAGATCGAGCCCGTGCCGTAGTTGAGCGCGCCGGGGCGCTTGCGGGCATCTTCCAGCAGCTCCGTCAGCGTGCGGTAGGGCGAGCTCGCCGGCACGATGATCACGCATGGCCCGCGCGACAGCAGCGTGATCGGCACGAAATCCGTCAACGGGTCATAAGGCAGCTTGCGGAAGGTGGCGGCATTGGTCGACAGCGTGGAATTGCTGCCGATAAAGACGGTGTAGCCGTCGGCCGGCGCGTTCAGCGCGGTCTGCACGCCGATAAAGCCGTTGCCGCCGGGCTTGTTCTCCACCACCACGCCCTGGCCGGTCAGCTCGCCGATCTTCTTGGCGAACATGCGCGCGGTGGTGTCGGTGCCGCTGCCGGAAGGGAAGGGCACGATAAAACGGATCGGGCGGGCAGGAAAGGCGTCGGCGGACTCTGCGGCGGGCGCCGCCAGCGGCGTAGCGGTGCCGATGGCCGCCAGCGCGGCGGCAGCCAGTCCGAGGAAGCGGCGGCGGGAACGGAAAACCTGTTGCATGGTGTCTCCTAAGCGTGGAATGCCCGGCGTGTTCCCGCCGGTGCAAGGGGATAAGCGGGGGGCTTAACGGCGCAGGCCGAGCAGGTCGCGGGCGATGACCCAGCGGTGCACCTCGCTGGGTCCTTCGTAGATGCGCATCAAACGGGTCTCGTTGGCCATCTGCTGCAGCGGCAGCTCCTTGGTCATGCCCATCGCGCCGAAGGTCTGCATGGCGTGGTCGATCACGTCCCAGGCCATCTCGGTGGCGAATACCTTGATCATCGATACCTGCGTGCGGGCCTCGTCGCCGGCGTCGATGCGGCTGGCGGCTTCGTAGGTCATCAGGCGGCAGGCGTGGATGCGCGTGGCGGCGTCGGCCACCCACCACTGGATCGCCTGGCGCTGCGCCAGCGGCGCGCCGAAAGTCTGGCGCTGCGGTGCGTACTCGCAGATCATGTCCAGCGCCCGCTGCGCCCGGCCGATGCACCACGCGGCCATCTGCACGCGGCGCGTGGACAGTCGCGCCTGCATCGGCGCAAAGCCCTGGCCCTCGGTGCCCAGCAGCTGCGAGGCGGGGATGCGGCAGTCTTCCAGCACCACCTCGTAAGTCGATGCGCCGCCGATCATCGGGATGCGGCGCTCCACCCGGAAGCCCGGCGTGCCGCGCTCGACGATAAAGGCCGAGATGCCGCCGCGCGCGCCCCTGGCCTTGTCGGTTACGGCCATGACGATGGTCCAGTCGGCGCGTGCCGCGCGGCTGATCCAGATCTTGCGGCCGTTGAGCACCCATTGGTCGCCGTCGCGTTCGGCGCGCGTGGTCATCATGGCGGGGTCGCCGCCGGCGCCGGGTTCGGAAATGGCGATGGCCGACACGGTCTCGCCGCGCGCGTAAGGGGCAAGGTAGCGCTCGCGCTGGGTCTCGCTGGCGCTCAGCATCAGCATGCGCAGGTTGGGCGAGTCCGGCGGCAGTTCGTAGGGCGTGATGGTCTTGCCCAGTTCTTCGTTGACGCCCACCATCGCCACCGTGGGCAGGTCGGCGCCGCCCATCTCCGTGGGCGCATCCAGGCCCCACAGGCCCAGTTCGCGCGACATCGCGTCAAGCCGCGCGTGCTCTTCCGGCAGCAGCGTCATCTGCCCGCCGGCGGCTTCGCGCGCCAGCACCGCGGGTTCCAGCGGGATCAGCTGCTCGCGCACAAAGCGCGCGACCAGGTCCTTGAGCATCCGGTGTTCTTCGTCCAGTTCAAAGTTCATGCTTGTCTCCTGCTGATTCGTTATCGTTGGCTGGCGCCTTGCGCGAGGCCCAGCTCTTGCAGGACTTCGGCGGTGTGTTCACCCAGCCCCGGCGCATGGCGGCGCAGCGACAGCGGCGTGGCCGAGAAGCGCGCGGCGGGGCGCACTTCGCGCAGCGGGCCTTCGGTGGGGTGCAGCGTTTCCTGGAACAGGCCGACGGCGCGCAGGTGCGGATGGTCGACCAGTGCGTCCAGGCCGTAGATCGGCGTGGCGGGAATGTCGAGCGACTCGAACAACTCCATCCATTCGTCGGTAGCGCGTGCCGGCGTCAGCTCGGCCAGGTGCCCGTACAGCGCGCGGATATTGGCGTTGCGCTGCGCGCGGTCGGCCACCTCGTAGCGCTCGGCCAGGTCGTCGCGGCCCACCGCGCGGAAGAAGGCTTGCCAGTGCCGCTCGGTGTAGGGCAGGGCGCAGATCCAGCCGTCGCGGGTCGGCGCGGGGCGGCGCCCGCCTTGCAGCAGGCGGGCGTAGCCGGCACCGGCCGGCGCGGGCTCGAAGGTCAGGCCGCCCAGGTGCTCGGCCATCACGAACGCGGTCATGGTCTCCAGCATCGGCACCTCCACCGACTGGCCGACGCCATGGCGCTCGCGGTACAGCAGGGCTGCCAGCACCGCGTTGGCCAAGGCCAGCCCGGTGGTCTTGTCGGCGATCAGGCTGGGCACGTACTCGGGGCGATCGCCGGTGGTGGAACCCAGCGCGACCAGCCCGCAGCCGGCCTGGATGATGTCGTCGAAGGCCGGCTTGTCGCGGTGCGGGCCGTCCTGGCCGAAGCCGGTGGCCACGCAGTAGACGATGCGCGGGTTGATGCGCGCCACCTCGGCATAGCCGAAGCCCAGCCGCTCGATCGCGGCTACGCGCATGTTGTGCACCAGCACGTCGGCGCTGGCGATCAGCCCGCGCAGCGCCTCGGCGCCCTCGGGGGTCTTCAGGTCGAGCACGACCGAGCGCTTGTTGCGGTTCAGCGCCAGGTAGATCGAGCTCATGCCGGCGTGTTGCGAGACGCCGTTGGCGCGCATCAGGTCGCCCTCGGGCCCTTCGATCTTGATCACGTCGGCGCCAAAGTCGGCCAGCACCTGCGTGGCCAGTGGCCCGAGCACGACCGCGGTGAGGTCCAGCACGCGGATGCCGTCCAGCGGGCCGGCCGGCGTGGCGCGGGTGTCTTGTTCGCTCATCAGGCCCACTCCTTCAACGGCGCTTGAACACAGGGGCGCGGCGCGCGGCCATGGCGGCGACACCCTCGCGGAAGTCCTCGCTGCGGAACTGTCCGTGCTGGATTGCCAGTTCGCGCTGGTTGATCTCGGCGATGCGGTCGGCCAGCCCTTCGCGCAGCGTGGCGCGCGTGGTTTCCACGGCCAGCGGGGCGGAGGCGGCGATCTCTTGCGCCAGGGCCATGGCGCGGGCATTGACCTGCGCCTTTTCCACCAGTTCGTCGGCCAGGCCGATCTTGACGGCGTCGGTGCCGGTGATGCGCCGGCCGGTGTAGAACAGCAGCGCGGCCTGCTGCTCGCCCACCAGACGCGGCAGCGTCAGGCTCATGCCGAAACCGGGGTGGAAGCCCAGCCGGTTGAAGTTGGCGCTGAAGCGCGCCTCGGCGCAGGTCACGCGGAAGTCCGCCACCAGCGCCAGCCCCATGCCGGCGCCGATGGCGGCGCCTTCCACCGCGGCCACGATCGGCTTGCGGTTGCGGTAGAGCCTCATCGCATGGGCGTAGAAGCCGCCCGGGTCGTTGGCGACCGCGCCCTGGTCGGCGCCGCTGAAGTCGGCGCCGGCGCAGAACGCGCTGACGCCGGACGCCAGCACGATGGCGCGGCAGTTCTCGTCGTCGTCCAGCGCCTGCAGGGTGTCGGCCAGGCGCCGCATGATGTCGGCATCGACAAAATTGTGCGGCGGGCGGGACAGGACGATGCGGGCTACGTGGCCTTCATGGGTGACCTGGATATCGGCGTCGGTTGACATGCGGGCGCTCCTCTGTGGTGGATCGGCTCGGGGCCGGGATGCACACAGTATTCGCGCCGCGCGGCCGTACCGCTATACTGGAATTTCACTAACTGAAATTACTGACGATGCCGGACGCCGTGCTGCCAGAGCCCTCCACCCGCCGCGTCACGCACCAGACCGGCCGCTTTACCCGCGACACCGCGGGCAGCCAGTCGCTGGAGCGCGGGCTGGTGCTGCTGCGGGCCTTCCGTGTTGGCACCACCAGCCTGACCAATGCCGAGCTGGCGGTGCGCACCGGCCTGCCGCGCCCCACCGTCAGCCGGCTGACGCGCTCGCTGGTGGATGCCGGCTTTCTGCGCTATGACGTGAACGAACGCGCCTACCGGCTGGCGCCGGTGGTGCTGAGCCTGGCCGATGCCTTCCACCAGTCCAGCCGCGCGCCGGACATTGCATTGCCGCTGATGCGCAAGGTGGCCGAGTCCGGCAAGGTCAACGTGGGGCTGGCCGTGGGCGACCAGCTGGAGATGGTGTACCTGGCGTCGATCCGGCACAGCCGCGACAGCGTGTCGCGCACGCGGCGCGTGGTGCCGGGAACACGCGTGCCGATGGAGATGACGGCGATCGGGCTGTCATGGCTGGCGGCGCAGCCCGAGGGGGTGAGGGAGGACCTGCTGGCCGGCATCGCCGCGCGCCAGGGCGAGGCCTGGACCGGCATGCGGGCGCAGGTGCTGCGCAGCATTGCGCAGGCGCAGCGGCACGGCTATTGCACCGCGGCCTACCAGCCCGGCCACCTGCTGGCCGTGGGGGCCGCATTCTCCGGGCCGGACCAGCAGCTGTACGGGCTCAATATCAGCTTCCCGTTCAACGAGAGCGAGCGCAGCCGCGACAATGCCCGCTATGCGGCCCAGCTGGCGCGGCTGGTGGCGGACATCCAGGAGGCCTGGCGCCGCGCGGCAGGATAATCGGGCTCAGTACACCGACGGCATGCCTGCGGGCCGGTTCTTGAAGCGCCGGTGGATCCAGTAATACTGCTCCGGCATGGTGGCGATCTGGGTTTCGAGGAAGGCGTTCATGCGGCGCGAATCTTCCTCGACGCTGCCCGAGGGGAACCCTTCCAGCGGGTCGAATATGCGCAGCCGGTAGCCGCGGTAGTCGGGCAGCACCTCGGTGGTAAAGGGCACCACGCGCGCGCCGGTCATGCTGGCCAGGCGCGAGGCCGAGGTCAGCGTGCAGGCCGGCACGCCAAAGAACGGCACGAACACCGAATCGTTGATGCCGAAATCCATGTCCGACGCCAGCATCACCGGGCAGCCGGAGCGCAGCGTGCGCACCACCTGCTTGCCGCTGCCGCTGCGCGGGATCATCTCGGCGCCAAAGCGCCCGCGCTGCGTGCGCGAGATTTGTTCCAGCATCGGGCTGGACATCCTGGTGTACAGCGAGGCCACCGGGTGGCGCATCGAATAGAACATGCAGCCGGCCTCGATGCCGACGAAATGGAAGCCCATGAAGATGGTCGGATGCTCCGCGCACGAGGCCAGGTCGATGCGCGAGTCCAGTTCCACCAGCTTGCCCAGGCGTTCGGCGCTGCCGAACCACTGCACGCCGCGCTCCAGGTAGCTGCGCAGGACGTGGCCGAAGTGGTTTCGTGCCAGCTTGTCGCGCGTGTCTGCATCCATGTCCGGGAAGCACAGGGACAGGTTGGTATGGACAATGCGCCGGCGGCGGCTGGGAATGCGATACAGCAGCTTGCCGATCGCATCGCCCAGGCGTGCGGTGACACCGTACGGCAGGGCGGCGACGAGCTTGAAGACTGCGATGGTGAGCGCGGCCTGGAGCCGGTTTTTCATGAAGATCCTAGGGAGCGGCAGCGGCGGCTGGGGCAATGGCCCCGGGCAGGCGGCTGCGCGGCAATAATTCGGACGGTGTGCCGGCTGAGAGGGGCGGCATGAGTGCGCTGTGCGTCGCTGCGCAAGCGGTCTCCGAAGAGCGCACTGTAGCACGATGGCCGCTGCCCGGCGATGACGGTTACTACCAGTAGCAAACAGGGCGAGATTATTGCAGCGCCTGGGAGATTCCGCGGAAATGCCCTGGCTGGGGCAGGGCATTTCAGGCTGTGCCGGGTGCGATCCGGAGAAAGGAAAATGGCGCTGAATAATTCGCGCAGGCGGCGTCGCCAGGCCTGCAATAATGACCGGCGGGATTATCGGGCAGGCATTGCTCAGGGCTTTTTCAGCTCGCCCAGATAGTAATTGACCTCGGCAAGCAGGGCGCGGTGGAATTCCGCCGGCAGGACATGGTCGTCGGTCAGCGACATCAACTGGTTGATGCGCTGGCGGAAGCGCTGCTCGGCGCTGGCGCGCGCCGCTGGCGGCAGGCCCGTGGTCAGCGAGCACAGCAGTTCGCGCATCACCAGCAGGCGCGCACCGTACTGGATCATGGCATCGCCCTGTGTCTTGAGGTTTTGCGCCAACTGTTCCGGCATCGTCTTGCCCGGCTCGACAGGCGCGGCCGGCGCGGGAGCTTCGGCGGCGTTATGGTCATGGTTGTCGGGCGCGGCCGCGCCGGTCTTTTTTCCAAGCATAGTGATCCTGAACATGGGCGAGGCTCCCTGATACAAGCGGGGCCGGCCTGAAACGCCGGCGGCCTGGATGGCAGAAGCACTCATCATGGAAGCCTGCCGTGCACCGGACTGTGCGGCGGCAGACACTGGGACGCCTTGCGCGGCGTCAGCCGGCCAGCGCCGCCGGCGCGGGTTTGCGGCACTTGCCTGCGCGCGCCGGCGGCAGGCATAGCCCGCAGACGTAGCGGTGGCGCGCATCGTCGGCCTGCACGACATACTCACCCCGGCAGTCCCTGCAGCGCGCCAGCCGCAGCATGCCGCGCTCATAGAAGCGCACCAGCGTCCAGGCGCGGGTAAAGCTCAGCTGCGAGGCCTCGCCGGTGGCGCACAGCTGTTCGCGGTACATGCGGTAGCTGGACAAGACCGCGCGGATCCCGTCCAGGCTGCCGCGGCTGGTCATGAAGCGGTAGGCGCCAAGCAGCATCGAGGCATGGGCATTCGGGCGCCAGGAGACAAACCAGTCCGTGGAGAACGGCAGCATGCCCTTGGGCGGCGACACCCCGCACAGCTCCTTGTACAGCCGGATCAGCCGCACGCGTGGCAGCGACACTTCGGATTCCAGCACCTGCAGGCGGGCGCCCAGGCCAATCATTTCAATTGCCAGGCGGATCTGCTCCACATCCTGCAGCAGGCTCTTGCCGGGAAGCGCGGGCCTGGCGCGCGGAACCGGGCCCGGTGAGCCGGCCACAGCCGTGCCGGCGATATCGTGTACATCCGTGGGTCTCCTCCTGGAGATATATCGGAATGGGCGCGGGCAAAGTGCCGGTTGCTGATCCGGCTTGCCCGGGCCTGTCACCGATAATCATGACCCGGCGTGTCATCGTGCGCGGCACGGTTTCCCGCGGGTCCGGGGCTCAGGTTTCTCGTAGTCGAGGAGGATTTTTGGATCGATCGGGGAGTTATAACCATGACATGCATCAACAATCATATTTCCGCGATTATTGTGTGTCATGTACGGCGCCTGGATTTGACCGTCCCTACCCTGGTGTAGGAGAAGTGCCCGCACGCTATCGGACTGACGCCGATTTCATTGGCAGGCCGATGGACTACGCTGCAAGAACACCAACGACGGAGCGACCCATGGCTGCGAACTTCCTGATCAGGCAGACGGCGCAAGGCTGGGAACTGACGGTCGAAAGTGCCCGCAAGGGCCTGGTGCACTGCGAGGATCGCGAAATCGCCGTCAATATCGGTATGGCTGCGGCCAGGCGGCGTGGCGTCGCGCTGATCGTGCAGGAGGAAGAGGGCGGCAACGACACATCGCGCGGCATCTCACCACTTGCTGCCTGAACGGGCCCGCCCCGCCCCGTAGCGCCGGACGGCCCCTGCGTGCCATCAGAACACCCCAAGACCCAACCCCGCCGCCAACCCCTCACCCAGCTCCGCGCAACGCGCCAGGTCCCCGGCTTCGATCTGCTTGGGCGCAAGGATGCGCTCAGGCGTCTGCGCATGCGTACAGACGATCAGCCCCGGCGCCACGCCGTTGAGCCGCCAGCCGGTGGCGATGCGGTCGATCTGGCGCAGCGCATTCTCGCCATCGCTGCCGGCGCAGATCATGGTGGCGTAGGGGCGGCCGTTGATGCGGTCCAGCGCGGCGTAATAGCAGCGGTCGAAGAAGTCCTTCATCATCCCTGCCATGGCGGCCAGGTTCTCCGGCGTGGCGAAGAGATAGCCGTCGGCGGCAAGGACATCGTCCGGGCCGGTCTCGGCAGCAGTCTTGAGCACGACTGTGACGCCGGGCTGCTGGCGGGCCGCGTCAGCGGCGGCCTCGGCCATCTGCCGGGTGCCTCCGGTCATGGTGTGATAGACGATCAGCAGCGTTTTCATGCGTGCGTGTTCACGGGATGCCTGTTGCCGACGACTGTAGCATGCAGTCGCCGGCACGACCGGTTCACGCTGCGGCTGTCAATCCAGCGTCACCCCGGTATCCGCAGTCAGCTTCAGCACCACCGGCAAGTACGCCTTGTACGCCGCCTCCGCCTGTGCCGGCGTATTGCCGAGCGGTTCCGCGCCCATGTCCACGATGCGCCGCTGCATGTCGGCGCTGGCGACCAGGCTGGCGGTCTCGCGGCCCAGGCGGTCGATGATGTCCTGCGGCGTCTTCGCGGGCGCCATCAGCGTGATCGGGCCGGTCAGCCTGAACGGTTCGTCGGCGTAGCCGGCCTCGGCGAAGGTTGGCACGTCTGGCAGACCCTGTGCGCGTCGCGTGCCGGTGACCGCGAGGGGCCGCAGCTTGCCGGTGGCGAAGTGTTGCTTGAGCGCGGTCACGGAGCCCACCGTCACGTTGACCTGGCCGGCCAGCAGGTCGGTCACCATCGGCCCTTCGCCGCGGTAGGGCACGTGCAGCATGTCCGCCTGGTATTGCCTGGCAAGGTAGGTCTGGATGGTATGCGGCTGCGTGCCCGGGCCCCACGACCCCATGCGCAGCTTGCCGGGCGATGCCTTGGCATAGGCCAGCAGTTCGGCAACGGTCCTGGCCGGCACGCTGCTGTTGACCGCCAGCACGGTGCGCGCGGTGGCGATGTCGGAGATCGGGCGCAGTTCGGTGCGCGGATCGTAGGGCAGCTTCTTGTACAGCGCCAGGTTGGACGTGATCGGGCCGGGAATGGTCATCAGCAGCGTATAGCCGTCAGGCGCCGACTTGGCGACGTAGTCGGTGCCGATGATGCCGCCGGCGCCGCCCTTGTTCTCGACCACCACCGTCTTGCCGAGCTGGCGCGACAGGCCATCGCCGATGGTGCGCGCCAGCGTGTCGGTCAACCCGCCCGGCGGGTAGGCGACGATCAGGTGGATGGGCTTGGCCGGGTAGGCGCCCTGTGCGCCGGCCGGGGCGGGCGCGGCGGCCAGGGCCAGCACGGTGAGCAGGGGCAGGGCGGCTTGCAGTAGCGGGCCGCGCAGCAGGGGGGCAGCGGTCATCATAATGGCGTTGTCTCCTTGGGATCGATTGTCACGTGTTGCCCTACGTCGAAGGGGAGGTCTCACTCCAGCTTGATGCCGCGCGCCTTGATCAGCTTGCCCCATTTGCCGATCTCCTGGTCGATGAAGGCGGAAAACGCGCTGCCCGGCTCGGGCTGCGGCTCAAGCCCCAGCCCCAGCAGCTTCTTGCGGATCTCGGCATCGGCCAGCACGGCCGATGCCTCGCGGTTCAAGCGCTCGGAGACGGCGGGCGGCGTGCCGGCCGGCGCGACCAGGCCGAACCAGCCGTAGCCGACCATGCCCGGGTAACCCTGCTCGGCAAAGGTGGGCGCATCCGGATAGACCGGCGAACGCTGTTCCGAGGCCACTGCCAGCACGCGCAGCTTGCCGGCCTTGATAAAGGGCAGCGCCGAGGTGATGGCGGTCAGGGTGGCGTCCGCGCGGCCGGCCAGCAGTTCGGTATAGGCGGTGGCGTCGCCGCGGTAGTGGACATTCAGCAGCTTGAACTTGCCGACCTGCCCGAACAGTTCGGCGGTCAGGTGCGGGCCGGAGCCTGCGCCCGGGGAGGCCAGCGTCACGCCATCCGGCTTGTCCCGGGCCATGCGCACGAAGTCGGACACGGTGCGAGCCGGCGAGCTGGCGTTGACGATCAAAAAGACCGGGCCCAGCACGCGCGGCCCCACTGGCACGAAGTCCTTGCGGACGTCGTAGCGCTGGGCGATGCCAGCCGCGGTATTGATGGCGAAGGGCGCGGCGGCCCACAGCAGCGTGTAGCCGTCCGGCGCGGCATGGGCCACCTGCTCGGTGGCCAGGCGCGTGCCTGCGCCAGGCTTGTTCTCCACCACCAGCTGCTGGCCAAGCTTGTGGCCAAGTGCCTCGGCAAGGATGCGGGCAGAGATGTCATTGGAGCCGCCAGCGCCATATGGCGACACCAGCTTGACCGGTCGCGACGGATACGTTTGCGCCTGCGCGGGGCTGGCCAGGCACAGCATCGCCAGGCCGGCCGTCAGCACGGCCCGGGCGAAGATTGAGGTCCGATTCATGATGGCTCCTTCATGCGGCGGATGGGTGGATAGCTGAAGCCGCGTTCCAGGTGCGTGATGCCGGGCACGTAGAGGCGCAACGCTACATAGAACGGCTCCGCGGGTGCCGGCAGCCAGTTACCGGCCAGGGCGTTCTCCGAAGGGGGTTGCGCGCCCAGCACGATGCGCAGGCTGCCATCGGGCGCCGAGCGCAGGGCCGGCGAGCGGTCGCCCAGCGAGTAGCGCTGCAGGGGGTTCTCGACCAGCATGCAGTCCGATTTACGGTACATGGTCAGCGACCAGAATGCGCCCACCTGGGGTAGTCCTTGCCGGGGAAACATCAGTTCATACTGGTGCGTGCCGTCCAGCGGCAAGCCGTCGCCATCGCAATCGGCCATCAGGTACATGGCTTCCTCAACGCCTAGCGCACCGATGTAGTTGCGCGCCACTTCGGCGCGCAGAGCGTAGTGGGTGCCGAACGAGGTGCGGATTTCCACCGGCAGGAACCAGCCGCCGCCCAGCGCGGAGGCCCTGGGCGCGGCCAGTTCCGCGTCGACCTGCGTCAGCGCGGTGGCCAGCGCCGCGCGCTGTGCCCCGGTCAGCGGCGCAATGCTGCCGATGCCGGCCGGAACAAAGCTGCGGACCAGTTCCGCTTCGGCCGCGGGTGGCGGGTTCTCGCGCAGCATGCGGGTGACGACGGCGGCGTAGCGGTCGGGATCGACTGGCCGCTCGCCGGCTTGCATGCCCGCATCGAATACGGTTGCTGCGCTGGTGCCGTCTGGCCGGCGTAGGCGGATACCGTCCTGCAGGGCATGTGCACCCGGCAAATCGGCTTCGCCATCGGCCAGGATGCGGCCGATGATCCAGACCGCGTTGGTGGGGCAGGGCAGCGGCGTTGCACCGGCCGGCACCTCGCCGCGCCAGGCTGGCCCATGCAGAAGCCACGTGCCGCCTTGCGTGCCGGTGGTGCGGGTGCCGATATAGCCGAACGGGTTGGTGTAGGCGTCGAGCAGGCCGAGCACGTAGTAGCGGCCGCGGCAGTCGGGCACATCTAGCAGCAGCGGGCCGTTGGACAGGTCGAGCCACGCATTGGTGTAGAGCGTGTCGTTGTTCGGGGTCACGACCTGCCGGTGTTGCGGCCCGAGCAGCGTGCGCACGTGCGTGACCGTGTTGATCCAGCGCAGCGTGGAGTCGGGCCCGTCGCCGGCAAAGACCCCGGCGCCATCGCGCCGCGGGCAGGTGGCGGCGCGCATGCGCGCCATCTCGTACAGTGGCAGCGTGTAGCGCACCGCGTCGCACGCCAGCGCGCCGAGCTGGTTGTCGTGGGGTTCCATGGCGTGCTCCATCAGGCGACGCGCCGCAAGGGCGGGATCACGTAGTCGCCGGCCATGAAGCCATCGGTCGGGTGGTAGAGCCGCAGGATCAGGTAGAACGGGCCGTCCGGTGCCGGCAGCCAGTTGTCCTGCGCCTGCGTGGGGCGCTGGTGCGAGATGGTCAGCGTGAGGCCACCGTCGGCATCGTATTGCAGCCCGGGGCTGCGGTCGCCCAGCGCATAGCGCCCGATGGCGTTGTCGGTGAAGAAGCGGTCGGCGCCGTAGAGCGAGACCGACCAGAACGCCTGCGCCGGCGGCAGGTGTCCCGCCGGGAAGTGCAGGGCGTAGGCGTGGCGGCCGTGCAGCAGTTCGCCGTCGGCGTCGTAGTCGGCAACGGCATAGACGGCCTCGTCGGCGCGCAGTGCGCCCAGGCCCTTCATCGCGGTAACCGCGCGCTGCATCCAGTCGTCGCCATATCGGCCCAGCAGCAGGCTGTAGGTCCAGCTCTTGCGTGCATGGCTGCGGGTGTTGGCCTCGATCAGGGCCATGCCTTCGTGCCAGGCGCGGACCAGGCCCCGTTGCACCGCAGGCCGCAGCGCGCCCACATCGACGGCGTCGCCGGCGCGGATGCCGCATTTGCGCAGCAACGACAGCAGGCCCGCGGCAGAAGGCTCGGCAGGATACTCGCGCAGGGCGTTGAAGATGTTGGCGAAGAAGTCCAGCGCGGGCTCGCCGCCTTCCTGCCACTCGCGCACGCAGGCGGGCTGCATCCTGGTGCCGCCGGACAGGTGGAAGCCGTTCTCGAAGGCGCTCGCCGCCGGCAGGTCGTCGGCACCGGTCACCAGCACGCGGCCCAGCAGCCAGACCAGTGACGTGGGGCAGCGCACCACGTGGTCGCCTTCGGCCTGCTGTCCGGGGCCGGCCAGCACGATGTCGGCGCCGGCCGCGGGCACATTGCGCGGGCCCAGGTTCTCGAAGTTGTTGGTCCAGGCGTCCAGCAGCTCCACCACGTAATAGCGGCTGGCGTCCGGCAGTGCGGGCACGTGCAGCGTGACCGGGCCGTCGCCCAGGTTGACCCAGGCGCAGAAGTAGAGCAGGTCGTTGGCCGGGGTGACGACGTCGCGGTCCTTGTGCGTCCACTGGTGCGTGCTGGCCGACAGCACGTTGACGGGGGCACGGCCGTAGCCCGTGGCCTGCGCTACGCAGGTCTGCAGCCGGCAGGTGCGCAGGCTTTCAAACAGCGGATAGGTGGCAAGCACCAGCGGCAGCGCCGCTGCGGCGGTGAGGGCTTCCTGGGGCGTGTCGATGGGTGCGCCGGCAAGGAAGGGCGCAGCAGGCTGGTTCATGGCGTTTGTCTCCGTATGCGTGCGCCATAACGTGTGGAACGGCGCCGCGAATCTTGTCATTGGTGTGTCGGAGCATGTTGTCATAACATGTTATGATGAGTCAATGTTGTTATGATAAGTGGACGCCCGCATCGAACATGACGTGAACACCATCAATCTCGTGACAACAAGTTCCCTGCCTCGCTTCAAGCAGATCGAAGGCGCGCTGCGCCAGCGCATAGTCAACAATGAATGGACTCCGGGCATCAAGCTGCCGTCCGAGTCTGAGCTGATGGCTGAATTCGGCGTCAGCCGCATCACCGTGCGCCAGTCGCTGGCATCGCTGCTTGCCGAAGGGCTGATCGAGACGGTGCACGGCAAGGGCAGCTTTGTCAGCCGTCCGGCGGGGCAGGCGGACCTGGGGCCGTTGACTGGCTTTTTCGACTACATGCGCGCGCGCGGGCATGAAGCGCACGGCAAGCTGCTGTCGACGCGTCTGATTGCGGCGCCGGCCATCGCCACCGATGCGCTGCGCCTGCCACCGGGAACAAAGCTGCTGTGCGTGACCATGCTCAAGTCAGTGGCCGGCGCCCCGGTGGCGGTGGGCATTACGATGGCGCCGGAACCCCTGATGCGCGCGATCCTGGAGCACGACCTTGAACGTCACGATGCACTGATGATCGTGGAAGCCCGCCTGGGTTATCGCCTCAAGTACCTGCACACGGAGAGCGCGGCAATCCCTGCCAATGCCGAAACCGCGCGCCGCCTCAAGGTGGCGCCGGGCGAGCCGCTGCTGCGCATCCGTTTCACGCCGCACGACATCGACGACAAGCCGCTGGCTTTCTCCGAATTCATGTTTCGTGGCGACAAGTTCACCTACAAGGCCTGCGTGCGGCGCTAGCGCTGCCTGGCAGTGGCGCCAGGGGAACTTTTGTGCCCATGCCGTGGCCTGAACGGCATCGGCGCCGGCGTTAGAATGTGGCGTCCAGTTCTGCCACAGCCCAGGAGTTCAAGATGCTTTCGCCGCTTTTTCCGCGTTTCCTGTCCACCGCGCTGGTAATGGCGTTGTCGGTCACGTGCGCGTCGGCGGCGCTGGCTGCCGGGCAAGATGACGCACCAAAGCCGCGCGGCAAGGACGAGGCCCCGGAGGCCCCGGTCGCCTGCAGGAAGGCGGTCAAGGCAGCGCTGCCCAATCCCGCCAGCTTCAAGTGGATCGGCGGCAAGACCCGCAAGGTGGCCGAAGACGCCTACAGCGTGGTGGCCGACGTCGAATACCTGGCGCAGGACGGCGCCGTGCGCAAGGCCAAGGTCCAGTGCGACGTGCTGCGCGCCCCGGGCAACCAGTTCGTGGTGCCCAAGGTCAGGCTGCCGCAATAGGGCCTGACGGTCCTAGCCGGCCGGCATCCGCTCGAATGCCTGCAGTGAAGGATCGATGGCGTCCCACGCCGGCGCGCGGGCGCTGTAGGTGAGGACCTGCGGCATGAAGCGGTCCGGGTCGTCCAGGCTGCCCGCGTGGACCGCGATCAGCTCCGGCATCGCGGCAAAGCGCAGGAAGACCGGCGTGCCGCAGACCGGGCAAAAGGCGTGGACCTTCACGTTGCCGCTGTCGCCCGCGACCTCCCAGTGCGTGGCTTCACCAGTGATGGTCATCTCGGCGCGCGCGGGAAAGGTCAGGTAGGAGCCGTGCCCGGTGCCGCTGCGCCGCTGGCAGTCGCGGCACTGGCAGTGGTTCTGGAAGACGGGCGCGTGCCTGGTTGCGTAGCGGATCGCGCCGCACGCGCATCCGCCGGTGTAGGGCTGGGTCATGAGCAACTCCCGGTTCGGGCTGCCTTCGGCTTGGCGAAGACGTCGATGGCCTGCCCTGTTTCCAGCAGGGACTTCAGGCTGGAAAGAACGATCGGCCAGCCCTGCCTGATGCCCTTGTCCATCCCGCTGCCGGCCTCGAGTTCGTCGTGGGTGACGGTCAGCCGCACCATCTCCTCGTACGCCTCGATGTCGAAACTCACGCGGCTGTAGCTGGCCGGATCGGCGGCCTGCGAGGGGTTCGCCCACGTGATGACCAGGCGCGTCGGCGGCGCGGCCTCGACTACCTTGCCGACCACCTGGACCGTGCGCTGCTCGTTGGCGCGCACGTGCTCCCAGGCCGATCCGGGCTTCCAGTCGGAGACGTTCTCGTGGCCCCAGTAGCGCCGCGCGATCTCCGGTTTCGTGATGGCCTCGAACACCTTTTCCGGCGTCGAGCGGATGTAGGTCACATAAACGAAGCTGGTCTTCTCCTGGCTCATTGCTGATCTCCTTCGAGTTCGTTCTTCAGGTCGTGCAGCAGGCTGAGCCGCTGACGTTCGAATTTCCGCACCCAGCGCTCGTAGACCTCGTGCAGCGGCACCGGGTTGATGAAATGCAGCTTCTCCCGGCCACGCCGGACGGTGCTCACCAGATTGGCCGCCTCGAGGATCCCGATGTGCTGGGTGGCCGATTGCCGCGCCATGTCCAGGTGCTCGCAGAGCTCGCCCAGCGTCTGCCCGTTCCTCTCGCACAGCAGGTCGAGCAGCTTTCTGCGTGTCGGGTCACCCAGCGCCTTGAAAACCTTGTCAGCGTCCATCCCATCCGTTGTGTTTGTGCGTGAGGGGAGTATATGCAGGCAAATACCTGCATGTCAATCAGCGCGTCAGGCCAACGCAGCACAGCCAATTACAGGCAAAAGTGGACACTGTCCATTTCATTTGCTAGGCTATGTGTACGGCATCCACAAGCATCTGTGGCTGCAACCCAAGGAGACCGCGAATGAAGACCGAAGCGCAGAAGGAGCACCGCTGGCTGCAACGGCTGGTGGGCAACTGGATCACCGAAGGCGAGGCATCGATGGGACCGGACCAGCCGGTGCAGAAGTGGGAGATCCCCGAGCGCGTGAGCAGCGTCGGCGACGTCTGGGTCCAGTGCGTGACGCAGGGCGACATGCCCGGCTGCGGCCTGTCCACCACGGTCATGACGCTCGGCTACGACCCCGCCCGCAAGCATTTCGTGGGGACCTTCATCGGCTCGATGATGACCCACCTGTGGATCTATGAAGGCGAGCTCGACGCCGGCGGCCAGCAACTGACGCTGCGTGCCGAGGGGCCCGATTGTTCCGGCAATGGCCGCATGGCCCAGTACCGCGACGTGATCACCTTCACTGACGACGACCACCGCACGCTGACGTCCTACATGCTGGGCGAGAACGGCGAGTGGGCCCAGTTCATAAACGCCAGCTATCGCCGCCAGCGTTAAGCCTGGCGGCGCAGTGCCGCCAGCCGTGCCAGCCGCCCGCGGGGGCCGGGCGGATCGTCTTGCGGGCGCGCGGCGCCGCCCTCGGCACGGCGCCGGCGCCGGCGGCGCAGCACCAGCAGCAGCGATGCCGGCACCAGTAGCACCAGTGCCAGCAAGGCGAACGTGAACAGGCCCGGATCGCGCGCAGCGGCGGCGACGCGGTTCACCAGGCAGGCAGCCACCATAATGCCGGGCAGCATGCCCAGCGCGGTGCCGAGCAGGCAGTCGCGCAGGCTGATGCGCGATGCACCGATCACCAGGTTGACCAGCGCGAACGGTGCAATCGGCACCAGCCGCAGCACCACCATTGCCACCACCCCGTGCTTGCCCAGCTGGTGGCTGACCCGGTTCAGCCGCCTGCCGCCAAAGCGGCGCACGGCATTGCGCCCCAGCAAGCGGCCGGCCAGGTAGCCCGCGCCGGTGCTCAGCACGGTGCCGCACAGCGCCAGCGCGGCGCCATAGAGCGGGCCGAATATGACCACGGTTACCAGGATCAGCAGCGTCACCGGCAGCATCGTCACCGCGCCGGCCAGGTAGACGCCCATCATCGCCAGCGGTGCCAGTGGCATGTCGTCCAACTGCTCGACCACGCCGAGCAGCGCGCGGAAGTCCGCCCATTCGCGCAGCGGCGTATGGCGCCACGCAAACGCCAGCCCCGCCAGCAGCAGCGCCAGCGCCACCATCATCCCGACGCGCCCGAGCACGCGCGGGCGTGCCTCATGACTGACGAACTCGGCCAGCACCTGGTCGCTGTCGATCGGCTCGATCGGGTCCAGCAGGTTGGCCGCCGGCGAGGCGGCATCGACATCGTCCGGCAACGGCGGCTCGTAGGCTTCCAGCGAGCGTCCGTCCGCGCGCTGCAGTTTGCGGATGGCCGCAAGCACGCTGCGGGTGGCGGCGACCTCGGCCTGGAAGGTTTCGGGTGCCACATTCAGGTGCTCGCCCAGCAGCCGTGCGCGCATGGCGGCAATGGCCGCCTGCACGCGCGGGTCGCCGCCCGACACCACCACGATATTGCACTCGGTATCCAGCCCCAGCGAGCGGTTGCTGAGGTTGGACGAGCCGATGGTGATGAGGTCGTCGTCGATCACCGTGACCTTGCTGTGCACGTTGACGCATTCGGGCATCAGCCCCGGAATCGACGGGCAGTACAGGCAGAAGCGTTCCTGCGTGTCGGCTGCGCGCAGGCGGCGGTACAGGCGCGCGCGCAGCACGCCCATGCTGTGCGCTTCGAGCCAGCCGCTCTCGTTGCGTCGCGACACCAGCACGATATCGGGGCCGTCCTCGTGCCCCAGCCGTGCCTCCAGCGCCTTGGCGATCTCGTGCGAACTGAAGTACTGGTTCTCCATGTAGATGCTGTGCCGGGCGGAGGCGATAGCATCGCGCAGCAGCATGCGGATCTCGCTGACACCGGGCTCGTCCTCGCACATGGGCATGGTGCGGGCGATGGCGACGCGCACGTCGGTCAGCTCCGGCGCCAGGCCTGGCGGCCACGGGTCTGACGAGGTGGCCTCAACCGGGCGCGGCTGGCTGCCGCTGGCGCGCAGCCAGCGCGCCGCGCACAGGGTGCCCAGCGCCGCCGCGGCGGGGCCGTCGAGCGCGCACTGCACGTCATGGAAGGGCGGGTAGGGCTTGCCTTCGGCCACGCGCAGCGGCGCGACGGGGGCATGGCAGCTGTCGTCCCAGCGGCGCAGCGTCAGGTCCAGCCCGCCGACAAAGGCGAGCTTGTTGTCGATGACGACCACCTTCTGGTGGTGCGAGGCGCCGGGGGGATGGTTGCCGTCAAGCCGGAACGACAGGTGCCGGTGCGCCTGCCAGTGCGCGCTGGCGGACGGCAGCCACTCGCGCTCCATCGCCATCACCATGGCGTAGTCCCAGCTCAGGATGTAGATGCGCAGTTCGGGGCGCTGGTCCGCCAGCGCGCACAGGAAGTCTCGCAGGCCCGCCGGCAGGCCGTCCTGCGCGCCCTGCGGCACCAGTTCCATGCGGCTGTCGATATCCCAGCCCAGGATGAAGATGGTGTGCTCGGCTCGCGGCAGCGCTTCGCGCAGCGCGCGGAAGTAGGCGTCGGCGTCGACCAGCATGGCAAAGCGCTGGCAGGACTCGACGCGCCAGCAATTGCGCCCCGGCTCCGGCGTAAAGCCGAGCGGGGCCTGGCAATCATGCGGAGGGCCAGTGGCGGGGGGCGCGGTGGTGCCGGGCGGGTTGTGTTGCCTCATGTCGCACGCTTCGGGGAGATTCAGCCAGAAGCGTCGCGCAAGTTCCGTACCGGCGCGGCACGTGGGCTGCCCCAGGCGTGCAGGCGGCGCCCCAGGGGGTAAAGGCAAGCCTTGGCCGGTTCAGGCGCGTGTGCGCTTTACCTGCCTTTGTAAGAACGGCATGCCGGCGAGGGCGAGTCGGAAGACCCCGCTATGCGGCGAAGACGCTACGACGGATGGCTGCGCCGCAGCGTGGTAGGGCGGGCAATGCCCCAGACATCCAGCAGCGGCTCGAAATGCGGCTTGCTTTCGCGCGGTGCCGGCGCCACGCGCCGCGGCGGCGGCAAGGGCCGGCCGGTCAGCACTAGCGGGGTATCGGCCTCGGCCGGCGATTCAGGCTCGCCGGCGTAGGCGACCACGCCCATCTGGCGGGCGGACTTCAGCGCACGCGTCAGTTCCGCGGCGTTCAGGCGGCTGGCGGCGGCAAGCTGGTGCCGGGGCATGGGCCCCTTGGCACGCAAGCTGGAAATCAACGCCATCACGCATTCCCGGGTGGTTCGATTCATTTCGCTGCGTCAGGAAAAGGGTTGCAGCGGTGGGCTCGCCAATCGAGCCTGCCGCGTACGGTACCCATTCTTTCGCAGGGGTCATATCCTTGCCAACCGGATATGACACTTGTTCACATTTCCGAGCGCAGAGAGGAATCTTCCTTAATCTAATGCCGCGTTTCCGGGTCGCCGGCCGGAAATCTGCGATCCGCGCCGTCAAGCGGAGTCAGCATCGTGCCATGCCGGCGCCACTTGCGCGCGTGCCTGGCATGGACGTCTTCGGCAAGCTCGTGCAGTTCGGCAACCCTGGCGTCGATCGGGTCGGGATAGATGTCCAGCGGGCGGTACCTGAGGAACAGGCGCATGGGGGTCTCGGTTGGTTCTGGATAATGGCGTGCTGCCTTGATTCCAGTATCGGTGACGGACCCGTAGCTTTCACGAACGGAGGCGTAACACATTGATTCCACTCAATGTGTTACCCGCAATGGACTGTTGTGGCCCGCGTTGGCCGCGGGCCCAAGGATGCAGGGGGTGGGGCCGGCCGTTGACGGTGGCCGGGGGCTCATGAGAAACCAAACTGAAGGCGGCTGGATTCACGCGGCGACCTCCACGGGATGGATCTGGAAGCCGAGCGCGGCGGCGCGGCGTTTGAGCGCGGCAATACTGCGCTGGCGCTGCTGCTCCTCATAGTGCTGCTGGCCCTGGTCGACGAAGGCTTCGCCACGGGTCAGCATGAAGTAGACCATGCGCGCGAGTTTATGGGCGACAGCGGTATTGGCGCGCGGTTTGTCCATGCGGGCGCACAGCCGGCGGTAGAACGCGCCGAGTGCGGAGTCGCTGTGGGCTAGGCTCATCGCCGCCATCTTCAACGCCTGACGCGCACGGTTGGCTGATCGTTTGGTGGTCGAGGACAGCACCTTGCCGCCGCTGATCTTGGTGCCCGGACATAGCCCCAGCCACGAACAGAAGTGCTTGACGCTGGCGAATCGACTGAGATCCGGGCCAATCTCCGACAGCAGCTTCATCACCGCCGTCACCCCTAGCCCGTCGATGCGCGTGAGGTCCACGCCGGCCCAGTTGGCTAGCGCCTGGCGTACGTCGAACTCTAAGCGCGCCTTGGCACTGGCCCTGGGGGCTTTGCCGAGATCGACGCAAGACGCGCTGCGCTCGGCCAGCAACGTTCGTAGCTTCGCGTCGCACTCGAGCAGATGCCTGGCGATGTCGTCGTACATGGCCAGTGCCTGGCCCAGCACGAACAGGTGCTCCTCGCGCCAGTTGCCCGTCAAGGCCTTGGTGATCTGCTCGGCGCTGGCCTTGATGCGGCTGTGGCGGTGCCGGGCCAATACCTTGGGGTCGCGCTCGCCGGCGACGATGGCGCGGATGATGGCCTGGCCGGTCTGCCCCATGACGTCGCTGAGCACCTCGGTGAGCTGGAGGTTCATCTGCACCAGCGCTTTCTGCATGCGCTGCACCCAACTGGCCTGCTCGATGAGCAACACCTCGCGCTGACGGGCTACGGCCCGCACCACACAGACGTCGCCATTGGGGCGCCAGGCCGCGCGCAGCAGCCCCAGGCTCATCAGCCTCTGCAGCCACTGGCAGTCCTGCACGTCGCTCTTGCGCCCGGGTACGTACTTGAGCTGCCGCGTATCGACCAGCCACACCGTCAGGCCATGCTGTTCCAGCACCTCGTAGACGGGGATCCAGTACACCCCGGTGGACTCCAGTGCTACCGTGTCCACCCCCAAGG
>NZ_JBWKQZ010000019.1:0-158915 GCF_059419025.1 Cupriavidus sp. GW821-FHT07C08
TTCGAAAAACGGGTTATCCGAATCCTCGTTTTACTCCAGGGGCTTACTTGGGCCAGCCCTTCCATAGTATCTAAGCCCGCTCAGGCCTCCAGCGGCACCGCGCTGGTGCACTTGATCTCATCCAGGCACACGCTGGACTTCACGCCGCTGACACCCGGGATACGCATCAGCGTATCGAGCAGGAAGTCAGACAGCGACTTCAGGTCCTTGGCGACCACCTTGAGCACGTAGTCGATATCCCCGGTCACCGAGAAGCATTCCTGGATCTGTGCCAGCTCCGCCACCAGGCGCTTGAAGTTGGACAGGTCGCGGATATGCCCGCGCTCCATCGTCACATGGATAAAGGCCACCACGCCAAAGCCCAGCGCCGCCGCGTCCAGCCGCGCCTCGTAGCGCTTGACCAGCCCGGCCTCTTCCAGGCGGCGGTGGCGCCGCATAGTCTGCGCCGGCGACAGGGCAATGGCCTCGGCCAGCTCCAGGTTGGAAGCCCGCCCCTGCTCCTGCAACACCCCCAGCAAGCGGCGATCGGTACGGTCCAGTTCGATCGTTTGCACTTTGATTTCCCCATATCAGCCAAGTACGAAACAAGATTTCATAATCTAGGGTTTCCCTGCGTGTTTTACGAAATCCAATTTTGTCGTCCGGAATATACACTGCATCCCAAGCAAGCGCACTCCTGGCCCATCTCGCAAAAGGTTTCCGCCGAGCCGACCCAGCTCCGGCGCGACCCCGCCGCCAAGTGCCGCCGCCACAATATTATTTCCCGCCCCTTTAGTGAGAAAGCCATGGCCGACCTGTTTGACAACCCGATGCAGCTGATGGGCTTCGAATTCGTGGAATTCGCCTCGCCCACCCCCAACGTGCTTGAGCCGCTGTTCGAGCAGATGGGCTTTACGCTGGTGGCAAAGCACCGCTCCAAGGACGTGGTGCTGTACCGCCAGGGCGAAGTGAACTTCATCGTCAACCGCGAGCCGCACAGCCACGCCGCCTACTTTGCCGCCGAGCACGGCCCGAGCGCCTGCGGCATGGCTTTTCGCGTCAAGGATTCGCACAAGGCCTACGCCCGCGCGCTGGAACTGGGTGCACAGCCGGTGGAGATCCCGACCGGCCCGATGGAACTGCGCCTGCCCGCGATCAAGGGCATCGGCGGCGCGCCGCTGTACCTGATCGACCGTTTCGAGGAAGGCAAGTCGATCTATGACATCGACTTCGAGTTCATCGAAGGCGTCGACCGCCATCCGGTCGGCCACGGCCTCAAGCTGATCGACCACCTGACCCACAACGTCTACCGTGGCCGCATGGCTTATTGGGCCAATTTCTACGAAAAGCTGTTCAATTTCCGCGAAATCCGCTACTTCGACATCCAGGGCGAATACACCGGCCTGACCTCAAAGGCCATGACCGCGCCGGATGGTAAAATCCGCATCCCGCTGAACGAGGAATCGTCCAAGGGCGCCGGCCAGATCGAGGAGTTCCTGATGGCCTTCAACGGCGAGGGCATCCAGCACATCGCCTTCCTGACCGACAATCTGATCGAGGTCATCGACCGCCTGCAACTGGCAGGCGTGCCGCTGATGACCGCGCCGAACGACTACTACTACGAGGCACTGGACAAGCGCCTGCCCGGCCACGGCCAGCCTGTGGAGCAACTGAAGTCGCGCGGCATCCTGCTGGACGGCACCACCGAAGGCGGCAAGCCTCGCCTGCTGCTGCAGATCTTCTCCAAGACCGCGCTCGGCCCGGTGTTCTTCGAGTTCATCCAGCGCCGCGGCGACGAAGGCTTCGGCGAAGGCAACTTCAAGGCCCTGTTCGAGTCGCTGGAACGCGACCAGATCGAACGCGGCACGCTCAAGGTCGAGGCCTGACCGGCATCGGCCTTCCCTGACCGGCGGCCCTTGACGGGCACAGCCGGGTCCGGAAACGCGCACACCACCTTCGCGGCAGTCACCCTGCCGCGCGGGTGGTGACGTCCCCCAGGCCCAAGCGTTCGACTCGATACAAGCCAGAAACGCGGGCCCGCATTCCATGAGAATGGGTAGAGGAAACAACTGAATGCATGCAAGCAGCAATGACGGCACGCTCAAGCGCGGCCTGAAGAACCGGCATATCCAGCTGATCGCGCTGGGTGGCGCCATCGGCACCGGCCTTTTCCTGGGCATCGCCCAGACCATCAAGATGGCGGGCCCCTCGGTCCTGCTGGGTTATGCGATCGCCGGCATCGTGGCGTTCTTCATCATGCGCCAGCTGGGCGAGATGGTGGTGGACGAGCCCGTCGCCGGCTCGTTCAGCTACTTCGCCGACAAATATTGCGGCCACTTCGCCGGCTTCCTGTCGGGCTGGAACTACTGGGTGCTGTACATCCTGGTGAGCATGGCCGAGCTTTCGGCCGTCGGCATCTACGTGCAGTACTGGTGGCCCGAGATCCCGACCTGGGTCTCGGCGCTGGCCTTCTTCGTGATCATCAACGCGATCAACCTGTCGAGCGTGAAGTCCTTCGGCGAGATGGAGTTCTGGTTCTCGATCATCAAGGTCGCGGCCATCATCGGCATGATCGGCTTCGGCGGCTACCTGCTGGTGTCCGGCAATGCCGGCCCGCAAGCGAGCGTGGCCAACCTGTGGCAACACGGCGGCTTCTTCCCCAACGGCATGGGCGGCCTGGTGATGGCCATGGCGGTGATCATGTTCTCGTTCGGCGGGCTGGAACTGGTGGGCATCACCGCGGCCGAGGCGGATTCGCCCGAGAAGACCATCCCCAAGGCCACCAACCAGGTGATCTACCGCATCCTGATCTTCTACGTGGGCGCGCTGGCAGTGCTGCTGTCGCTGTACCCGTGGGAGAACGTGGTCACCGGCGGCAGCCCGTTCGTGCTGATCTTCCACGCGCTGAACAGCAACTGGGTAGCCAATGTGCTGAACGTGGTGGTGCTGACCGCGGCGCTGTCGGTCTACAACAGCGGCGTGTACTGCAACAGCCGCATGCTGTACGGCCTGGCCCAGCAAGGCAACGCCCCCAAGGCGCTGCTCAAGGTCAACCAGCGCGGCATTCCGCTGACGGCACTGGCGTTCTCGGCCGTGGCCACCGCGGCCTGCGTTGTGATCAATTACTTCATGCCCGGCAAGGCGTTTGAGATGCTGATGGGCCTGGTGGTGTCGGCGCTGATCATCAACTGGGCGATGATCAGCCTGATCCACCTGAAGTTCCGCGCCGACAAGCGCCGCGCCGGCCAGGCCACGAAGTTCCAGAGCTGGGGCTATCCGCTGACCAACTACCTGTGCCTGGTGTTCCTGGCCGGCATCCTGGTGGTGATGTACCTGACGCCTGGCCTGCGCCTCTCGGTCTACCTGATCCCGGTGTGGCTGGTGGTGCTCGGCGTGAGCTACCTGGTGCGCCAGAAGAACGCGGCCGCCGCGCTGCAAAGCGGCGTGGCCGCCCAGCAACTGCGCTGAGCGGCAAGGCGGCGCCTGCAGGCTGCGGGCGCCGCCGGTTAGAATTCAGGCTGCGCGACGCCCCCTGCGCCGCGGCAGCTGCCCCCCGACCCAATTCCATCGCACCCCATGTTTGCACACATCGAGGCATTTCCCGGCGATCCGATCCTCTCGCTCAACGAGGACTTCCAGCGCGACCCGCGTACCGACAAGGTCAACCTGAGCATCGGCATCTACTTTGACGACGAGGGCCGCCTGCCGGTGATGCAGGCCGTGGCCAAGGCCGAAGCCGCGCTGCTGGCCGACATGGGTCCGCGCCCCTACCTGCCGATGTCGGGCCTGGTGGCCTACCGCAACGCGGTGCAGGCGCTGGTGTTCGGCGAGGACTCGCCGGCGCGCGCCGCCGGCCGCATCGCCACGCTGCAGACGCTGGGCGGCTCGGGCGCGCTGCGCGTGGGCGCCGATTTCCTCAAGCGCTACTACCCGCAGGCGCAGGTGTGGATCAGCGATCCCAGCTGGGAAAACCACCGCGTGGTGTTCGAGCGCGCCGGCTTCACCGTCAATACCTACCCGTACTATGACGACGCCACCGGCGGCCTGAAGTTCGACGCGATGATGGACGCGCTGCGTACCATCCCCGCGGGCAGCATCGTGCTGCTGCACGCCTGCTGCCACAACCCCACCGGCGTGGACCTGAACCAGGACCAGTGGCGCCAGCTGATCGCGCTGCTCAAGGCCAACCAGCTGCTGCCGTTTGTCGACATGGCCTACCAGGGCTTCGGCGCCGGCCTGGAAGACGACGCCTTCGCCATCCGCGAGCTGGTGGCGCAGGACGTGCCCTGCCTGGTGGCCAACTCGTTCTCGAAGAACTTCTCACTGTACGGCGAGCGCTGCGGCGGCCTGAGCGTGTTCTGCAACACCGCCGGCGAAGCCGCCAACGTGCTGGGCCAGCTGACCGGCGCGGTGCGCGCCAACTACAGCAACCCGCCCACGCACGGCGCGCGCGTGGTGGCCAAGGTGCTGACCACGCCCGAGCTGCGCCAGCTGTGGGAAGAAGAACTGGCCCAGATGTGCAACCGCATCGCGCGCATGCGCGAGGCGATCCACCACAACCTGCGTGACCATGTCAGCGGCGAGGCCCTGTCGCGCTATCTGACCCAGCGCGGCATGTTCACCTACACCGGCCTCACCGCCGACCAGGCCGAGCGCCTGCGCGAGCAGCACGGCGTGTACCTGCTGCGCTCGGGCCGCATGTGCGTGGCCGGGCTGAACGAGCGCAATGTCGGCATCGTGGCCAAGGCTATCGGGAGTGTGCTGCAGGGCTAAACCTGACGGCCGACGGCATCACCAGGCGGCGCCTTCGGGCGCCGTTTTTTATTTTGCGGCGCATGGGACGCGTCAGCGTAATTTCTACAAATGCCGTGGAGTTTTGACTTTCCAGCCACGGCTTCCCCTGGCTTTCCTCAGGCCCATCGCCACGGCCATCCCCGGCACTGAACTTGCAGCCTTCCTGCATCCCAGGCACCGTCCCCCACCGTGCCGGAGTCCCCACAGAAGGCCCGCAAATGTCCGAAGACAAGGCCCCCGCCCAGTGCAGCACCGCCCTGCCCCCCGGCGCCGCTGCCCGCCCTGTCACGCTGCATATCAACGGCAAGCCCTGCACGCTGCAGCTGGAGCCCCGCTGCACGCTGCTTGACGCGCTGCGCGAAGTGATCCACCTGACTGGCGCCAAGAAGGGCTGTGACCGCGGCCAGTGCGGCGCCTGCACGGTGCTGGTCGACGGGCGGCGCATCAACGCCTGCCTGACGCTGGCGGTGATGCAGGAAGGCCGCCAGATCACCACCATCGAGGGCCTGGCCAGCGGCGACACGCTGCATCCGATGCAGGCTGCCTTCATCGCGCACGACGCGCTGCAGTGCGGCTTCTGCACGCCCGGCCAGATCTGCTCTGCGGTGGGCATGCTGGCCGAGGCGCAGGCCGGTGAGGCGAGCGCGGTCCAGCCGCTGCGCCCGGCGGCCCTGCCGCTCAGCGACGATGAAATCCGCGAGCGCATGAGCGGCAACCTGTGCCGCTGCGGCGCCTACCCCAATATCGTTGCCGCGGTCCGTGAGGTCTGCAGCCAGCACGGCAGCCGCTGAGGACCGGGCATGAATCCTTTTTCCTATGAACGGCCCGAGTCCGTCGATGACGCCGTGCGCCTGGGCGGCCAGCCGGGCGCGCGCTATGTCGCCGGTGGCACCAACCTGCTCGACCTGGTCAAGGCCGGCGTGGAAGCGCCACGGCTGCTGGTAGATGTCAGCCGGCTGCCGCTGGCCCAGGTGGCAGCGCTGCCCGACGGCGGCCTGCGCATCGGCGCGATGGTCAGCAACACCGATGCGGCCAACCACCCGCTGGTGCGCGAACGCTATCCGCTGCTGGCGCAAGCGCTGCTGGCGGGTGCCAGCGGGCAACTGCGCAATATGGCCACGGTGGGCGGCAACCTGCTGCAGCGCACGCGCTGCCACTACTTCTACGATCCCGGCTTCCCCGCCTGCAACAAGCGCAAGCCCGGCTCCGGCTGCGGCGCGCGCGATGGCATCAACCGCATCCACGCCATCCTGGGCGCAAGCGAGCAATGCATCGCCGTGCATCCGTCCGATATGTGCGTGGCACTGGCCGCGCTGGAAGCCGTGGTCGTGGTACGCGCCACCACCGGCGAGCGCCGCATCCCCATCGGCGACTTCCACCGGCTGCCTGGCGACACGCCGCAGTGCGACACCATGCTGGCGCCGGGCGAGCTGATCGTCGCCATCGACCTGCCGCCTTCGCCCTATGCCGCCCATGCCCACTACCTGAAGGTGCGCGACCGCGCCAGCTTTGCCTTTGCGCTGGTCTCGGTGGCCGCGGCGCTGGAAATCGACAGCAACACCGTGCGCAGCGCCCGGCTGGCGCTGGGCGGCGTGGCGCACAAGCCCTGGCGCGTGCCGGCGGCGGAGCGGGCCCTGGCGGGCCGTCCGCTGAGCGCGCACAGCGCCGCCGAAGCCGCGCGGCTGCTGCTTGATGGCGCGCATCCCTATGCCCACAACGCTTTCAAGGTGGGACTGGCGCAACGTGCCGTGCTGCGCGCGCTGCAGGTCGCCAGCCGGCCGCAAGGAGCCTCAGCATGAGCGTGACCGGCGCCCCCCTCGACCGTGTCGACGGCATCCCAAAGGTCACCGGCCGCGCCCGCTATACCGCCGACCATCCGTTGCAAGGCCTGGCCCATGCGGTGATGGTGACCAGCACCATCCCCTGCGGCGAGATCACGTCGATGGACACCGCCGCCTGTGAGCGCATGCCGGGCGTGCGGCTGGTGATGACACCCTTCAATGCACCGCACCTGCCCAAGGGCGGCAAGGCCGCCGCGGACATTGCCACGGCCGGGCACGTCATGAACCTGCTGCAGGACACCGCCATCCACTACAACAACCAGCCCATCGCCGTGGTCGTGGCCGACACTCTGGAGCAAGCGCGCGACGCCGCCCGCTGCCTGCCGGTGCAATACCGGCGCGCCGACGCCGTGCTGGACTTTGCGCTGGCCCGCACACAGGCAGGCAAACCCGACGAGGACGAGGACGGATCGGCCGACAGCCATCGCGGCGACCCTAACGCCGGCCTGCGCAGCGCCGCCGCCGTGGTCGATGCGGTCTACACCACGCCGATGGAAAACCACAACCCGATGGAGCCGCACGCGACCATCGCCGTCTGGGACGGCGGCGAGTTGACGCTGTACGACGCGACGCAATACGTCACCGGCGTCCGCAAGGTCGCATCGGCCACGTTCGGCATTCCCATGGAGAAAGTTCGCGTGATCTGCCCATACGTAGGCGGCGGCTTCGGCTGCAAGGGCTCGGTATGGTCGCACGTGATGCTGGCCGCGATGGCGGCGCGGCAGGCGGGCTGCCCGGTGAAGCTGGTAGTGGACCGGACGCAGATGTTCGGCACCGTAGGCGCGCGGCCCCTGACTGAGCAGCACCTGGTCGCTGCCGCGGCACAGGACGGCGCGCTGAGCGCAATCCGCCACGATGTGACTTCCTGCACCTCGATGATCGAAAACTGGCTTGAATCCGCGGCGCTGATCACGCGCAGGCTCTATGCCTGCCCCAACCAGCAGACCAGCCAGCGGCTGGTCAAGCTGAACATCGGCACCCCTACTTTCATGCGGGCGCCGGGCGAAGCTACTGGCAGCTTTGCGCTGGAATGCGCGCTGGACGAGCTGGCGGAACAGCTCGGCATCGACCCGGTCGCGCTGCGCCTGCGCAACCACGCCGATACCGACCCTGAGAAGCAGCTGCCGTTCTCCAGTAAATCGCTGCGTGAATGCTATCGGGATGCCGCCGAGCGCTTCGACTGGGCGCGCCGCAACCCCGAACCGCGTTCGATGCACGCCGACGGCAAGCTGGTGGGCCTGGGCATGGCCACCGCGACCTATCCCACCTACCGTTCGGGCGCAAGCGCCATGGTGCGCCTGCTGCCGGACGGCACCGCGCTGGTACGCTCCGGCTCGCAAGACCTCGGCACGGGCACCTATACGGTCATGACGCAAGTCGCAGCCGACGCACTGGGGCTGCCGCCCGAGCGCGTGCGCTTTGAACTGGGCGACACGGCCTTCCCCGAGGCCCCGGTGTCGGGGGGCTCGCAGTCGGTCGCCAGCGTCGCGCCTGCCGTGCAGCAAGCGGCCGCGGCCGCGCGCCAGCAACTGATCCGGCAAGCCGTGGCGGACCCGGCCTCGCCGCTGTCGGGCGTGCCGGCGAAAGACGTGGAGATTGCCGACGGCTGGCTGCAACGCCGCTCCGATCCGACGCAGCGCGAACCCGTGTCCGCGCCGATCACCCGCGCAGGTGGCCACGCGATCGAAGCGCGGGCCAGCGCCAAGCCCGGCAAGGAGCGGAAGCAATACGCAATGCACGCCTTTGGCGCGGTCTTTGCAGAGGTCCATGTCGATCCAGACCTGGGCGAGATCCGCGTCCACCGCATCGTCGCCAGCTACGGCGTGGGCCGGCTGCTGAACCGCAAGACCGCGCACAGCCAGCTCAAGGGCGGCATTATCTGGGGCATCGGCATGGCGCTGCATGAGAAGACCGAGCTGGATCCCGTCACCGGGCGCGTTGCCAATGCCAACCTGGCCGAGTACCACGTGCCGGTCAATGCCGACGTCGGCACCATCGACGTGACGGTGGTGGACGAGGACGATCCGCATATCAACCCACTGGGCACCAAGGGCATCGGCGAGATCGGCATCGTCGGCGTGGCCGCGGCCATCGCCAATGCCGTGTACCATGCCACCGGCCGGCGCGTACGGGACCTGCCGATTACGCTGGACAAGCTGCTGGACTGAGACCCGCCCAGGCCCCGGGTGGTTGCGCCGGCCGCCATCCAATGGAAAGATGTGGCCCACGGGCCCCGCGCCCGCAACCTGACTGCCCGCCTGGCGGGCGTGGAGGCTGCCGTGACCGAGCTCTACCCCAAGCGTCCGTCCTCGTGCATTGCCCTGCTGCTGGCCGCCGGCGCCGTCCTGGCCCCGGGCCTGGCCAGCGCCCAGACCCCGGCACCGCTGGCCGAATGGCAGTTCTCCGCCGGCATCCCGCTCCAGAAGCTGTTTGAAGACACCATCCCCGACTGGCAAGTCCGGCTCGGCGCCGCGGCCATGGTGCGGCCGCGCTACGACGGCTCGTCGGAATACATCGTCATCGGCGGACCCAGCATTGATATCCGCTACCGCGACCTGGCCTTTGCCTCGATCGGCGAAGGGCTGGGCGTGAACCTGCTGCGGGGCAAGAACTGGCGCGCCGGGATCGCGCTGACCTACAACCTTGGACGGCGCGCAAAAGAGGATTCGCCGCACTTGGACGGCATGGGCAATATCAACCCGGCGCCGGAAGGCAAGCTGTTCGCGGAATACGCGGTCTCGAAGGAATTCCCGCTGGTGCTGCGCATCGACGCGCGCCGCAGCCTGGGCGGCAGCGACGGCTGGGTCGGCGATATCGGCGCCTATATGCCGCTGCCGGGCAGCTCCGAGAAATTCTTCTGGTTTGCCGGCCCCACCGTGACGCTGGCCGACTCGCGCTACATGAACGCCTGGTACGGCGTCAGCGACTCGCAGGCCCGCGCCGGGCGGCCCGCCTACCATGCGCGCGGCGGCATCAAGTCCTACGGCTTCGGCGTCAGCGCGGTGTGGTATTTCAACAAGCACTGGTTTGCCACCAGCGACATCGCGATCTCGCAGCTGGCCGGCGATGCGGCGGACAGCCCGATCACGCGCAAGTCGACCAACGGGGTCTTCGACCTCTCGATCAACTACGAATTCTGAGCCGGATCGTCGGCCGCGCCGTGCGGCTATCGCACAGTGGATGGCTGGCGTCCGCGATTTGGGCGGTATTGCCCCGGAACCTCAATACTGCGTCCCGCATAATTGGCCGACCGGAATATCCGGCCGCAGCATCCCCGCCAGGGGATAGTCGAAGAAGCCAAGGAAGGAGATGTAGTTGAAGTCCAGCATCAAGCATCGCGTATCGCGCAGCGCGCGTTTCGCCGCCATGGCCGTTGCCGGCCTGGCCGCCGCCCACACCGCCCCCAATGCCCTCGCCGCCGAAACGTGGCCGGCCAAGCCGATCAAGGTGATCGTGCCTTACACACCGGGCGGCTCCACCGACACCGTCTCGCGCGTCGTGTTCGAAAGAGTCTCGCAGCGGCTGGGCCAGCCGATCATCATCGAGAACAAACCCGGCGCCAACAGCACCCTGGGCGTCGGCGTGGCCGCGCGCTCGGCGCCGGACGGCTACACCTTCGTCTCGGTGCTGGCCGCCTACAGCGCGAATATGTCGTTGTATTCCAAGCTCAGCTACAAGCCCACGGACCTGGTGCCAGTGGCGGAAATGGCCGAACTGCCGCTGTTCCTGTTCTCCAGCAAGAAGCTGCCGGTCAAGACCGTCGCCGAACTGGTCGACTACGGCAAGAAGCACCCCGACACGCTGACCTTCGGCTCCAGCGGCGTCGGCAGCTCCGCGCACCTGACGGGCGAGCGCCTGGCGATGGAATCGAAGCTCAAGCTGACCCACGTGCCGTACAACGGCAGCGCGCCGATCCTGCCCGCGCTGGTGTCCGGCGAAGTCTCCGTGGCCTTCGACCCGCTGCTGGTGCCGATGCCGCATGTGAAGTCGGGCAAGATCAATGTGCTGGCCGTGGCCTCCGCCAAGCGCTGGCCCGGCGAGCCCAACATCCCGACCATGGAGGAAGCAGGTTTCCCCGGCTTCGTGATGAGTTCGTGGACCGGGCTGATGGCGCCTGCCGGCACGCCGCAACCGATCGTGGCCCGCATGGCCAGGGAAATCGCCGCGGCCACGCACAGCCCGGAGGTCACGAAGAAGCTGACCGACCTGGGATTTGTGCCGGTGGGCGGTACGCCTGAGGAGTTCCGCAAGCTGATCGAGCGCGATACTACGCGCTATGCGGAGATTGTTAAGGCGGGGAAGATTACCCTGGATTGAGGTTGCAGACCGCGAGGTATGAACGTGGCGAGCTACCAGGCTCGCCACGTTTTTTTTGGATGGTGAATTCCGAGGTAAACGAAGGTCTCTTGTCGACTGAAAAGGAACGCTGCTTCGCTGGTGTAATACTCAATAGGCTCTCGTGAACCCGCCATCGTGCAGCAGGTTCACGCCAGTCATGTGATCGGAGAAGGGGGATAACAAGACTTCGACCGCCAGGGCGACCTCCTCAGGCCTTCCATACTTTCGCAAGGGGATGTTCAATGTTTCCTCGGCTAACCGTTCAGAGAAGGTCACGCCAGCCTTGGTGGCGCGCAAGTCGATCGATGCCACATAGTCTGGGGTCAGGGTGCCACCGAGGGAGAGGGTATTGACGTGAATTCCTCGTTCGCCCATCGCGAAAGCGAGCGTCTTGGCCTGAGCCAGCCAGGCACAACGCAGGACATTGCTGGTGGCGTAGTTTCCAAGGGCTTGCACTGAGGTGATGGCAGAAATGATGACAATTTTTGCCCGGCGTCCTTGGGAAGGATCTGGCCGCATTGTGGAGATCGCGCTCTTAAGGAGTTCGAGGGGGCCGATAAAGTTGCTCTGGAACAATTGTCGCCACATGTCCGCCGGAGGCTGGCAATCGCCGGTGGGCCGCATTTGCGGGGGCATCAATACGACGCCGTCGAGAACGGTTCCGTCCGTCGCGAGCTCATGGGAAAAAGATGCAATAGAGGCATCACTGGACATGTCGACGGAGATCCGGCGATGTGACGGGAGGCCCGGCCTCTCCAGCGCCGCGCAAGCGGCTTGCAGCTTGCTAATGTCGCGCGCGGCAAGAATCAGCGAATAGCCTGAGTTCGCCAGCCGTAAGCAGACGGCGCTCCCGATGCCTCCGGTAGCACCCGTCACCAGGACTACCTTGCTTGTCTCGGACATGTCGCTCTCCTTCGGTAGCCTGGTGACAGGCTTGCCATGCCCACGCAGCACGCCAGACAGGCCGATTGGCAGACATTCTGCAGGACATTCCGAGCTGGACGGGCAGGCCCGTCCCCGACTGTGTCCGTTAGTTATAGTGGACGCGGCGTGTCGCCGGCGGAAGTACCTCCAACGGAGCTGTCAGCAGCCCTTCCGGATACTGGAGGCATGCAGTGCCCTTACGTCTTTCCTACGGCTGCGAATCCCGCCCACGGCGCAGGTTGACTGCCTCGCTAAGCATGTCCAGCACCGCCACCGAGTCGTCCCACCCGATGCACGCGTCGGTGATGCTCTGTCCATATGACAACGCGGACGGACTGTGCACGCCTGGGGTGAACTTCTGTGCGCCAGGGAACAGATGGCTCTCGACCATTACCCCGAAGATGGATTCACTGCCGCTGCTTATCTGTTGCGCCACGTCCCGCGCGACATCGACCTGCCGCAGGTGTTGCTTGCTGCTGTTGGCGTGGCTGCAATCCACCATCAGCGAGTTGCCGAGCCCGGCCGCTTCCAGTTCCCTGCAGGCGGCCGCCACGGAATCTGCATCGTAGTTCGGGGCCTTGCCGCCACGGAGAATGACGTGGCAGTCCGGGTTGCCCTTGGTATGCACCGTCGCCACCTGCCCGTTCTTGTGCACGCCCAGGAAGTGATGCGGACGCGATGCGGCCTGGATAGCGTCGATGGCAATCCTGATGTTCCCGTCAGTGCCATTCTTGAAGCCAATCGGTGCTGAAACGCCCGAAGCCAGCTCGCGGTGCACCTGGCTCTCGGTGGTGCGGGCACCAATCGCGCCCCAGCAGATCAGGTCGCCTATGTACTGGGGCGAGATCACGTCCAGGAACTCGCCGGCCGCCGGCAACCCGAGGCGACTGATATCAACCAGCAGGCTGCGCGCGATGCGCAGGCCCTCGTCGATGCGATAGCTTTCGTCCAGATACGGGTCGTTGATCAGTCCTTTCCAGCCCACCGTGGTACGCGGCTTCTCGAAGTACACACGCATCACGATCTCCAGGGTCCCGGCGTAGCGCTGGCGCTGCTCCATCAGCCGCCGTGCGTACTCGAGTGCCGCCTGCGGGTCGTGGATCGAGCAAGGCCCCATGATCACAAGCAGCCGGTCATCCTTGCCATGCAGAATGCGCGAGATACGCTGGCGCGTCTGGGTGACCAGGGATTCGACCGGCGTGCCCCGGATGGGGAAGAAACGGATCAGGTGTTCAGGCGGAGGCAGCGGAATGATGTCTTCGACGCGGGCGTCGTCAGTCACGCTGGTGCGGTCCGGCGGCGCCTGCCAACCCTCGGCAATGGTCAACGGAGATTTCTGTGGATCATTCATGGCTAGCTCCTGGAGAACTGGGACAGGAAGACCGCCGGCGGGTGCCAGTCAGGCGCAGCAGCGGAATCCCGAATATGTCGTTGCGATGCGGCAGGTAGCGACGGCGACGGATCCTGAGGGACGGCCAAGGCGCGCTGGTGCGCGTCAGCAAACGCCGCATCCAGCCAGGACTTGGCTATTCTCACCCCCTCAGCCCTTATCGTCATGCATCCTCCCGTGGCCACTGTCGTGATTATCAGCCCGGCGCTGCGCAAAGCCAACCATGGCGATTGGCAAACCAGCCAATCAGCGGTCCCGGCTTTTGCGGGGAAACTACGATGTCAGGCCGCCCGCCGAATGCCCATCGCCAGAGCAAGACGGCAGCCGTGCGCGCCACGAAACTTGGCTGGAAAGCCGTCTGTGTCGCGTGCTGCGATTCGGGGAAGATCAAGCCGTTGACGCCCGGGTCGGAGTGGATTATCGAATCGATCTCACGGCATGCCAACCGAAGATCCGCACTTCCTTAAAATCGCGCTCGCCCACCGGACATGTCAAAGACAGCGCCTGCGTTAAAGCGGCTGGCGTCCGAACATAGCCACGCTACCAGGTGCGCAGCCTCGGCCGGATCACCCAGGCGCCCGGCCGGGCTATCACCAACCATGGCCGCCACCTCGTGGCTGCCGAGCGCGTGAATCATGTCGGTATCCATGGGCCCGGGCGCCACGCAATTAACGTAGATGTTGCGCTTCACCAGTTCGCGGCCGATTGCTTTGGTCAGAACGACCACGCCGCCGCTGGCCGCGGAGTATGCAGCCAGCCCCGCCAGCCCCTCCTTGCCGGCCAGCGAGCCCATATTGATGATACGGCCACCTCCCCAGCGCAACATGTGCGGCAACATCGCCTGCACGACGTACATGGTCCCCAGGAGATTCACGGCGATGATGCGATGCCATTGTGAGGCCTCGTGATTCTCGAACGGCTGCATCGGGCCAAGGTAGCCGGCAGCGTTGACCAGGATGTCGAAGCGATATCCCGCATCGACCAGTCGCGCCAGCGCCAGCCCCACCAGCCCGGCATCGGAGACATCGACGACCTCAGTGCTGGCACCTTCCATCTGGAACGGCACGATATCCCAAGCATGCACACGCGCACCACTGTCGATCAGTTGCGCAACGATCGCCCGACCGAGCCCCTTTGCACCGCCGGTCACCAGCGCTGCCTTCCCCGAAAGATCATAGAAATTTGACACGGCATCCCCAGCGCGCCATGGCTGCGTAGAAGCGGTAGCGCGCACGGCAGACGCCGCCCCCGCTTTATGACGCAGGCAACTGCCCTGAGCCTTGCCTCGTCGCGTCATCGGCGACAGGACTTGCCATGCAGCCCACCCGCCGATCCCTACGGTACTAGCCCTCGTCGGGCATGCTCTGTTCGCTTCCAGACAAATACGTGCGTGGTCGAAGGCGGCCACACAGACATGGTGTTCGCCGGCTGTCAGATGTCAGCGGAGTCCCTCTCGCGTTCGTCAATCTGCGCCACCGCTCCCACATCAGTGCCTTTCGAGTCTCGGTGTAGTAGATCCTGCGCCTTTGCTTCATTTGCAACACCTCCACTGCTCACGCAGCGTCTAGCGTGTTGCATTGACAGGTTGAATCCACAACCCAAAGCGGCCATTGACGTTTCCCGTTCGAGGCAGCATGACACTGCACGGCCGCGACTCATCACGCTATGTCTTCTTCGACACAATCGCCGCCAACTTTGGCCAACGCATTCAGCAACCCTGTTCGCAGCGTGGTCAACGCAAGACTCTTTGCGTCGAGTTCGGCGAGTTTTGCTTGCAGGCACGCGACCTTTTGGTCAACGCCGAACGTCGGACTTTCCCATACATGGACAACGTCGCCAATTTCCGCCAGCGTGAAGCCCAACTCCTTCGCGTGGACGATCAGCCGTATCCGCTGTAACGAAAGCTCGGAATAGCGCTTGTAAGTGTTCGTCGCGTTAGGTTGTGTTGGTTTGTCCAGCAGACCCATACGTTCGTAGTAACGGACGGTGTCGCGCGATACACCCGCCCTCTTGCATAGCTCGCCAATGCGCATGCTGCCTCCAATCAATGTCGTGGAACGACATTTACGCTTGACCGTTGCCTATAGTCAACGGTTTAGAGTGCAACTCCCGTTCCACTCCAGCAGCAAGCCATGAGCAAATCTTTCAATTTTGGCGGAAAAACAGCACTCGTCACCGGTGCATCGTCGGGTATCGGGCGCGCGTTTTCCTATGCGTTGGCCGAACGCGGTGCGAGACTCCTGCTGGTCGCACGCTCTCACGACAAGCTGCGCGATCTGGCCGCAGAACTGCGACGCGACTATGCGTGCGACGCCGATTTTCTGACGGTCGACCTGAGCGCGGCCGACGCCGTCAACACGATCGATCGTCATCTGAGGGAGACCGGCACGTTCGTCGATGTGCTAATCAACAATGCGGGCTTCGCAGCTTACGGGCGCTTTGAAACGATTCCGTTGACGCGCCAGCGCGATGAAGTTCTGGTGAACTGCATCGCCGCGATCGAGCTGACTCATCTTCTGCTGCCGGGGATGCAAGCGCGATCCGATGGCGCAGTCATCAACGTCGCGTCAACCGCGGCATTCCAGCCCGATCCGTATATGGCCGTCTACGGCGCGACGAAGGCCTTTCTCCTGTCATTTTCGGAAGCTGTTTGGGCTGAGAACCGGCATCGGGGCATCCGGGTCGTCGCGCTATGTCCTGGCGCGACGCAAACGGCCTTTTTCGACGTTGTTGGCGCGAAGGAGGCTGCTGTCGGCGTGCCGATGCCGGTCGCGAACGTGGTGCAGGATGCCTTGAGGGCGCTCGATCGCAATCTGAGCTATTGGGTTGTGGGGGGGCGAAATCGACTGCTGGCGAACTTGCAGAGACTACTGAGCCGCCAGATGTCGGCTCGGCTCGTTGAAAAAATCCTTCGGCCAAGAGAAGTTCGGGATCTCGCGGCAACAGATCTCAAGGCGTAGGGCTGCGCCGTTTCCAGATGGTAGTCTCGACGTCGCGATCCGCAGATCGTCTTCGGCGGATAGCGAACGGCTGCAACCGGCCGACAAGCGACCTCCACCGGAACACTGGTTCGGCAACGTTCCGGACAAACTTGCGGTCGCCCTCTGACCTGCATACCTGGCCAGTATGTCAAAATTCGTTTCCGATCGGCCGGCTTCGTTGACCGGTCATGTGCGAGCGTTTGAGAATAGTTTGTCGCCCAGACAACGGCGACCAGGTTTAGCAGCCTGCTCGGACACTCGGTGAAGAAGGCTTGCACAAAGCCCTCTTCTAAACGCCTTCGCACGCCCTTGCTCAATGGGCGAGCCTTGGCTGGGGAGCCTTTGGGCTCGCCGGGTTTCTCCGAGTGCCCGGTCTGCTAACCCTGCCCTGTGCTCGCCCACCCGGTTAGCAGCGGACAGCGAGCCTCCATCACTCACTTGGAGGTAATCATGCAAAGCAACACCCCGGCTCCCCAAGAGCCCACCCTCGCCCAAAAGCAAGCCCAACTGGCCGAGAACCTGGCCAAAATCGGCCGCGCCCAGGCCCGTCGCCACGCCAAAGCCGCTCCGCCCCCGCCCAGCAAGGCCGTCACCCTGGAGGACCACATCCTCGAAGCCACTGACGACATCCTGCGCGTCAGCGCCGGCCTTCAGTCCTTCCTGACCCTGCTGGACCTGCAGAGCGACACCATGCCCCAGGGCATCGGCCTCCACGCCCTGCTCTTGCCGCTCAAGCAACAACTGGACGAGAGCGCCAACCGCCTGCAGGCGCTGGTCTGACGAGGGAGCGCTGCTGACCCGCGCAACGGATGAGCAGGGCTGAAAAGCAAACGGCGTGAGCCAGCCGGTCTCGCGCCGTTTGCATCTTCCCGATGGTCGAGGGCAGCCTCAAAGAGGCTGGGCGGCCTACCAGTGGTGCAAGCTGCAGATCCGCATCGAGATCCGGAGCTTCGAGGCGATATGCCGTCACCGCGCAAAACCGCGGTCCGGCACGCATTCCGGCCGGACCGCGGCGACCGTACGTTCAGCCCAGCCCGGTTGCCATCGCCGGGTCCGTCACGCCATGCTGGCCGGTCTCCAGGCGACCTGCGAAGCGCCGTTCGAATCCGCTTTCGGCTTCCGTGACCGTGAAGTCGTACCAGTTGCCGCTCTCCTGCAGCGGCCAGTGGTGCTCCACCTCGGCGCCGGCCGTGATATGAAGTTGCCACGGACCGTCGTTACGATAAGCGTTGGGCGTCACCACCAGCGTCAGCGGCTTGCCGCCACCGTTGACCGCGCCCTTGCCGTCGTTGCGCGCCGACAGGTAGACACTGCCCTTGTCCAGGTCGTAGCAGACGCGGACCTCAGGGGCATCGGCCATGGCGTCCGCAGGCAGCTGACCCTTGAACATGCGCACGAAGCCGTTAGGCCCGTAGACCGCCAGGTCATAGCGCCCGTTGTCCGTGGTGCGCGCATCCCATTCATCGTCCAGCATCTTGCCGGGCTCGACCGTGTAGCGGCGCGGAATCTGCTCCAGATGGAGCCGGTCGTAGACATGGAAGACCGCGCCCTGCTCCCCCGTATTGCTGAAGATCAGCTTCAGCTTGCCAATGGTGGGCTCGGCCAGCGCACTCGCATGGAGGACATAGGGCAGCGCGCGCGAATACTTGGTGCCAGTCTCCTGGAACAGCGACGCCGGCACGGCCGGTGCCGCCGCCTTGGGTTTCGCCAGCTGCTCGGCGATCACCTGCTGGTAGTTGCTGGTATCCGGCAGCGTCGGAAACACCTGGTCGTTCGGTGTCCGGAAATCGAAGACGGAGGTCAGGTCGCCGGCCACCGCGCGGTGCCACGGGCTGATCGCGGGCACCGTGATGCCGAAGCGCTGTTCCAGGAAGCGCCCCATCGAGGTGTGGTCGAACACCTGCGAGTTGATCCAGCCGCCGCGCGTCCACGGCGAGATCACATACATAGGCACGCGCGGGCCGAACCCGTACGGGCGCAGGCGGATGGTCTCGCCGCTGGTGGTGGTGCCGTCGAGCGCCGTATTGCCGGCGGTGTCGAAGTATTCGCCGGTGACGTCGACAGTCGACTTGCCGTGCAGGACACCATTGGCGTCGTAGGACGGCACCGCGGCCGGCGGCATATGGTCGAAGAAGCCGTCGTTCTCATCGAAGGTGATGAAGAACACGGTCTTGCTCCAGACCTCCGGGTTGGCGGTCAGCGCCGTCAGCACTGTGTTGATGAAGGCCGCGCCTTCGGTCGCGCTCGACGGGCCGCCCGGATGTTCGGACTGCGCCGGCGTCGGCAGGATCCAGCTCACGGCCGGCAGCGTGTCGTCCCGCACATGCGCGGCCAGCTGCTCAATGGTCCAGCTGCTCATGCCGTTGTCGTAGAGCGGATTGCCCGGCTGCGATTCACGGAAGCTCTTGAAGGCGAGCCCGCCATGCAGCAGGCCGCCCCAGTTGGCGTTGGGGTTCTGGTAGATGCGCCAGCTGACGCCCTTTGCCTGCAGCAGTTCCGGCAGCGTGGCCCACTGGAAGGCGGAACCCTTGTATGTGTAGCCCGGCGTGGGCAGCTTGCCGCCCACGCTGCAGCGCAGGTTGTTGACCTCTGCATCGTCAAGCGTGCAGTTGCGCCCCGCCTCGCGCAGCGCGGGGTTGTAGTTGGAGCCCGACATGAAGGTGATGCGGTTCGGGTCGGTGCCGCCGGCGTGGCTGCAGTGGTAGGCGTCGCAAAGCGTGAAGGCCTCGGCCAGCGCGTACTGGAACGGAATGTCTTCACGACGGTAGTAGCCCATCGAATGGTCGTTCTTGTACTTGGCCCAGAAGCCGAAACGGCCCTGGTTCCACGCATTCTGCGCATCCATGAAGCTGTGCGGCGTGCCGGAGACGCGCAGCGCGTTGACGGTCGCGCTGTCGAGGTGGAACGGCGTGATCTCGCGCGTGCCGTTCGACTCATACCACACCGGCTTGCCTGACGGCACCGGCACCGGGAAGCGGTCGCCGAAGCCGCGCACGCCGCGCATGGCGCCGAAGTAATGGTCCAGGGCGCGGTTTTCCTGCATCAGGATCACCACATGCTGCACGTCCTGGATCGTGCCGGTATTGACCGCAGCGGGAACGGCGAGTGCGCGCGCGATACTGGGCGGCAGCATCGACAGAACCGAAGCAGCGGCCGCGCTTTTGACGGCGCCGGTGAGGAAGGTGCGTCGATCGATTTTGGTCATGATCGGGGAATGGTAGGAGCGGACAATGGGAGGAGGATCGCGGGCGTGTCAGGGTGCGCAGTGCATGCCCTTCTTCGACGCTGCCGCGTCGTCGGCTGCTGCCGCCTGCATGGTTGTCTTGACGGCCTGGGGAGCGATGCTGCTGCTATCTTCACCGCCACCGCATGCGGTGAGGGCAAGGGACAAGAGCGCCGCGAGCAGCGCGGCGCGGCCATACCACAACGGGTTGTTCATGAGGAATCCTTATGTTCGAGGGCCAGGGGGACGGGACTGACGCGACTCGAAGACTAGGTTCCCCATGTGACATACAAATGAATATTGCTCAATTAATCTATTTGCACATTTGAATTATCCTCATTCCTTGGACGTGGAACAGCACCCGCTCCCGCCACTGACGGGAGCAAGGCTGGACGACAACTGCGGCAGGAGAAAGTCAGGATGCCGGCGCGGGCCGGCTGGGGCTCAATATCGCTTGAGCGATAGGACGTCGAACGTACGCCGCAGCGCTTCGACGGAGGTGTCGTAGTCGGTAAGCGCGAGGCAGGCGATCAGCACATCGATGATCGCCAGTTGCGCCAGGCGGCTGGTCATCGCCTCGGTCCGGAAGCGGGTCTCGCGCGCCATCGTGAACAGCACGACATCGGCGAAGGCCTGGATCGGCGACTTACCGAAATTGGTGATGCAGATGGTGCTGGCACCGCTCTCCCGGGCTAGCCGCGTGGCCGTCACGGTTTCATGCGTGCTGCCCGAATGCGAGATGGTCAGCGTGGCAACCCTGGGGCCCGCGAGCGATGCGCTGATGGCCTGGATATGCGAATCCACGACCGCCTTTACGTTGAGCCCGATCCGCAGCATGCGGTACTGCGCATCCTCGGCGATCGGCGCCGCGCTGCCAATGCCATAGATCTCGATGCGTTCGGCCGCCCTGAGCAATGCAACCGCGCGCTCGATCGCGGCCACGTCGAGCACGGCGCTGGTGTCATGCAGCGTCTGGACGTTGCTCTGGAAGATCTTGCGCATGACCGCCGGGCAGGTGTCGCCGGGCTCGAGGTCTTCGTGGATGATCTGGACCCCCTGCACCAGTTCCTGCGCCAGCAGGATCTTCAGTTGCTGGAAGCCCGTCGCGCCCAGGCTCTTGCAGAAACCGACCACGCTGCCCTCGCTCGCATTGGTGCGCTCGGCCACTTCGCTGACCGACATATGGATCACGGTCTGCGGATACCGGGTCACGAAATCGGCAATGCGCTGCCCGGCCGGCCCCAGCGAGTCCCGCATGCTGTAAATGCGCGCGAGCATCGCCGACGTGGTGGGCGACGGCGGCGCTGGCTCGGCGGTCTGCGCGGCCTCCGTTCTGGCCGATGACGCCTGCGACGACGATTTCCGGGCCGGCGCTGCGCCCGCGCCGCGGCGGCCCTTTACCATGGGCCCCGCCCGCCCACGGACTGACGGTACGGCGCGAAGCCAGGGTGGCAAGACGGAATCGGCATCAATCGACCTGCAAAAGTGTATGGTGAATTCTGTGTTCCGGATGAAACCGGCAAGGCACGGCACGATGATAACTGTTTGCGTTGACGGTACCGTTTTCCGTTGCCCCTGCCACGAAACTGGTCGCGAGCGCCCGGCTTCCATGCAGAGTGTTGCATCCGGTCCGCTGTCCGTCTCAATGAAAATCCCGGCTCCCCACCATCAACCGCCCCAGCATCGGGCTTAGATCCACCAGTTCCTTGGCCACCAGGTGGCGCACGTCGCCCTGGCGCTGCCAGGTGCCGACCACGCCCAGCAGCGTGGCGCCCAGCACCTCCTTGCGCTGGCGCTCGACCAGGTCGGGCCACAGGATCAGGTTGACGGAGCCGGTTTCGTCCTCGATGGTGGCGAAGATGGTGCCGCTGGCCGTGGATGGGCGCTGGCGCACGGTGACGATACCGCAGGCGCGCACGCGGCGGCCGTTGGCGCAGCGCGCGAGCTGGCTGGCGGTGGCAAAGCGCATGGCCGCCAGCTTGTGCCGCAGCAACGCCAGCGGGTGCGACTTGAGCGACAGGCCCAGGCTGGCATAGTCCGCCGTCACGTCTTCGCCGAGCCGGGGCGCGGGCAGCGCCAGCGCGGCTTCGGCGGGCGGCGCTTCGTACAGCAGGTCGCGGTGCGCGGCATGCGCGGCGGCGGCGCGCGCCTGCCAGCGGGCCTGGCGGCGGTTGCCGGCCAGCGGTGCCAGTGCATCGGCGGCGGCCAGCACGTCGATGTCGTGCCGGTCCAGGCCGGCGCGCAGTGCCAGGTCTTCAACGCTGTCGAACGGACGCTGGGTGCGCGCGGCCTCGATGCGCAGCGCTGCCGCTTCACGCATGCCCTTGACGCGACCCAGGCCCAGGCGCACGCGCGGATGCTGCGGCCTGGTGCGGGCCTGCGCGTCGGCGACATCGGCCTCCACCGGCTCCAGCGTGCTGTCCCAGCGGCTGATGGTGACATCCACCGGCAGCACCTGCACGCCATTGCGGCCGGCGTCCTGCACCAGTTGCGACGGCGAGTAGAACCCCATCGGCTGGCTGTTCAGCAGCGCGCACAGGAAGGCGGCCGGATAATGGCACTTGAGCCAGGCGCTGACATAGACCAGCTTGGCGAAGCTGGCCGCGTGGCTCTCGGGGAAGCCATACTCGCCAAACCCCTCGATCTGCTTGCAGATCGCCAGCGCGAAGGACTCCGGGTAGCCGTTGCCGGTCAGCGCGCGCACCAGCGCGTCCTGGTGCTGGCGCAGGTCGCCGCGCCGCCGCCAGGCCGCCATCGATCGGCGCAGCTGGTCGGCCTGCCCTGGTGAAAAACCGGCCGCGTCGATGGCCAGCTGCATCACCTGCTCCTGGAAGATCGGCACGCCCAGCGTGCGGCCCAATACCTTTTCGATGACCGGGTTGAAGTAAGTGGGAGGCTTGCCGGTGTGGCGGAAGGCCTCGCGCCGCTTCAGGTAGGGATGCACCATGCCGCCCTGGATCGGGCCGGGCCGCACGATGGCGACTTCCACCACCAGGTCGTAGTACTTGCGCGGCTGCAGCCGCGGCAGCATCGATTGCTGCGCGCGCGATTCGATCTGGAATACGCCGATGGTCTCGGCCTTGCAGATCATGTCGTAGGTGTCCGGGTCTTCCTTGGGGATGTCTTCCATGCGCGCCGGCAGCCCCGCTCGCGCCGGGTCCGGGTTGGGGATCATCTGCAGCGCGCGCCGGATCGCCGACAGCATGCCCAGCGCCAGCACATCGACCTTGAGCAGGCCCAGCGACTCCAGGTCGTCCTTGTCCCACTGGATCACGCTGCGGTCGGCCATGGCCGCGTTCTCGATCGGCACCAGCCGCGACAGCTTGTGCCGCGCGATCACGAAACCGCCCACATGCTGCGACAGGTGGCGCGGAAAGCCGCGCAGCTGCGCGGTCAGGCTGGCCCACTGCTGCACCGCCGGCGATTCGGGATCGAGCCCGTAGCGGGCGATCTTCTCGACAAAGCCGCGGCCGCCGTCCCACCAGGCCTGGCCCTTGACCACCTGCTCCACCACGCTGGCATCGATGCCCAGCGCGCGGCCCACGTCGCGCAATGCGCTGCGCGAGCGGTAGGTGATCAGCGACGCCGCCAGCGCGGCGCGGTGGCGGCCGTATTTCTTGTAGATGTACTGGATCACCTCTTCGCGCCGCTGGTGCTCGAAGTCCACGTCGATATCGGGCGGCTCATCGCGCTCGCGCGACAGGAAGCGGCCGAACAGCAGGTTGGCCTGCTCGGGGCTGACCTCGGTCACATACAGGCAGAAGCACACCAGCGAATTGGCGGCCGAGCCGCGCCCCTGGCACAGGATGCCCTCCCCGCGCGCAAAGCGCACGATGTCGTGCACGGTCAGGAAGAAGGGTTCGTAATGCTTTTCCTCGATCAGCTGCAGTTCTTCTTCGAGCTGTTTCTCCCACTCCGGCTTCAGACCGTTGGGAAAGCGCTCCAGCTTGCCGCGCGCGACCTCCTTGCGCAGGTAGGAGATCGGCGTCTCGCCGGCCGGCACCAGTTCCTCGGGGTATTCATAGCGCAGCATCCCCAGCGAGAAATCGCAGGACTCGGCGATCTTCAGCGTCTGCGCCAGCGCCTCGCGCGGGTACAGGCGCGACAGCACCTGGCGCATGCGCAGGTGCTGCTCGGCATTGGGCGCCAACGCCATGCCGCATTCGGCCAGCGGCTGGCCCAGCCGGATCGCGGCCAGCACATCGGACAGCGGCTTGCGCGAGCGCACGTGCATGGTGACCGCGCCGGCCGCCGCCAGCGGCACCCCGGTCTGTGCCGATACCGCTTCCAGGCGCGCGCGGTGCAGCGCATCGGCATGGCCCTGCAGCTGCTCCAGCGCGATCCATGCGCGCTCGCCGAAGACCGCGCGGCACCACTCGGCCTGCTCGCGCAGCAGTTCAGGCTCGGCGCAATAGTCGGGCAGCAGCAGCGCCACGCAGCCGGGCATGCCGCGCAGGTGCGCTTCGTCAGCGGCGGGCGCGGCCAGGTCCTCGGGATGCAGCCGGTAGGTGCCCTTCTGCGCGCGCCGGCGGCCCAGCGTGATCAGCTCGCTCAGGTTGCCGAAGCCCTCGCGGTGCTGGGCAATCAGCACCAGCCGCAGCGGTGCGCGCACCGAGCCATCGGCCGGGGTCAGGCTGAAGCGGCTGCCGATCAGCAGCGCGAAGGCATCGGCGGCCCGGGCCAGCGCCTGCAGCCGCTGGTGGCGGCTGGCTTGGACGTGGGGATCGTCATCGCCGGCGTCAGGCTCTTCGTCATTGTCCAGCAGCGGCTCATCCACGCCCTCCTCCCCGCGTGCCGCGCTGCGCGCCACCGCGTCGTGCAGGCGCTTGCGCAGGGTCTCGATGGCATCGTGCGCGCGCGCGGTGCCGGCCACCGAGCATTCATCGGTCAGCGCCAGCCCGCTGTAGCCCAGGCGAAAGGCGCGCTCGATCAGCTCGCCCGGGTGCGAGGCGCCGGTCAGGAAGGTGAAGTTGGAGATGCAGTGCAGCTCCACGTAATCCGGCAGCGCCGGCAGCAAACCCGGCAACGAGGCAGGCAAGGACAGCGCGCTCATGCGAACAACCCATGCAGGAACCAGCGGTACTCGCCGCCATCGTCCTGCGCCGCATGGCCCGGACGTTCGCGGAAGATCCAGCAGCGCAGGCCGTCGGCGCGCTCGGCGATAAAGTAGTCGCGCGTGGCCAGCGCGCCGTCCCACCAGCCGGCCTCGATGCGCTCAGGGCGGCTCAGCAGCGCCAGCGGGCCGCCGTGGCAGGGCCGGTGGCGCTGCACCGGCAGCGGCAGCGGTTGCGGCAGCAGCCACAGCGGGCGCTCCGGCTGCGGGCCCGGCAGGCTGGCGGCCTTGTTGGCGCCGGGCTCGTCGACCGGGCACCAGCAGTTGGCGCGCTCGGGCCGGTGATCGGCCAGCGGCCGCGGCTGCAGCACGTTGTCGCGGCCCAGCCGCGCCATCAGCGTATCGAGCAGGCGGCCCAGGTCTTCCGGCGTGCCGCCGGGCTCGGGGAACAGCGCATCGCTTTGCGGCACGCATGCGGCCATCGCCTCCACGCGCAGCGCCAGGCCGGTCACCGGGGCGTGGAAGTTGAGCTTGTCGAGCTTCTCGCGCAGCAGCCGCGACAGGTGCGCGGGGTCGCGGCTGGGCTGGGCCAGGCCCACCGGCACCTCGGTGCCGTCGGTGTCCACGCCGCGCCGGTAGCGCTCATGCTCCAGCACCAGCACGCAGCGCGTGACGCCAGCCTGCTGCACCGCCAGCCAGCCCGCCAGCGCCAGCAGCAGGCGCTGCGCGCCGGCCAGCACGCCCTCGGTGGATTCGATGCGGCCCGGCAGGTCCATGCGCTGCGCAAACGCGGGCGGTGCCACAAACCAGACGAAGCGCGCCGGCGTGTCGCCATAGGCCTGGTCCAGCCGCGCCAGCAGCGCCGGCCCCAGCCGGCGCGTCAGGCCCGCGCGCGGCAGGCGCCGCACCTCGCCCAGCGTGCGGCAGCCGATGCCGTCCAGCCAGGCCGGATCGGCCAGCGTGTGCAGCGCCTCTACCGGCAGGCGGTCCAGCAGCCGGTGCAGGCGTGCTATGCCCACGGCGCGGCGCCCGGGCCGCACCACGCCGCGCCGCGTGCGCCGCAGCGGCTGGCGCGCCAGCCACGCGGCGCCGTGCGCGGTCGGGCCGGAGCCCACCTGGGCAAAGGTGCCAAGCTGGCGCACGCAGGCGCGCACCGCGCGGCACAGCGCGCGGTGGCCGCCAAACAGGCGCAGGCTGGCGGTGACGTCCAGCATCACCGTGGCCGACTCTGGTTCCTCGTCGACGGTCACGCCCGGCGTGAAATGCAGCAGCGCCAGCGCCACCGCCTCCATCAACGAAGCTTCCGCGGCGAGGTCGCGCTCCAGCTGCACGATGTCGGCCGACAGCGCCTGCACGCCGCCGCGGCGCATGCCGTAGCGCACGCCGAGCTGCATCGCCGGGCCGTTGGCCAGCACCACCTGCTCGCGCGCCATCACCGCCACCGGCAGCGCATGGTGCAGCGTGGCGGTGGCGGCAGGCGGGCTCACGGCGGGCGCCAGCTCAGGCCAGTTGGGCTGCAGGGCGTCCAGGGGCAGGCGCGGCAGGTGCACCGCGATCCAGTACGGCATCGGAAGAAGATGGAGAAGACGATTCAGACAAGGCAGGCGCACCTGCCGGGACAGGCCAGGCGGCTGTGCGCGTGGCCGCTGCCATCCCGTCCAGGCGCAGCAGCAGCGGCGTGTCCCGCACCGGCCCGCGCCGCTTGTGGAAGGTGATCGACAGCACATTGCCGGGCAGCGGCGCCAGCAGCAGCCGCAGCACCGCCGGCGACGACTCGCGCAGCGCCGTGGCCGGGCGCAGCGCCCATGCCACCGCGTCGCCGGCCTGCGCCAGCACCTGCAGGCGGCGCAGCGCCTCGGGGCGGGCCGCGGGCAGCCAGACCAGCACGCCGCCAAAGGCCTGGCTGCGCAGCACCTGCTCGGCCGCCCACAGCATGTCGGCCTGCTGCGCGGCCTTGCCGGCGCCGGCCGCTGGCCGCATCCAGTAGAGCTGGCGCGCCGGCAGCCCGGCCGCGGCCAGCCCCATCGCATTGGGCAGGTAAGGCGGCGCCACCAGCGCAATACGGCGCCCGGCCCCGGCCAGCGCGCGCAGCGCCGGCAGCAGCAGGCGCAGCTCGCCCGCGCCACCCTGCGCCGTCAGCAGCTCCGTCAGCCCGCCCGCCGGCCAGCCGCCGCCGGGCAGCTCCGCCGACAGTGCGTCATATCCGGTCGGGCATACCGCCGCACCGCCGGCACGGCCCAGCTGGCCGGCCCGCCACAGCCCGGGATAGCGCTGCTCGAGCGCCGACAGCGCCTGCTGGCGCGAGGCCGGGGCAGACGGGGCAGGCTCCGGGGGCGCCGGCGCAGGGAACAGCAGGCCCTCCGCCGCCATGGGCGGGGCTGCGTGCGATTGCGCAGTCATGTGGAGTTGGCGTCGCTCGCCGGGGCAGCGAGGAACTAGTATGTTTACGATAACTGTATATTTATACAGTATCTGGTGCCAGCGCAAGGGGTCGCGGCGAGGGGTGGCCTGGGGGACACCGGGAAAGTGAGACGGGCGGGCGGTGGCCCGTCTTCATGTGCTCCCCAGCCGGCTTCATCCCGGGCGGTGGTCCGCAATAGAAAAAATAATTCTATAGCATTATCTTTCTAAAATATGGCTACTATCGAATGATATGTGCCTGGCTATCGGCGCGCCGATGTATCATACTAAGATATGCATAGATCAGTGAAATAATGCTATGTCATTAGTTTCTCAGTGCCGCGACATGCGTAAAGCGAGAGGCAAGACCCTGACCGATCTCGGGCGGGTGCTGGGCATGGCAAGCCAGAACCTGTCGGCGATCCTGCTGGGGAAGAAGGACAGCCGCGCATCGACCCTCGAAGCCCTGGCCGCCGCGCTGGACGCGGAATGGGTCCTGGTGCCCAACGAGCGGGCACAGGAAGTCAGGCAAGTCCTGGAAGGCAAAGGCAGCGGGCCCGACCGCAGCGCCCGCAGCGCAGTCGACATCTTCCTGGACCAGGAATGAGCTACGAACTGCATCCGCGCTTTCTTGAGGTCCGGCTGTACGACCAGCTATGCGGCTACCTGTGCGAGGCCAGCGGCAATGTCCGGTTCGTGCCATCCGAAGCCTTCCGGGGCGACACGCGCCGCCCCACGCTGAGCCTGTCGATCAGCGTCCCGACAGAGGCCGGCCGCAAGGCCACCGCCGAGGTGCTGGACAACCCCTTTCATCCTGCCGTCTACAGCACTGGTCATGAACTGCCGCCCTACTTTGCCGGCCTGCTGCCCGAAGGCGAACTGCGCAAGCGGCTCGAGGCAACGCGGAGCAATCCCGATGACAAGGACGATTTCGGCATCCTGGCATCGGCCGGCAATGATCTCCCCGGGGCCGTCGTCATCGTGCCCGCGGACATCGGCGCCTTGCCGGAGTATGCGCGGACGTATGGCGTGACCGGCGGCGCGGACAACCTGGAAATTGCCGTGGTGGAGGGGGCCACGCAGGGCGCGGCCTCGGTGTCCGGCGTGCAGAACAAGCTGGCCCTGTCGACCGTGCTGCAGGACAAGCGCTACACCCTGCCAGCCAAAGGCAGGCTGTCCGACATCATCGCCAAGCTTCCTGCCCGGAACGATGATTCGCAGGTATTCAACGAATCGATCTCGATGCAGCTCGCGGCCGCCGCCGGCGTCCATGTTGCTCCGACGAGAGTGCTGCCAGTCTCGACCATCGAGGTCGAGGGACTGGTTGAATCGCTGGGCGAAAACCTGCACTACCTTGCGGTGGACAGGTTTGACCGCACCCCGGCCGGGCGTGTGCACGCCGAAGACGGCTGCCAGATGCTGGGCAGGATGCCAGCGAAAAAGTACGCCGGCATCGAGAGCTACATTCAGCTCGTTGCCACCCTGTATCGCCTGAGTCCGAGCGGGGTCGAGCATGCCCGGCAGTTCTTCCTGCGCCAGGCGGTCAACACGCTGATCGGCAACAGCGATGCGCACCTGAAGAACTTCTCGGTGACCTATCACAATGGGGTCTTGCCAGAACTGTCACCGGCGTATGACATCGTCTGCGTGGCCGCCCTTCCCGGCTTTGCGACCTATGGCCAGAACGTTGCCATCGACAAGCGGCAGCGTGAAGAAACCCTGGCAACGTATGAGACCATCGCGGAAAAGGCCGGCGTCCCGCGGCGCATTGCGACCGCCGCCGTCAGGGAAGCCGTCGCGCTGGCACATGCCAACTGGCCGCGCATGCTGGACGACCTGAGCGCGCCGCAGGCGATCCGCAATGTCGTTGCCGAGCGACTGCAGATGCTGCCGCTTGCGCGGGCCGGCAGGCCGGCCAGGTGAGGCGCCCGCCAGCCACCCTCACGGCGCCTGCATCGACACCCCATAGCCGGCAAAGATGCGCGCCAGCTCGCCATTGCTGCGCAGCGCGCTCAACGCCTTTTCCAGCGCTTCGGCCAGTTCCCGCTCGTCTGCCTTGACCGCCAAGCCGACGGCCCACCCGCGCTGCGGCAGCAGCGGCGCGCTGGGTTCCGTCGCGGCAAAGCGCGCCCCGGATTGGCCCGCGGCCTTGAGCGCGCTCTCGTATTGGGCCCGCGTCACCATCGCCGCCGCGATCTCGCCGGAGAACAGTGCGCGCAATGCAGCATCGGCTTCGGGGTAGATCCTGACCTTGTCGCGCAAGGCGCCGCCCGCGCCGGACAGCAGCGCATTGGCCCCGGCCGAACCGGCTGCGGCGCCGGTCGGCTGTCCGGCCAGGTCTTCCAGGCCGCGCACCGCCGGCACGCGCTCGCGGTCCTGCACCAGCACGAAGGTCTCGCGGTAATACGGCGCGAAGATCAGCGCCTTGTCGTTCTCGCGCATGAAGGCGCGGTCGACCGGCACGTGCAGCATCACGTCGGCCGGTCCGTAGCCAAGGTAATGGCCGCGCCAGACCATGGCACGCAAGTCGTCAGCCATGCTTTCATCGGCATCGAACGGCATCAGCGCCACTGACAGGCCCAGTTCCTTGCCCAGTGCCCTGGCCAGGGCCACGTCAATGCCCGCGACCTGGCTGCCCGCGATCGCGGAGAACGGCGGCAAGCCTTTGTAGACCGCCACCTTGAGGGTGCCGGCCTGGCGGATCCTGGCCAGGTCGGCCTGGGCCGGTTGCGCGCAGAAGAGCGCGGCGGCAGCCAGCATGGCGCCGCACAGCCAGCGCACGGCGCCGGCCGGCGCCGCCGGCATGGGGGACACGGAAAGCCTAGGGCCGCGGACAGGGCTGGCAGGCATGGGATGGCTCCTGGAAGATGCGTTGACCCGGCACTGCGGGCCGGGGCTGGACAACGGGAAGGATTGCCGGCGCAGCCGCCCCTTACTCGCGGCGCGACTCCAGGTAGGTCTTGATGGCCCACACCGCTTCCTGGCTCAGCACGCCGTCGAACGGCGGCATGTAGACGCGGCCGTCGCGCGTGCGGCCCTTGCGCACGGTGGTGGTGTAGAACTGCGAGATCTCGCTCATGCACGCCTCTTTCTTCTTTGCATCCGCCAGTGAGACGCAGTCGCCGTCAAGCTTGCGCAGGTCCGGCGCGATGCCCCCTGACACCGCTTCCAGGCCATGGCAGCGCGCGCAGTTCTGGTTGTAGGCCGAGGTGCCGATGCGCAGCGCCTCCTTGTGCGCATCGCCGCTGCGGTAGGGATTGTCCGGGCGCCATTCGTCGCCCAGCTGTGGTAAGGCTTTGGTATCGACGGCTTGGGGCGTGACGTCGCCATGGGCCAGCACAGAGCTGGCCGGGATGGCGGTCAGGGACGCGCAAAGCGCGAGCAAGGCAAGCAGGCGGCGCTGCGTTTTCATGGATGTCTCCTACAGTGGATGGGTCTTGGTTGTTTGCCCCATTTCCGCAAGAGCCATACCAGCCAGCCGGACCAGGCCCGGAAGCGCCTGAAGGCAGGCTTCGCCTGCGCCGCCATCGTTCTGTGCAACGCAGCATCGCGGCACTGGTGTCCCGGATTGCCACACCTGGCAAGTGTTTTGCTTCATGACGCAACACTGTCGACCATGCGCCCGGCGAAGGCGCCGACAGCGACCCGCGCAAAGATCGCGGGCGGACTTTCCACAGGAGACAGCGAAATGACCTTCCAGCCGGAACCGGCCCGCCCCGCGGCGGGCGCCCCGGGTGACACGGGGCAGCCCGAGCGCGCCGAACTGATTGCCCAGGCCCACCAGCGTTCCGAGTCCTATGGCCTGCGTCCCTATGAATCGCCCGACTTCTGCCCGGTGCTGCAGAGCGAGCTGAAAACGCGGATCGAGCGTAGCCAGTCACTGTTCGCCTATGCGCTGCCGGTGATGGAAACGCTCTACGACCAGATCGTGAATACGCAGAGCATGGTCATCCTGACCGACGCCGATGGCCTGATCCTGCACTCGATGGGCGATGACGACTTTCTGGCCCGGGCCAACCAGGTCGCGCTGCGCCCGGGCGCGGAGTGGTCGGAAGCGCGCCGCGGCACCAACGCCATCGGCACGGCCCTGGCCGAGAACCGGGCCACGCTGGTACACGGCGCCGACCACTTCCTGGAGGCCAACCAGTTCCTGACCTGCTCGTGCATGACCATCCTCGACCCTTACGGCAAGACCGTGGGGGCGCTGGATGTGACCGGCGACCAGCGCGGTTTCCACAAGCACACCATGGCGCTGGTGCGGATGTCGGCGCAGATGATCGAGAACCAGCTGTTCGGCAACGCCTTCCGCGACATGGTGTGCATCCGCTTCCATTCGCGCGCGGAGTTCCTGGGCACGCTGGTGGAGGGCATTGTCTCCTTCACGCCCGGCGGGCGCTTCCTGTCAGCCAACCGCAGCGGGCAGTTCCAGCTTGGCCTGTCCAATGGCGCCCTGCATGCGCACACCTTTTCCTCGCTGTTCGGGCTGTCGATGTCGCAGCTGTTCGACGCGGTGCGCGCGGCCCATGCGGGCATCGTCCAGCTGCACCTGCCCAGCGGCGTCAAGGTCAGCGCCCGGGTCGAATGGAAGTCACCCGCCGCATCCCTGCCAGGCAACACCGATGCCGGCCACGCAGCCCAGGCCGGCACCGCCGCCGCACCGCGCAGCCTGGCCGCAGGCCCGGCCCGCTCGCCCGGGCTGGACGACCTGGACACGGGCGACGCGCAGATCCGCGCGGTCATCGGCAAGCTGCGCAAGGTCATCGGCAAGGATATTCCGGTGATGGTGCTGGGCGAGACCGGCACCGGCAAGGAACTGATGGCGCGCGCCATCCACGCCGACAGCCCGCGCCATGCCGGGCCGTTCATTGCCGTGAACTGCGCCTCTATCCCGGAAAACCTGATCGAGTCCGAGCTGTTCGGCTATGAAGAAGGCGCCTTCACCGGCGCCCGCAAGAAGGGCGGCATCGGCAAGATGCTGCTGGCCAACGGCGGCACGCTGTTCCTGGACGAGATCGGGGACATGCCGCTGCATCTGCAAGGGCGGCTGCTGCGCGCGCTGCAGGAACGCGCGGTGTCGCCGCTGGGCAGCAGCAAGGTCATCCATGTCGACGTCTCGGTGGTGTGCGCCACCAACCGCAACCTGCGTGATCTGGTCGCCAACGGCCAGTTCCGCGAAGACCTCTACTACCGCCTCAACGGGCTGGTGGTGCGGCTGCCGGCCCTGCGCGAGCGCGGCGACCTCGACACGGTGGCCGCCAGGCTGCTGCGCCAGGAGCAGGCGGGTGTGCAACCCGGCGAGCCGCCCCGCATCCGCGAGTCGGTGATGGAGATGTTCCGCCGCTACCACTGGCCGGGCAATATCCGCCAGCTGTGCAACCTGCTGCGCACCGCGCGGCTGATGGCCGAAGGCGAAGCCGAGATCACCGAGGACCACCTGCCCGACGACTTCCTCGATGACCTGCGCGAGCGCCAGGGGCATGCGGCGGTGCCCGCGGCCCATGTGCTGCCGGGCGCGCAGCCAACGCGGCTGGCCGATGTCGAGGCCATGGCCATTGTCGCCACGGTCAAGGCGCACAACGGGAATATCTCTGCGGCGGCCAAGGCGCTGGGAATCTCGCGCAATACGGTCTACCGGAAAATGGAAGAGGCCCGCGGGCTGCCCCACCAGGCCGGCTGATCCCGGCCACGCACCTGGGCAGCTGCGCGCTCAGGCCAGCGGCTCGCCCTGCATCCACAGGTCTTCCAGCTCGCGCCAGGCGCGCTGCACGTTCAGCGGGTGGCGCGACTGGAAATGGCGCCAATGCCGGAACGGCTGCGCCGCCACGGCGTCGCTGGCGCGCGAGGCATCGCTGCCCGCGGCCAGCGCGGCGCCGATTCCGTCCGCCAGCGCATCCAGGTAGGCCAGCGTCGGCGCCAGCGTCTGGGCGGGCGTGCCTGGCGCGGTGCCCACCACCGTGCGCGCCGGCAGCTCCTGCAGCCGACGCAGCGCACGGCGCCACCCCTGCAGGGAGGCCTCCTGCATCTCCGGCACGCGCTCGCGGTAAGCCAGGCCGCCCGCACACAGCAGCTGCAGCTGCGGCGCGTACAGCACCGTATCCGAGGCACTGTGCGCGTTCGCGTAAACCTGCACCTGCCAGGCGGTAGCGCCGGTGTGCAGCCAGCCATCGGGCTGCAGCGCGGGCTCCGGCAGCACGATCGCGGCGCCGCGCATGACACCGTTGCCGAGCAGCGTGGCCATGCGGGCCAGGCAGGCCGCGCAGCGTTGCCGCATCAGCGCAGCCGTGGCGGCGGAGGCCAGGAACACGGGCCGGGGCCGCAGCCGTGCGAACGCGGCATTGGCCAGCACGTTCTCCGGGTGGGCGTGCGTATTGACCACCCAACGCACGGGCTGCGGCGTCAGCGCCCGGATGGCGCCGAGCAGCGCACCGCCCCACGCCGCCTGCGGCCCGGGGTCCACCACCAGCACGCCCGCGCCGCTCAGATGGACCAGGGTCGGCACCACTTCGGCGGCGTTGGCGCGCGCCACTTCGGCATTGCCGGCGCGGGCCACATATACGCCTGGCTGCAGCCGCTCCAGCGTGACCCGCGTGCCGGCAGCGGCCGCCGGGGGACAGCCGTTCATGGCCAGCGCAAGCGTGGCGCCAAGAAAGCCGCGCCGCGTCGTGGGCATCACCGCTGCCAGCCAGCGGCGCGGATCGCGGCCACCAGCGCGTCGCGCATGGCCCCGGCCGCCAGGTGTCCGCCGTCCACCCAGGCCAGCCTTGCGCCCGGCATGGCGGCCTGCAGGCGCAGCGCGTTGGCGGGACGGCAGACCTTGTCGGCGCGGCCATGCAGCAGCGTCACCGGCAGGCCATGCGCGCCGATGACCCGCGCCGCGCTGAGCAGGGCCGGCTTGCCCAGTCCGGCCCGGTTGCGCAGGTAGTGCGCCTGGATGCGGTATTTGTTCACCGCGGCCATGCGCTCGCGCCGCGGCTGCCGGCGCGAAGGCGACGCAGGGGAAAGACCCAGCAACGCCTGTTCGCTCGCCTGCCACGCCGCGGCAGTGTCCCGTTTTTGAACAGGCGTACCACTTTGCAACAGCCGTGACACAGTTAGCAGCCGCGCGCGCGCATCGGGCAAGCGCTCGCCCCATGCCTTGACGCAATGCAGCATGCGGCGGCCCCCATGGCGCGGTGAAAACAGCGCGAGCACATCGTCGCGGCCAGTCAGGAAGGTGCCGCGCAGGACCAGCGCCGCCACGGCGTGCGGGCATTGCGCCGCGTACGCCAGGGCAAGTGCCGCCCCCCATGATCCGCCCACCACGCCCCAGCGCTCGATGCCCAGCGCGCGGCGCAGCTGCTCCAGGTCGGCCAGCAGCGCGCCCACGGTATTGCGGCGCAGGCAGCCCGCCGGCCTGGAGCGGCCGGCGCCGCGCTGGTCCGGCATCACCACGCGGTGTCGCCGCGGGTCGAACCATTGCGCCATGGCGGCAGAGCAGCCGCTGCCCGGCCCTCCATGCAGCACCAGCCACGGCTCGCCGTCCGCGGCGCCGGCCAGCCGCACATGCACGCGCTGGGCGTCGGGCGTACGCAGGTGGAATGTGGTGGCCGTGCCGGAAAAGCCGGCGGATATCGTGGATGCGTCGGGCATGGATGTTGCCTTTAGGGGATGCGGCTGTCGGGCGGCAGCCAGGCGCCGCGGCAAGACGATATTCACTAACCATGCCACCCAAGGAGAGAGACATGCGCTGGACCACCCCCGCCTACACCGAGCTGCGGCTTGGCTTTGAAATCACGATGTACATCGCCAACCGCTGAACGTGCCGCGGCGCCTGCGACCGGCGGTGCGCCGACAGGCAACCCGCGGACCGCAAGCACAACCAACGCAGGCAGGCGCCAGGGCTGGCGCCTGCTCCGTGAAGCCATGACCCAACACCAAGCGCTCACGCCATGACAAGCATCCGGGTACTGGGGTCGGCCGCCGGCGGCGGCTTTCCGCAGTGGAACTGCAACTGCCACAACTGCGACGGCGTGCGCCGCGGCACGGTGCGCGCCACGCCGCGCACGCAATCCTCGATCGCGCTGACGGGCGACGGGCCTGATGCCATCCTGGTCAATGCCTCGCCCGATATCCTGCAGCAGCTGCGCCAGGCGCCCGCGCTGCAGCCGGCGCGCGCGCCGCGCGACACCGCCATCGCCGCGGTGGTGCTGATGGATGCGCAGATCGACCACGTCACCGGCCTGCTGATGCTGCGCGAACACCGCCAGGCGCTGCCGGTCTATGCCACCGCCGCCGTCCTCGACGATCTGGGCGCTGCCTTCCCGCTGACGCGCATCCTGTCGCACTACTGCGGGCTGCAGACGCACGCCCTGCCCTGCGACGGCACCGCGTTTTCAGTCCCGCCGCTGGACGGCGTGACACTGACGGCGATACCGCTGGAGAGCAAGGCCCCGCCCTACTCGCCCAACCGCCACGCGCCGCGCACGGGCGACAACATCGGCCTGCGCATCGAAGACCGCCGCAGCGGCCGCCGCGCCTTCTATGCGCCCGGCCTGGGCCGCATCGACGACCACGTCTTTGCGGAGCTGCACAGCGCCGACATCGTGCTGGTCGACGGCACCTTCTGGCGCGACGACGAGATGCAGGCGCCGGGCTTCTCCGGCAAGAGCGCCGCCGACATGGGCCACCTGGCCCTGTCCGGACCCGGCGGCATGATCCAGGTCCTGGAGCGGCTGCCCGCCAGCCGCAAGATCCTTATCCATATCAACAATACCAACCCGGTGCTGGTGGAAGACTCGCCCGAGCGCGCAGTGCTGGCGCGGCACGGCATCGAGGTGGCGTACGACGGCATGGAAATCGCGCTATGACATCTGCCATCTCCCCCATCCCCCCCATCGCCTGGACCGAGGCCGAGTTCGAGGCCCGCCTGCGCGCCAGGGAAAGCGGCTACCACATCCACCATCCTTTCAACCAGCGCATGGCGGCGGGCCAGTGTTCGCCCGCGCAGATCCGCGCATGGGTGGCCAACCGCTTCTACTACCAGGACAACATCCCGCTGAAGGACGCCGCCATCCTGTCCAACTGCCCCGAGCGCGACACCCGCCGCGAGTGGGTGGTGCGCATCCTTGACCACGACGGCACCGACACCCAGCCCGGCGGCATCGAGGCCTGGCTGCGCCTGGGCCAGGCGGTGGGCCTGGAGCGCGAAGCGCTGCTGAGCCACCGGCACGTGCTGCCCGGGGTGCGCTTTGCCGTCGATGCCTACGTCAACTTTGCGCGCCGCGCGCCGTGGCAGGAAGCCGTGTGCTCGTCGCTGACGGAGATGTTCGCGCCCGCAATCCACAAGGAACGCCTGGCCGGCTGGCCCACGCATTACCCGTGGATCGAGGCCGCCGGGCTGGACTACTTCCGCTCTCGCATTCCGCTCGCGCAGCGCGACGTGGACCATGGCCTGCGCGTGACGCTGGGCCACTTCCGCAGCGCGGCGCAACAGCAGCGTGCCCTCGACATCCTGCAGTTCAAGCTCGACGTGCTCTGGTCGATGCTCGACGCCATCCAGCAAGCCAACCCATGACAGCCAGCACGCAAGACCTCGCCAGACCGACCCTGCACCGGACCTTTCGCCTGCAATGGGAAGAGTCCCAGCAAAGCTGGGTGCTGCTGTACCCGGAAGGCATGGTCACCCTCAACGACAGCGCCGCCGCGATCCTGCAGCGCTGCGACGGCAGCCACACGCTGGACATGCTGATCGATGACCTGCAGGCCGCGTTTGGCGTGCAGGGCATCGCCCCGGAGGTACATGCCTTTGTCAAACATGCCATCGAACGCGGCTGGCTGGTCTGAGGTCGCGCCCGGCCCGCCGCTATGGCTGCTGGCCGAGCTGACCTACCGCTGCCCGCTGCATTGCGCCTTCTGCTCCAACCCGGTGGACTACGCCCGGCACACGGCCGAGCTGGGCACCGCGCAATGGTGCGACGTGTTCAGCCAGGCGCGGGCGCTGGGCGCGGTGCAGCTCGGGCTGTCCGGCGGCGAGCCGCTGCTGCGCAAGGACCTGGAGACACTGGTCCGGCATGCGCATGGCCTGGGCTTCTACACCAACCTCATCACCTCGGGCGTGGGCCTGACCGACGCCCGCCTTGCCGCCCTGCGCGACGCCGGCCTGGACCATATCCAGCTGTCGTTCCAGGACTCCACCCGCGAGCTCAACGACTTCCTGTCCAGCACCCGCACGTTTGACCTGAAGCAGCGCGTGGCGCGCATGATCAAGGCGCACGGCTACCCGATGGTGATGAACTGCGTGCTGCACCGGCATAACCTGCCGCATGTCGGCACCATCATCGAAATGGCCCTGCAGATGGGCGCCGAATACCTGGAACTGGCCAACACGCAGTACTACGGCTGGGCCTGGGAGAACCGGCTGGCGCTGCTGCCCACCCATGAGCAGCTGCGCGAGGCCGAGGCCGTGGTCCGGCAGTACCGCGCGCGCATCGGCAGGCAATGCCAGATCCTGTTCGTCGTGCCTGACTACTTCGAGGCGCGGCCCAAGAAGTGCATGAACGGCTGGGGCACCACCTTCCTTGGCGTGGCGCCGGACGGCACCGCGCTGCCCTGCCACGCGGCGCGCATGCTGCCCGGCCTGGCACTGCCCAATGTCACCACGCAGGGGCTGCGCGAGATCTGGACCGAAAGCGATGCCTTCCGCCGTTTCCGCGGCACGCAGTGGATGCAGGAGCCCTGCCGTTCCTGCGACCAGCGCGAGCAGGACTACGGCGGCTGTCGCTGCCAGGCGTTCCTTGTCACCGGCGACGCCGCCGCGACAGACCCGGTGTGCGAGCGCTCCGGCGCGCACGACAAGGTCAGCGAGATCGTGCTGCAGGGCCGGCTGGCTTTGGCGCAGGCGCGCGAGCAAGCGATGGTATTTCGCAGCGATGGCAACTCGCTGCGGCTGAGCAGCGGCCAGCGGTAAGAAAGAAAAGACCCCGGCATGGCAGGCGCCAGCCGGGGTACCTTGCCGGCAAGCCGGCATCGTCAAGACAGTCGCCGGCCTCAGCTGGCACTCAACACCCACTCCGCCAGCTTCTTCGCGTCATCCTCGCCAAGGCTGCCATGCGGCGGCATCGGAATCCGCCCCCACACGCCCTTGCCGCCTTCGCGGATCTTCTTTGCCAGCCGCTCCGCCGCCTGGCTGTCGCCCTTGTACTTGGCGGCCACCTCGGCAAACCCTGGCCCCACCAGCTTTGACTGCATGCCATGGCAGGAAAAGCAGCCGCTCTTGTCGGCCAGGGCCTGCATGTCGGCTGCCGTGCCGGCCAGTGCCGCGCCCGGCAGCAGCGCCGAAACCACCGCCAGCGCCATCCATTCCTTCTTCATACCTGTGTCCCTCTTCGTCCCATTTCGACCCGTTTCGTCCTGTTGCAACCGCGCCCGGCGCACGCCGCGCACCCATGATGCGATGCGCGCGTGCGCCGGACCGTGTCACCTCCCGCCGGCTCAGCTCTTGTGCAGCTTGAACACCCACACCGAGCCGCCCTGCTCCAGGAAGTTCACACGCTTGGCCACCTCGCCGCCCCACAGCGGCACCGCGCCGCCCCAGCCGGACACCACGGCCACGTACTGCTCGCCGTTCTCTTCCCAGGTGACCGGGGGCGCCACCACGCCGCTGCCGGTCTGGAACTGCCACAGCTCCTTGCCGGTCCTGGCGTCGGCCGCCTTCAGGTAGCCTTCCGGCGTGCCCCAGAACACCAGCCCGCCGGCGGTGGTCATCACCCCGCCCCACAGCGGCGCGCTGTTCTTGACCTCCCACATGATCTTGCCGCTCTTGGGGTTGATGGCCCGCAGCGTGCCGATATAGTCCTCGTTCAGCGGACGGATGGTGAAGCCCGCGCCCAGGAAGGCAGCACCCTTCTTGTAGCTGATGGGCTCGTTCCAGATATCCATGCCCCACTCGTTGGCGGGCACGTAGAACAGGCCGGTCTGCGGGCTGTAGGCCATCGGCTGCTGGTTCTTGCCGCCAAGGAAGCCCGGCGCGGCAAACACGGACTTGCCCTTCTTCTCGTCGCTGCCGGCGGCGGGGTCACCGGGGCGGCCTTCGGCGATGTAGTTGGGGCGGCCGCTCTTCAGGTCGATGCCGGTGGCCCAGGTGATTTTCTTGACGAAGGGGAAGGCGTTGACCAGCTTGCCGCTGGCCGCGTCGTTGACATAGAAGAAGCCATTGCGGTCGGCCTTGCCGCCCATGCGCTTGCCGTCCAGGTCGAAGGTCACGAACTCATTGACGCCATCGAAATCCCAGCCGTCGTTCGGGGTGTTCTGGTAGTGCCAGACGATCTTGCCGGTGGCGGGATCCAGCGCCACCGTCGAGGCCGAGTAGAGGTTGTCGCCCTTGCGGATATGGCTGTTCCAGGGGCCCGGATTGCCGGTGCCGAAGTACACCAGCCCGGTGGCCGGATCATAGGTGCCGCCCAGCCAGGTGGCGGCGCCGCCGGTCTTCCAGGTCTCGCCCGGCCAGCTCGCGTTGGTGGTGCCGGTCACGCCGTTCTCGGTCTTGTTGCCGTCCTTGTCGTACTTGTAGCCCATATGGCCTTCCACCACCGGCCGCGACCACACCAGCTGCCCGGTTTTGGCATCGCGCGCCTCGACCCGGCCCACCACGCCGAACTCGCCGCCCGAGATGCCGGTCAGCACCATGCCCTTGACGATCATGGGCGCCGCCGTGTACGAATAGCCGGCGGCGTAGTCCTCCAGCTTCTCCTTCCACACCACCTTGCCGGTCTTCTGGTCCAGCGCCACCAGCTGCGCATCGAGCGTGCCGAAGATCACCAGGTTGTCGTAGAGTGCCGCACCGCGGTTCACCACGTCGCAGCACGGCATGATGCCTTCGGGCAGCCGGTGCTCATACTTCCAGAGCTTGCGTCCGGTCTTCAGGTCCAGCGCGTAGATGCGCGAATACGAGGCCGTCACGAACATCTTGCCGTCATGGATCAGCGGCTGCGATTCCTGCCCGCGCTGCTTCTCGCCGCCAAACGAGAACGACCACGCCGGCACCAGCTGCCCGACGTTCTTCGTATTGATGCGCGACAGCGTGGAATAGCGCTGGCCTTGCGGGCCCATGCCCCACGACAACACATCGCCGGGGCTCTTTGCGTCGTTCTCGATCATGGCATCGGTCACTGCCGCCTGCGCGGCCAGACTGGCCGCGGCAGCCGCAACCGCCATCACTACTCGTAACGTCCTCATTGCCATCTCCTCTCTTGTTTTGGGTTTCCCTGGTGCGCCACTGCGCCACACACCAGACATGCCTTTGGCAATTCCCATGCCAGTCGCATCCCCGCACCAGCACGCCGGTTGCGGCCCCGCTGCGTGATGGCAGCCGTGCCAGCGCGCAACACTGCGTTGCAGCTGCTCCAGAATTGAACAGCCCGCCACGGCTGGCCGGCGTCAGTGCCCAAGCGCGGCTTCCTCGCGCGCCGGGTAGAGATGGCCGACGTTGCGCAGGTACTCCGCGGGCATCGCGGCCCAGTGCGCGTAGGGCTGCGGCACCGGCATCGCCATGACCTCGGCCAGGTCCCGCCCCTGCGCCGCGGCCTCGCGCAGGCGCGTGTCCAGCCATTGCAGGTAGCCGCGCGTCTGCGCGATGGCCTCTGCGCCGCCGCCGGCCGCAGGCACTGGCCCGTGGCTGGGGACCAGCACGCGCGCCCCGCTGTCGGCCAGCAGCGCCTGCAGCCGGTCCAGGCTGGCCAGCCAGCGGCCGATATCCGCGTGCGGCGTGGTCGGAATGCGTTGCCGGAACACCAGCCCGCCGGCAAAGACCACGCCCGCGCTGTGGTCCAGCACCACCAGGTCGTCGCCGGTATGGCCGTCCAGGCGCACCAGCTCCAGCGTATGGCGCCCGATCGTGCGGCGGCCCGGCGCCAGCGCGTGGGCAGCCGGCGCGGGCTCGGTGCCGCGCATCCAGTCGCCGCACAGGCGGTAGAGGTTGTCGGCATAAGCGGCGCCCTCGCGCCGCGCCCCGTCGATGGTGCCGGCCAGGGCGCTGCCGCCAACATCGGCATAGGCCTGGTTGCCGAAGAAATAGTCGGGATGCAGGTTCAGGTTCAGCACCAGCCGCACCGGGGCGGCCGTGACCGATGCAATCGCCTTGCGCTGCTGCTCGCCATACAGCCGCGACGGGCCGGTGTTGATCACCACCACCCCGTCGCCGGTGTCGATAAACGCCGTATTGATGATGTTGCAGCCGTTGCCGGGCGCGAAGTCGGCATTGGCGCCTTCCAGCAGCCACACGCCCGCGGCGATCTCGCGCGGGGCCAGGCGGTAGTCAGGAGGCTGCAGCGCGGCCTGCTGGGCGAATGCCGCCGGCACGGGCTGGCCCGCCAGGCATAGCAGCAACCACAGTAGCAATCGTCGCTTCATGGCGATACCCGCGCCGCGATGCGGTTGCCGTTGTTGTCGTGGCCGGCCACCGTCATGCCCGGCGGCACGGCATCGCGCAGGTCGAAGGAGAAAATCGGGTTCTCGGCAACCGGCTCATGCAGCGTCAGTCGCAGCAGCGGCTGCCGGGCCGCGTCGGCCAGGACCAGGGTCTCGATATGGAACGCCGGGATGCCCGCCGCCAGGCCGGTATCCATCGGATGCATCACGCGCAGCCGCACGCGTGCCGCGGCCCCGCCGAAGCCCGGGAACACGCGCGCGTCCACGCGGTTGAGCGTGCGGCTCCAGCTGCCGTCGCGGCGCGTGGCGCCGGGCACCGTGCAGCCCCCGCCGCCGGCATCGACCAGCACGCTGCCGACATGCCAAGTGCCGTCGCGCGTGCGCGCCGCCACCCGCACCGGCGATGCCTGTTCCAGCTTGAAGCGGAACGACAGCGAAGGGCGCACCCGCAGCGGTTCGAACGCCAGCACCTCGCGGATCGGGTTGCGGTCCACCGCCACCACGATGCGATCCACTTCGCCCAGCGCCGAGGCATCGAAGGCGATCGGCACGCGCATGGGGTCTTCCGCAAACGCCGGCCCGGTCACGCTGACGCGGCTGTCGAACACCACCGGCCCCATCTGCAGCAGCTCCTTGTGGATCCAGTCCCATTGCGGCGACTGCAGCGGATCGCTGTGCGCGATGACGGCGCCCGCTGCCCCGGCAGCCGCTACCGCCGGGCTGGCCATGCCCAGTGCGGCCGCCATCAGCAGGACCATGCCCCGCGTCCGGCGCCTCATGCCTGCTGCCCCCGGCGCGCCATGCCGCGCTGCGGGTCGTAGCCCTGCAGCGCCAGCGCGAAGAACACCACCGCGCTGCCCGCCACCACCGCCAGGCTCAGCGGCGCCACCTGCCCGTACAGCGCAAAGCGGATCGCCTCGACCGCGTGGGTGAAGGGATTGAAGCGGGCCAGCTGGTACACCACCTCCGCGCCCGACTCCTGCAGCTTCCACAGCGGATACAGCGCCGAGCTGATGAAGAACATCGGGAAGATCACGAAGTTCATGGTGCCGGCAAAGTTCTCGAGCTGGCGCACATGGACCGACAGCAGCAGGCCCAGCGCGCCCAGCATCAGCGCGGCCAGCGCCATGGCGCCTGTCGCCGCCAGCAGGTGCAGGGACTCGAAGCGGATGCCGAAGGCCATCGCCACCAGCAGGAACGCGGCCATCTGCAGCAGCGACAGCACCGTGCCCGCCGCCAGCTTGCAGGCCAGCAGCCAGCCCCGCGGCAGCGGCGCGGTCAGCAGCAGCCGCATCACGCCCATCTCGCGGTCGTACACCATGGCCAGCGACGACTGCATGCCGTTGAACAGCGCGATCATGCCCAGCAGTCCGGGCGCCACGTAGACCTTGTATTCGATGTAGGTGTCGTAGGGCGGCGCGATGGCGACGCCCAGCGCGTTCTGAAAGCCCGCGGCAAACACGAGCAGCCACAGCAGCGGGCGCACCAGCGACGACAGCAGGCGCCCGGGCTGGCGCAGGTACTTGCGCAGCTCGCGCCCGCAAACCGCGCGCAGCGCGCGCCAGCGATGGATCAGGATGGAGGCCATGGGTGTGCTACGCGGATGGGGCCCGGCACGCCGTGTCGGCTTCATCGGCGCCCAGGGTGTCGAGGTTGTTCTTCGGATGCAGCACGCCTTCCACCGGGGCCATGCCGACCACGCCGTCAGGGTGGGCCAGCAACACCGGCTGGCGCAGCTGGCGGTCCCAGCGGCGGAACGACAGTGGCGGCCCCTTGAAGCCGTCCACCACCACCTGCCCGGCGGCAAGCGCCTGCGCCTGTCCGGCAAACCCGGCCCTGGGCAGGCGCGCCACGCTCTCGGCGATGGCCTTGACCGCCACCCAGGCAGCCCAGTCGTAGCCGGTCATCGGACGGCCCGCCGCGCGCATGAAGCGCCGGTTGAGCTGCGGCCCGCCATTGCGCTCCCAGGCCCAGTGCCACGCCTGCGCGCCCAGCCCGCTGGCGCCCACCACCGGGCGCGGCAGCAGCGTGGCGTAGGGCACGCCGCGGGCGAACTCGCCGTCGGCATCGGCCACCACCACCACGTCATAGTCCACGCCGCCGGTCAGCAGGCCGAGGTTGGCCTGGTCGCGCTCACGCGGGTCGTTGGACAGCCTGAAGGCGCGCTGCGCCGACCAGGCAATGCCAAAGCGCCGCGCCGACGTCACCAGCGCGTCGCGCTGCGCCGCATCGGCCGCGGACGGGCCGCTCAGCAGCAAGGCGCGGAGCCATTTGCGCAATACCAGGTACTGCATCAGCGCATCCGCGCGCATGCGCAGGCTGGGCAGCGTGTGCAGCAGCACCGGCGCGCAGCCGGCGCCGCGCAACGCGTCGTCATCGGCCGACACATTGAACAACAAGGCCTCGCCCGGCCTGACCGCGCCCGCGGCCGCCCTGACCGACGCCGACGGCAGGTCCAGCAGGATATAGCGCGTGCCCTGCCGCGCCAGCGCCGCGACCAGCGGGGCCACCTCGGCTTCAGTGCGGGCTTCCTGGGCTTCCAGCCTGAGCGACTGACCCGCGGCCTCGAGCGCCACGCGCGCTTCCGCGGCCGCCACCTGGGCGCCGTCGAGCGCACGGCCCTGCGGCTGGCCGGGATAGCGCTGCGCCAGGCGCCGGGGCGCATAGCGCGCGTCGTCGGCCTGCGACACGACCGCCACGCGCACCTCGGCAGCGTGCACCGCGGCAGGCAGCCACGCCAGCGCCATGGCACCCAACCCGGCACGCCACCACTGCCACCACGCACGCGAGCGCTCAGTCATCGATCGCCACCGAATGCGGCACCCGGCCCGCCTTGAGCGTGGCCACCGCCTTGCGGCTGGCGGTGTCCACCACGCTGACATCGTCGGACAGGCCGTTGGCGACATAAAGCCGCGCGTTGTCGCGGCTCAGCGCCAGCCCCCATGCGCGGCGGCCGACCAGCACATAGTCCTGCACCCGGCGCGACGCCACCTCGACCACCGCGACATGGTTGGCGCGGCCCAGACCGATATAGGCGCGCGTGCCGTCGCCGCTGGCCGCCATGCCCACCGGGGTCACGTCCTCGGCGCGAAAGCCCCGGGGCGCGAAGGCGATGGTCTGGGCCACCTCGAAGGTATCGGTACGGATCACGCTGACGCTGGCCGACAGTTCGTTGGACACCCACAGCTCCTTGCCGTCGCGCACCAGCAGCAGCCGCCGCGGCCGGTTGCCGACCTGGATATTGCGGATCACCTTGCGCGTGGCCACGTCGATGACATGGACCAGGTTGGCCACCTCCGAGGTCACGTACACATGCCTGCCGTCGGCGCTGACCCTGACGCCCTCCGGCTCCTCGCCCACCCTGACCGCGAACACGCGCTTGCCTGAAGCCGTGTCGTAGGCCGACAGCAGCCCGTCCTCTTCATTCGAGACATAGAGCGTGCGGCCGTCCTGGCTGAGATCGAACAACTCCGGATCGTCCCCCACCGGCAGCGATGCCACGGTCTTGCGGCTGGCCACATCGACCACATCCACCCGGTTGTCGTCGCTACAGGCCACGTACAGGCGCGTGCGGTCGGGTGACAGCTGCAGGTGGCGCGGCCGCTTGCACTGCCGCCATACCGCGACCAGCTGCCGGCTGCGGGCATCGAAGACGGCGAGGGCATCGTCCTTCTCGCTCGAGACAAAGACCTGGTTGGTAGCCTGGCCGACGGGGGGCGCGGCGCCGCCCTGCGCGCCTTCGGCCAGGCCGGCGGCAACCAGCAGCGTCGTAACCAGCAGCAAGGCAAAGGCAAACCAGACGGGGGATGGCATCTTGTTCATGCGGGTACGCGCCTCGCGGACAGGTCAGTGACAGGGGCCGGCGGCGTCATGGCCAGGAAGGCGCCCTCCAGGGTGTCGCACGCCGCGGCGCCGCGCAGTGCGGCCGGGGTGCCGTCGAAACGCACCATGCCGCGGTCCAGCACGATCACGCGGTCGGCGTGCTCCACCTCCTGCACCAGGTGGGTGGCCCAAAGCACGCCAGCCTGCGCCCGCGCCGTCAGGCGCCGCGCATCGGCCACCAGCTGCGCGCGCGAGGCCGGGTCCAGCCCCACCGTCGGCTCGTCCAGCAGCAGCATGGCCGGTTCATGCAGCAGCGCGCGCGCCAGTTCCACCTTGCGCCGGTTGCCGCCAGAAAGCTCGCGCACCGGTGCGCGCGCACGCGCCGCCAGCCCGAAGTCATCGAGCAGCCGGGCGATGCGCGGCGCCGCCACTCGGCGCGGCAGCCCGTGCAGGTCCGCGTGAAAGCGCAGGTTGGCCAGCACCGGCAGGTCCAGGTCGATGGCCGGCTGCTGGAACACGATGCCCAGCCGTGCCAGCGCGCGCACCGGATCGCGCCGCATGTCGCTGCCCATGACCGTGACCTGCCCCGCATCGGCCACGAACAGGCCGCTGAGGATCTGGAACAGCGTGGTCTTGCCCGCCCCGTTGGGCCCGAGCAGTGCCACGAACTCGCCGCGCCGCACGCTGAGCGAGACCCCGTCCAGGGCCACGCGGCTGCCGAAGGCCTTGCGCACGGCGTCGCAGCACAGCGCCGGTGGTGCCTGCATGGCCATCACAGCTGCCCCCGGGGCCGCGCCGTGCCCACGCGCCCGGCAAAGGTCCGCTCGGTCTCCCACGCATGGCGCAGGAAGGCATCGTATTGCGCGGTATTCAGGTAAGTCAGCTCCTGGTCGTACCGGGCCAGTTCCGCAACGTGGCGCGGCTGCTGCATCGCGGCGCGGAACGCGTCATGCAGGCGGCCGACGATTGCCGGATCGGTGCCACGCGGCACGCCGATGCCGTAGGGCGAGTTATGAACCGCATCGGCAAAGCCCAGCTCGCTTACCGTCGGCACCTCAGGCCAGCGCGGTGAGCGCTGCGCGCTGAACACGGCCAGCAGGCGCAGCTTGCCGGTCTCAACGAAGGGCGCGAAGCCGGTGGAATTGACCCCCGCCATCAGCGAACCGTTGGCCACCGCCAGCATCTGGTCAGCGGTGCCGTGATACGGCACGTGGATATAGCGCACGCCGCTGCGCCCGAGCACGTCCTCCATCGCCAGATGGGCGGTGGTGCCGATGCCGGTGGAACCCACGGTCAGCTCGCCCGGATGCGCGCGGCCCCAGGCAATCAGGTCGCGCAGCGAGCGCAACGGGCTGTCTGCGGGCACCACGATGCCGAAGGTATAGCCCGAGATCATCAGCACCGGCTGGATGTCGCGCAGCGGCTGCCAGGCGGTCTTCTGCTGATGCGGGAAGCGATACACCGTCAGCGGCAGCTGGCCGATGGTGTAGCCGTCTGGGCGCGCCGCGGCAAGCAAGCCGCCCACCAGCGTGCCCCCGGCGCCCGGCCGGTTCTCCACCACGATCGGCTGCCCCAGCTCACGCCCGGCCAGCTCCGCCAGGATGCGCATGGAGATATCGGTGGCGCCGCCCGCTGGCCAGGGCACCACCAGCGTGATCGGCCGCGACGGATACCCGTGCGCGCCCTCGGCCAGCGCGGCGCCCGCATGGACCAGGCCGAGGCACGGCAACAGCAGGCAGGCAAGGCAGCGACCGAGGCGGCGGAACATGGCTGGGCACCAGGCAGAGTGTTGATGCGGGTGAACAGAGCAAGGCCGATACCATGTGCAGCGCAGCATGGGGCCGCGCTCCATGCCAGGCGTTGCCTGGCCGCGCCGGACGCACTCCCGGACGCTGCGGCCAGGCCGTGCCTTGTGCGGTGCGCCGCGCACGACTGTCCCATGGTGGAGCACCGGCCCGCTGCTCGTGCCCGCAGCTGTCCTGTTTTGTGACAGGCGCAGTCCCACCACGCCGCGGCGCATGCGAACGCGCCGTAGCGGCATCCCGATCCGCCGGTGCGAGGCCCAAGGTATGAAACCTGCTCAGCTCCGGGCAAGCGCTACCCAATGCAGGTATCGCACCGCTTATCCGGAGGAGACGGAACATGCCAGCCAACCCGCGCCCCGCACCGCCAGGGCAGGCGCCGCGCGACACCGTGGCTTGCCGCGGCAGGGCCAGCCGCGGCGCCGCCACCGCGATTGCCGTGGCGGTCGCCCTGATGATGGCCCAGCGGCCCGCTGTTGCGCAGCAGGACACCGCTGTCCCAAACCAGGACAGCGCCACGCTGCCGGAAGTCCTGGTGGTGGCCGCCGCGCCGCTGCCAGGCATCGGCGTGGACAGCGACCTGGTGCCCTACACCGTGCAGACCGTGCGCGGCGACGACCTGGACCGGTCGCGCGCCGGCAACCTGGCCGAGTACCTGTCCCGCAACCTGGCCGGCGTCAACGTCAACGACATCCAGGGCAGCCCGTTCCAGACCGACATCACCTACCGCGGCTTCCGTGCCTCGTCCATTCCGGGCGTGCCGCAGGGCCTGTCGGTCTACCTGGACGGCATCCGCGTCAACGAGCCCTTCGGCGACGTGGTCAGCTGGGACATGATCCCGGAAGCCGCGCTGGCGAGCGTGTCGCTGGTGTCCAGCGCCAACCCGGCCTACGGCCTCAATACCCTGGGCGGCGCGCTGGCCATGACCACCCGTTCCGGGCTGGACTCGCCCGGCTTCACGGCCGACCTGTCCTACGGCAGCGGCGCCCGCAAGCGCGCCGACCTGTCCGGCGGCATGCGCAGCGACAGCGGCTGGCACGCATTCGCGGCCGGCACCCTGTTCCAGGAGCATGGCTGGCGCGACCAGTCGGGCGGCCGGCTTGGCAACGTCTTCGCCAAGGCTGGCTATGCGGGCGACACTGACAGCTGGGACGTGTCCGTGCTGCACGGCCGCAGCACGCTAACCGGCAACGGGCTGGTGCCCAGCTTCCGCGCCAGCGGCAATGGCACGCTGCCAGACCTCTACCAGGCCAACCGCCGCGCCGTGTACACCTACCCCGACCAGACCCGCAACCAGTTGACCCAGGTCGCGGTCAACGGCCGCCACTGGTTCGACGACAAGACCAGCGCCGCCGCGCTGGCCTACGTGCGCACCAGCCGCCGTGACACCACCAACGGCGATGTCAACCCCGCCTACGAGGCCTATGCCGAAGACTGCGAGGACGGCTTTGCGCCCGACGGCAGCCCGCGCGGCGACGCCTGCGGCATGACCCGGGCCGAAGGCGCCGCGCTGCATCCCGCCATGATCAACACCACCCATATGTGGCAGCAGACCGTCGGCATGGCGCTGAGCATGGCCAGGGAGACCGACCACCACCTGCTCAACGCGGGCCTGACCCTGGACCGCAGCCGCCTGACCTACTCGCAGTACGCCCAGCCCGGCACCTTCACCGACGACCGCGGCGCCGTGGCCGACCCGGACGCCCCCAACGCCCTGTTCTCAGGCGTCGGCGGCAGCTCGCGCATGCTCGGCCTGTACCTGTCCGACACCTGGTCGCTGACCCCCAGCACCTTCCTGACAGCCTCGGCCAGGTGGAACCACGTCGCGGTAAGCAACACCCTGCGCAACAGCGACGGCAGCGAACAGCCGCGCGAGAGCTTTACCTACCGCCGCCTCAACCCGGCGCTGGGGCTCTCGCAGAAGCTGGGCGGCGGCGTCACCGTGTTCGGCGGCTACGCCCAGAACAACCGTGTGCCCACCGTCCTCGAACTCGGCTGCGCCGACCCGGAGCGGCCCTGCCGCCTGCCGGCCGGCCTGCAGGCCGACCCCTACCTGAAGCAGGTGGTCTCACATTCCTACGAAGCAGGCGTGCGCTGGCACCGCGGCAAGGACACCGAAGTCACCGCGTCGCTCTACCGCATCGACAATCACGACGACATCCTCTTCCTGCGCGCGCCGAACACCCAGCTCGGCTATTTCGCCAACTTCGACCGCACCCGCAACCAGGGCCTGGACCTCACCGCCCGCCAGCGCGTGGGCGATGTCACGCTGCGGCTTGCCTACAGCTATCTCCAGGCCACCTACCAGGCCGCCGGCCAGCTTGCCGCCGGCGAACGCACCATCGACATCCGGCCCGGCATGCGCATGGCTGGCCTGCCCCGCCATACGCTCAAGCTGGGCCTCGACTGGCAGGCACTGGCCGGCCTGACGCTTGGCGCCGACCTGGTGGCGGTGTCAAGCACCGTCTCCAGCGGCAACGAAGACGGCCTGCGCAGCAACCCGCAACCGGGCGCGCCGCCGAAGACCGCCGACTGGCATGTGCCCGGCTACGCCACCCTCAACCTGCGCGCGGCGTACAAGGTGAACAAGCGGTTTGAGATCTATGCGCGCGTGGCCAATGTCTTTGACCGGCGCTACGAGACCTATGGGCAGATCGCGAATGATGTGTTCCCCGGCGGCAGCCTGGTGCGCCCGCATGTGGCACCGGGGGATGCCGCCAGCGCGCTGTTCGTGGCACCGGGCGCGCCGCGGAGCTTCTGGCTGGGGGTGGTGTTCCGGATGTAGCAAGCCAGGCAGGTTCCGCCGAGCAATGCGGCGCGGGCCGGCATGCAGTGAACCTGTCGGCCCGCACCCCGGGGCGCGCTACTATTCGCCTGACGCGGCGTCTTTGCCTCGAGCGTCAGCCCTCCCCCCCAACCCGTCATGACCCGCATTGTCCGCATCGCCCTCCGCACCCTGGCATCCGCAGGCCTCATATTCCTGAGCAGCGCGCATGCCACCGACATCGACTGCGATCCGTCGGCCACGCCTGCCAGCGCCACGCAGGCGCAGCGCCTGATCTGCGAATCCGCGCTGTTTTCCATGGGCTACCAGCGCATCTACGCCGACCAGCAGCGTCTGCTCAAGGCGCGGGCAATCACTGAGGCGGACATTGCAGCGTTCCGCAAGAAGCGGGACCGTTGCGATTCGGCGTCCTGCCTGGACACGGTCTTCCGGGAATGGAATGCGTTCGCCAGCCGGGCGCGGGTCCCTTGACCGGAGAGCCATAGCGGGCAGTCCCGCCCGCGCGGACTCAGAAAGCGCTGGCTGGCACAGCGCCGTGGCCGGCAGGGCCGGCCTTGCCTTTCTGGACGCCGGATGCCAGGGCACGGATGGCGGCTTCGCGGGAGTTTCCGATGCGCTTGTGCGCGGTCTCCAGGACCGCATCGATATCCCGCCTGGTTACGGCGCGCTGCAGGGCACGCCAGGTCTTGAAGGAATTCTCCAGCGACCCGGGACGGGAGGCGAGCCCCAGCCGCACATAGCGCAGGACCCGCAGCGAGATGGAGTTCAGCAGCTCCCCGACCAGCCGGTTGCTCGACAGGTCTGCCATGGCCATGTTCGCCAGGAAGGTCACGCTGATATAGGCGTCCACGGATTCCTCGACGGCCTTGCCGAGCCGCGGCATGAATTGCTCGAACAGCGCATCAAGCGCGTCCGCGCGCTCTTCCATCAGCTGCCTGAGCAGAATGGCAAACAGTGCATCCCGCACGACGTAGATATCCCGCAGATCCTGGGCATTGGGCTCGGTGACAATGGCGCCGCGCCGCGCGCGGAACTCGATCAGCCGCTCCCGCTCCAGGATGCGCAAGGCCTCGCGCACTGGGGCACGGCTGACCTCCAGGACCTCGCTGATGTCCTTCTCAAGCAGGCGTTGTCCCGCGTGGATCACGTCGATCGTAATCAGTCCCGCCAGCCGCACCGCAATCTGGTCAGCAACGGATGCCGACCAGTCGCGTCCATGCATAAGCGCCTGCTCGACCGCCAGCGTGACCGGATTCTGCGGTGTTTGCGGCGCAAGCAGCAACTGCAGTTCTGGCGTGTTGGTAGTCTTGAGTCTGCCCATGAGGGGTAAATCCTTCCGATTATTGGGGAACCGGTCGGGTGTTGCCCTCGATCGGCGCTGCACCGCTCGCAGCGTCCAAGATCTTACCTTACGTGGCGTATCGGGCGGATGGCCGGGCGTGGCATTGCGGCCGGTGCAGGCTAAGCAGTCGTCTTTCGGCGCACTGTGCCGCGTGTGGCCCGGCTCTCCTTGGGGCTGCAGCCAAATTGCGCGTGATACCAGCGCGAAAATCCGCTCGGCGCGGAAAAACCGAGTAGCGTCGCCACCTCGGTCAACGGGCGATCGCTTTCGATGACATGACGCGCGGCGAGTTCCGTGCGGATGTCGTTGACGATCGACGAGAAGCTCTGCCCCTCTTCCGCCAGCCGGCGCTGGACCGTGCGGCACACCACGCCCAGGTGGTCCGCCACCTGCTCGATGCTGCAACGTCCGCTGGGCAACAGCAGCAGGACAATGCGCCGCACGTCCTCAAGCATGGTCGCCTGCTGCGACATGACAGACGCGTCTATCAGCTGCTGCGCGTAGCGCGCCATGGCCGGATCGGCAGACGGGTTGCGTGCATCGAGATCGGCCTTCGCGCAGATGATGCAGTTGAAGTCATAGTCGAACTCGACGCAAGGGCCAAAAAACCGATGGTGCGTGCTAAGGTCGCGCGGCGCCGGGTGCTCGAAGCATACGCGCCGCGGCTCCCAGTCGGGCTTGAGAAGCTGGCGTATCAGCCGCACCATTACCCCCAGCGCCAGTTCAACCCTTTGGCGCGTGGGCTGATGTGCACTGCCAGCGATGACCGCCTCGCGAATAATGACCAGTTCGCCGCACTCCTCTACCGCCAGTGACAGCGCACCGTTGAGCAACGCCTGATAGCGCATCAGCATGCGAAGCGAGTCGCGCAGCGTTGCCTGGTCGCGGATCAGCAATCCTACGGCCCCAAGATTCGACAACAGCCGCGACTCGGCCATGCACAGTCCGAAACTCTCGTTGCCAGACAGGGTTGCTGACGCCTGCAGCAGCCGTCCGACACGCTCCACCGGAATCATGAGGTCCGGCTCGTGCAGCACGCTCGGACTTAACCCCGCGTCAAGGAGCATCCGCACCGGGTCCAGTCCGGCGGCTCGAGCGACCTCGCTGTAGTTGGTGAGGGCCGCAGCGCGGACTAGTGACGACATTGGCGGTCAGAGTAGAACATTGACATGGAATGATAAATCCCAGTCATGTACTGTCAAGCGGGAGAAACCCGTCACATCCAGACTCGCAAGCATCCATCGGCGTAATCGACAATAGGAGACAGCGTTCATGATTCAGCGCCTCAAAGCGGCACCCGCAGTGGTCCGCGCAACCTCTCTGGGCAATTCGATCCAGGTCGAGCAAGTCACTTGCACGATCGGTGCGGAGCTCAGCAACGTCAACCTCGGTGCGGCTGCCGAAGACGACCAACAGATGGCGGAAATCCGTGCCCTGCTCCTGAAGCATCGCGTGCTGTTCTTCCGCGACCAGGACATCACGCGCGCGCAGCACGTGGCCTTTGCACGCCGCTTTGGCGAGCTGGAGGACCATCCGGTGGTGGGCAGCCATCCCGATTACCCGGGACTGGTTCAGATTTACAAGACCCCGGACAGCCCTCCCGATCGCAACGAGAATTCCTGGCATACCGATGCCACCTGGCGCGAAAAGCCACCGCTAGGCTGCGTGCTGCGCTGTATCGAGTGCCCGCCCGTGGGCGGCGACACGATGTGGGTCAACATGGTCGAGGCCTATAACCAGTTGCCCGAGGAGATCAAGACGAAGATCGCCGCATTGCGCGCGCGCCACGGCATCGAGGCCAGCTTCGGTGCCGCCATGCCGATCGAAAAGCGTCTTGCACTGAAGGCTCAGTACCCGGATGCCGAGCACCCGGTTGTGCGCACCCATCCTGAAACCGGAGAGAAGATCCTGTTCGTCAACGGAAGCTTTACGACGCACTTCACCAATTACAACGTGCCCGACAACGTCCGCTTCGGGCTGGACAAGGCGCCGGGTGCCAGCAATTTGCTGAACTACCTGGTCAGCCAGGCCACCATCCCCGAATACCAGGTGCGTTTCCGCTGGAAGAAGAACAGCGTTGCGTTCTGGGACAACCGTTCAACCCAGCACTACGCAGTGATGGATTACCCACCGTGCCACCGGAAGATGGAGCGCACCGCCATCATCGGTGACGCGACTTACTGAAAGATCGACGTGATCGGTCGGGCATCTGAACCCCGCTTCTGGCTATGGCGAGTGGCCGCGGGCCGAAGCGTTCATGCGCAAACGCTCGTGATCGGGCTTGACCAGGGCCTGCCGCAACGGTAGTCACCCAGCCAGCTGCGCGGCCAGGTGACTGCCGTATTACTCTGGCTGGTAGTTAATGGACTTCAGCAACGCGGCCTGTTGCTGGTATGCCTGCTTCAGCTCCGCCATCATCTCTTCCGAGGTGACGGCATTCCCCTGCTCCATGCCCATATCCTTGACGCGGTTCTGCACTGCGGGTTGCTTGAAGTACGCCAGCGTCGCCTCGCGGATTTTTTGCTGGACTGCCGGAGCGACATCCGGGCGCGACCACACGGCGAACCAGCCTGCCTGCGCCAGCTGCGGGTAGCCGAGCTCCTTGAACGTAGGCACATCCGCCAATGCGGAAATTCGGCTTGGATAGGCCACCGCAATCGCTTTGATCTTGCCCGCCTTGATCAACGGCAATGAGGTAGTCACGCCATCGAACATCAGCGGCACGTGGCCGCCCATCAGGTCGTTCAATGCCGGAGGCGAGCCCTTGTAGCCAACATGCCGCATTGGCACATGGGTGAGTTGCCCGAGCAGAATGCCCGAGGTGTGGCCCCTCAACCCCGCAGCGTAAGACGCGAAAACCAGGCCGTCCTTCTGCGATTTGCCGTAGTCCACCAACTGCTTCAGGTTGGAGACAGGCACATCCTTGTTGGCAACCAGCACCAACCCCGTGCGGCTGACCTGGGCCAGGGGCTTCAGGTCGGCAAAGGGCTTGTAATGGACCTTGTAGGCCAACGGCGCTTCGCTCACCACGCCGCCCTGGATGACCAGAAGGGTATGACCATCCTTGCCGGTGGCCTGCAAATCGCTGATCGCCAGCGCACCGGCGGCACCAGGCTTGTTTTCTACGATAACCGGCTTGCTCCATGCCTTCTGCAGGCCTTCCGCCAGCAGCCGCGCCAAAGCGTCGGCGCTGCCGCCGGCAGGCCCTCCCACCACCAGGCGGATCGGCTTGCTTGGCCAATCCTCCTGGGCCTGGGCCACGGGCATCCCGCCGACGACACCAACTCCGATCGCCAAGGCGTATCCGCGCCACCATAAGTTTTTGGTCCGCTTCCTCATGTCTGTACCTCTTGATTGCCGTCTTTTCTCCATTCTCGGATCGCTCCACGTCAACCGGCTTGACCGATCACGACAAGTTGTTGTCGATTCGCGCAAACAGAGGGAAAACCCTGCTCGCAGTATCGGCCACACGGCAATCGAGGTCTTGAGGGTCCACGGCAGCAAGGCGAAAACGGGACGCATACCGTCGCGGGTCCCGCCTTCGGCACTTACCTGGTGGGTCCAGGCTGCCCGGCCGTCAGTTCCGCCAAGGGCTCTTTACATGCATTCGGCCTTGCGCAGGAAGCCCTGGTGGCCACCGTTACGATTGGGTGCGAAGCCATTCTTCTGAAGCGTCTCTTCCACCGTGTCATAGAAGACCCCAAGCTGCAAGATCTCCCGGGTCTGCTGCGCCGTCGCGATGGGGCGACCAAATTCGCCGGCGATACGCACCAGTTGCTTGATCTGCTCGACGGTGCTCATCTTTCCCGTGCGGGTCTGGTTCCAGAGTACGTCCTCGATGCCACACCGCACATGCAGGCCCAAGGCCATGCCGATCATATTGATGGGAAGCACATTCAGCACCGAACTCTCCACCGTTACCACGGCTCCGTCCGGCACAGCTCGCAGGATGTTTGCCAGGTTGTAGATGTTCGCCTGATCCATGCCTCCGCTGATCGCCACCCAGTTCATCACCAGCGGGCCCTTGTAGACGCCGCGGCGAATCATCCGCTCAATCGTTTCAAAGCTGTTGATGTTGTAGCACTGAAACTCACTCTGGATTCCGGCGGCGGTCAGACGTCGAACGTGCTCCTCGAACCAGCTGGGATTCGAGGGCACGACCATGTCCTTGTAGGTATCGTAGAGGTGCGCGAACCCTCGCGACAGTCCCTTGAAATCATCCACACCAGCATGCTCCGTCACATTCATCTGCGAGGTGTTGACGGTCACCGTGACCTGGTCGGGCTTGGGATCGAGTTCGGCCAGCATATGCCGCGTGTCATCGCTAAGCCATTTGGCGCCCTGGCCCTCTTCAGGCGCGAAGCTGATAGAGCCTCCCACCTGGATGACCATTTCCGGACAGGCCTTGCGCACGCCGGCGATCAGCTCATTGAACTTGGACAGGCGCTTGCTGCCCTTGCCGTCCTCTTCGCGCACGTGCAGATGCAGCACTCTCGCACCGGCTTCGTAGCAATCCACCGCCTTCTGGATCTGATCCGCCATGGTGACAGGGATATCTTCCGGAAAATCTGACGGGATCCAGCCCGGCGCATAGGGAGCGGCGGTGATGATCAGAGGCTGCTGGTTCTCGGGATACAGGTGGCCGTCAAGGAAGTTCATGTTGATGGATCTCCGGGTTGAGATGCGAATCTTGAGAATGTCGAATTGGATGAGAGCGCTGCTTCGTGCTGTCAGATCACGAAAATCGACGAGCCGGTGGTCTTTCGAGACTCCAGGTCCCGGTGTGCCTGCACTGCATCCTCCAGGGCATAGCGCTGATTGATCCCGATGCGGATGCGGCCGGCCGCCACGTGGCCGAACAGCTCGCCGACCAGTTCCGCCTTCTCGGCAGGATCGGCGATATAGTCGGCCAGGCCCGGGCGCGTCAGGAATGCCGAGCCTTTGCGGGCCAGAATTGCCGGATCGAACCCGTTGACCGGGCCGGAGGCGAAACCCACGCACACCAGCAGGCCGCGGCGCTTGAGGGAGTCCAGCGAGGACATGAAGGTGTCCTTGCCCACGCTGTCGAAGACCACGTTTACGCCCACGCCGTCCGTCAGTTCCCGCACGCGCTTGGCCACGTCCTCATGGCTGTAGTTGATGGTGTGGTCACAGCCGTGGGCGCGCGCCACTTCGGCCTTGGCATCGGTGGAAACCGTGCCGATCACCGTCAGCCCCAGCAATTTGGCCCACTGCGAAACAATCAGGCCAACACCACCTGCCGCGGCATGCAGCAGGATGGAGTCGCCCGCCTTGAAGGGGTAGATTCGGCGCATCAGGTAGGCCGCTGACAAGCCCCGCATGGTCATGGCCGCGGCGACTTCGCAACTGATGGCCTCAGGCAGCTTGATCAGCGGATCGGCAGAGATCAGCCGGTCCGTGCTGTAGGCGCCCAGCGTGTTGGTAAATCCCGTATAGGTCACACGGTCGCCGACCGCCAGATGGCTAACGCCGGCACCGACGGCCTCGATCACGCCAGCGGCCTCGTTGCCGATGCCGCTGGGCAGCGGAACCTTGTAAGTGCCGCTGCGGAAGTAGGTATCGGCAAAGTTCAGGCCTGCCGCCACGTGGCGGACGCGGACCTCCCCCGGTCCGGGCTCACCAACGCTGCCATCCTCAAAACGAAGGACGTCGGGTCCGCCTGTTTCATAAAACTTAACGAGTTTTGCCATGTCGTCTCCTGTGCTCTATCGAATATGACCGTTCACGTGCGGATCGCCGCTTGAATTCGCCAAAGGACAACCGGTTTGGTGACGCAGTGGATCGGTTGATGTCTGAGTGTCTTTCGCGACGATTGAATCATGTGGCAAGGCGCGATGTTCCGCTTAACCTTGCACGCCTTGAACTTTCCTTCTTGTGACAAGGATCCGCTGGCGCAGGGGCGCCAGCTCCTATTCGTCGACCTTGATCCCTGCGTCGTTGGCGATCTTCGTCCAGACTTGCAGATCGTTCCGGACGATCTCGCCCAACTGCGCGGAGGTCTTTACCGGAGGTGGCTCGAAGTTCAGTCTCTTCATCAGCGCCGCGATCTCCGGCAATGCCTGCACCTTGTTGGCCTCATCGGCCAGCCGCTTCACGATCGCCGGACTGGTTCCGGCCGGCGCGAACATGCCGAACCATCCCACCGTATTGAACTTGTAGCCCTGTTCGCTCATCGTCTTGACGTTGGCAAGCTGTGGCGAGCGCACGTTGCCGACAATGGCAATGCCACGCACCTTCCCCGAGCGCAGGAACGGAACCGCCACGCTGGGATCAGTCCAGCCGATCTTCAGCACCCCCGAAGAAAGCTCGGTGAGCAGTTGACTGGATGTCCGATACGCGACGTGCTCGGTCTTCATGCCGGTCTGCTTCTTCAGCCATTCCATCGTCAAGTGCGCGGACGAGCCGGTGGCCCAGCTGCCATAGCTGTACTTGTCCGGATTCGCCTTCACCAGCTCGATGAGTCCTGGCAAGTCGTGCACCGGCAGGTCCGGGCTCACCAGCAGCAACACCCCACCCGCGGCTGTCTGCGCGATCGGCACGAGGCTCTTCCTTGCCTCCTGGGATACGGACTTCATGACAGCCGGCGCAACCACCATGTTGGATGCCGTTGTGTAGAGAATCGTGTAGCCGTCCGGCGCCGCCTTGAGAACGGCATTGGTCCCGATCACCCCGCTGCCGCCCGGCCGGTTCTCCACGACCACAGCCTGCTTCAGCGATTCGGAAAGGCGTTGCGCCATGGCCCGCGCCAGCGCGTCGGTTCCCGACCCGGGAGACGACGGAACGATCATTTGAATCGGGCGCGCGGGCCAGGCTTCCTGTGCCTGCACGGGCCCCGGTGCGCCCAGGGCAATGATTGCCCCGGCGCACAATGTGATGGCGAGCAGCTTTTTCAGTGATGACATCGTCGTCCCCATGTTCTCTCGACTATTTCCCAGCCTGAAAAGTGCTGCCAGCCCGCACCACTGTGCGGCAAGCGATTTCTACCAGCTCAGGCTATCGTGCGCCCAATCATAGCAGTCGTATTTTTTATTGTCGACATGAATATATTGGCGTGTCGTGAGGTGCCGCAATCGACTCAGTCCGGCCTCTTTCCCGTTGGCGCCGTGCCCTCCGCCGCAGCCGCCTCGAAGGCGTCGAACATCAAATCGGGGGCGCTGGTGTTGTGACGCGACCGGACCGTACGGCCGAATCGCACCGCGGTCGCCTGGATTGAAGTGACGGCCATCACCGGCTTCCTGATGGCCTCACCAGCCGGCCCGGTGGTCCAGGTGACTTCGCTCGCGTCTGCGTTGTCGTCGGCAACATACATGGAACGCAGCATTGCAAACGGACGTCTGGCGTCATGGGCCGGCAGAAACCGGACATCGAGCGCCGTACGGATGTCGCTGATTTCAGTGATCGTGACCGTTGCCTGGCCTCCTTCCGTGAAATGCAGCCTGAAGGCCAGGGCCTGCGGCTCGATTTCTATCCGCGCGATGTTGACCACCGGGCGCCCTTCCTGCTCTACCGGCCCCAGCAGGAACGAAGAGCCATACGCATTGACACCCAGATGGCGGGCTGGCAACGGTTTCGCCCGCCAGTAGCCATCGGCGGGATAGAGCACCAGGACCTCGGTACGCGTCCGGCCAGCTTTCCGGAACACCTGGATCAGGTGAAAGCCGGCATCGGCCCTGCCCGCTACCGTGACCGGGACCCGATGTGGCCGCCAGAAGCTGGCGAACGTGATGCCGACAATGGCAATGTTCCTGTCGTCATGAAGGATGACCGTGCGCGGCACGAAGACATGGCGCGGATCAGTCGGGTGAGGCGTCTTGCCGAAGTTGCACCCGGAGAAATCCGGCGCGGAGCTGTCAATGCGGATGGCGTTGACGTAGGGGGGATGCAATGCCTGGATCCGGAACCTGCCAACCGCGGCGGCGGACAGGGCGAACGAGACATTGTCTTCTTCCGCACAAGGGCCTGGCGTGCTGAAGTTCTCGACCTCCACGGCCAGCTGCTGCGCGCAAGCCGGCACGGAAAGCAGCGCCAGGCACAGGGTCGCGACCAGGCGCGTTGCGCGCATGCCAGGCCCCGTGAACGGGAACGAGGCGGGAATCCATTCCCGCCGCCGCGGGCCCGTGCCTACTTGGTCCTGGGCGGCACGATCGCCGTGCCGGCGTCTGTCGTGCGCTCATGCTGCAGGGTCGGCATCATGTTGCTGTTCAGGTGGAACATCACCCATAGCGAACCTGTCAGCGTGATCACCACCAGCACCAGCGTGAACATCAGCGACAGCATGTTCCAGCCGCCCTCCGACCTGGCGTTCATGTGCAGGAAGTAGATCATGTGCACCACGATCTGCACGGCGCCGATCAGCAGGATGACGATGGCGGTGGTGGACGACTTGTCGAACACCTTTCCCATCACCAGCCAGAACGGGATGGCGGTCAGGAAGACGGACAGCACGAAGCCCGTCAGATAGCCGCCCAGCGTGGCGTGCGGCCCCACTTCCTCGTCATGTCCATGGCTGTGTCCGTGGCTGTCCAGCGTTTCGTCGTGCGCGCTCATGGCAACGCTCCCATCAGGTAGACGAAGGTAAAGACGCCGATCCAGACGACGTCGAGAAAGTGCCAGAACATCGACAGGCACATCAGCCTGCGCTTGTTGGCCGTGATCAGCCCGTGCTGCGCCACCTGGGTCATCAGCACGGTCAGCCAGATGATGCCGCACGTCACGTGCAGCCCGTGGGTGCCGACGAGCGCGAAGAACGAGGTCAGGAACGCACTGCGCTGCGGCCCTGCGCCCTCATGGACCAGGTGCGCGAACTCATAAAGCTCGACCGCCAGGAACCCCGCGCCGAAGACCCCCGTGATGGCCAGCCAGATCTGGGTGCCGGCGATGCGGTTCTGCTGCATCTGCAGCATGGCAAAGCCGTAGGTGATCGACGACAGCAGCAGGAACGAGGTGTTCAGCGCCACCAGCGGCAGCTCGAACAGCTCTGCCCCGCTCGGTCCCCCCGCATACTCCCGGCCCAGCACGCCATACGCGGCGAACAGGCACGCGAATACCAGGCAGTCGCTCATCAGGTAAAGCCAGAACCCGAGCAGCGTCCCGTTCTGCGGGTGATGGTCTTCGGGCAGGTAGAACTGGTAGCCGCCCGGCGGGGCCGTGTCCGCGGCGGCGGTGCCGCTCACATGGTTGGGAAAGGTCGTGTCAGCCATGGCCTGCCATCCGTTGTGTGCGCGCCGCCTCGGTCTGGACCACCAGATCGGCCGGGAGGTAATAGTCGCGCTGGTAGTTGAACGTATGGATGATCGCGCCGATGATCGTCGCCGCGAACGCTGCCGCCGCGAGCCACCAGATGTGCCAGATCAGCGCAAAGCCGCAGAGCGTGGAGAACCCCGCGAGCACGATGCCGGCCGCGGTGTTCTTCGGCATGTGGATCGGAATAAAGCCCTGCTGCGGCCGCGCGTAGCCATTCTGCTTCATGTGCCACCAGGCGTCGGTGTCGTGCACCACCGGCGTAAAGGCAAAGTTGTACTGCGGCGGCGGGGACGACGTCGACCATTCGAGCGTGCGGCCGTTCCACGGATCGCCGGTCAGGTCGCGAAGCTCCTCGCGGTGGATGAAGCTGACTACCAGCTGGACCAGGAAGCAGGCGATGCCGATGGCGATCAGCAAGGCGCCGAACGCAGCCAGCTGGAACCAGGCCTGGTAGGTTGCATCCTCGAAATGGCTCATGCGCCGGGTCACCCCATGCAGCCCGAGCCAGTACAGCGGCATGAACGCAAAGTAGAAGCCGACCAGCCAGAACCAGAACGATGCCTTGCCCCAGGACGAGACCAGGCGATAGCCAAATGCCTTCGGGAACCAGTAGGTAATGCCTGCCATCAGGCCGAACAGCACGCCGCCGATGATCACGTTGTGGAAATGCGCGATCAGGAACAGGCTGTTGTGCAAGGAGAAGTCAGCGGGCGGCACCGCCAGCAGCACGCCGGTCATGCCGCCGATCACGAACGTGACCATGAAGCCGATGGTCCAGAGCATCGGGGGCTCGAAGCGGATCTTGCCGTGGTACATCGTGAACAGCCAGTTGAAGATCTTGGCACCGGTCGGGATCGAGATGATCATGGTGGTGATGCCAAAGAACGAATTGACGCTGGCGCCCGATCCCATCGTGAAGAAATGGTGCAGCCAGACCAGGTACGACAGCACGGTGATCACCACCGTGGCGTAGACCATCGACGCGTACCCGAACAGGCGCTTGCGGCAGAAGGTGGCGACCACTTCCGAGAACACCCCGAACACGGGAAGCACAAGGATGTACACCTCCGGATGGCCCCATATCCAGATCAGGTTCACGTACATCATGGCGCTGCCGCCCTGCTCGGTGGTGAAGAAATTGGTGCCGGCGTAGCGGTCCAGCGCAAGCAGTGCCAGCGCCGCGGTCAGCACCGGGAACGCGGCGATGATCAGCACGTTGGTGCACAGCGCGGTCCAGGTGAAGATCGGCATGCGCATCAGCGTCATGCCGGGCGCCCGCATCTTGACGATGGTCACAAGCAGGTTGATCCCGGATAGCAAGGTCCCTACCCCGGCCACCTGCAGCGCCCAGATGTAGTAGTCGACGCCGACGTCAGGGCTGTGGATGATGCCGGACAACGGCGGATAGGCCAGCCAGCCGGTGCGCGCGAACTCGCCCACGAACAGCGACATCATGACCAGGATGGCACCGCCCGTGGTCATCCAGAAGCTGAAGTTGTTCAGGAACGGAAAGGCCACGTCGCGGGCGCCGATCTGCAGCGGCATGACGAAGTTCATCAACCCCGTGACCAGCGGCATGGCCACGAAGAAGATCATGATCACGCCGTGCGCGGTAAAGATCTGGTCGTAGTGGTGCGGCGGCAGGTAGCCAAGGTTGTCGCCGAACGCGACGGCCTGCTGGATGCGCATCATGACCGCATCGGCAAAGCCGCGCAGCAGCATCACGATGCCCAGGATCACATACATGATGCCGATCTTCTTGTGGTCGATGCTGGTGAACCATTCCCGCCACAGGTAACCCCAGAGACGGTAGTAGGTAAGCGCCGCGACCAATGCGCCCCCGCCGAGCACCACCACGAGGAAGGTGCCGAGCAGGATGGGTTCATGCAGCGGGACGGCCTCCCATGAAAGACGGCCGAAGATCAAATTGGCGAGTTCCGAGCGCTCGGGCATGTTTGTCACCTGGGGCCTGAATTAACCAACCATGGCCGATGGGGCTGGCCAGTACCGCAAGGGAAGATCCGGATCCGCGCCTTACTGCAGCATCACCCGGCCGTCATTGCGCGCGAACACCGGTGCTGTGGCCGGGGTGTTGCGCGCCGTGCAGACCGCGCCGGACGGGTCGAATTTTCCGCGGCTGCGATCAAGCGCCATGGTGTCCGCCATACACGGCCCGCCGCCCACGCAACGGTTCAGGATCAGGTCGTAGAGGCCTGGCGCCACGTTGGCATAGCGTTGCACCGCTTCGCGCTCGCTGGGCTGCGCAAGCTTGAGGTAGGTGTCCGTGGACAGCCCCTGGCCCGATGACTTGACCTGCTGGATCCAGCGCTCGAAGTCCTCGCTCGACAGCCCGTGGAACTTGAAACGCATGTGCGAGAAGCCCGCGCCGCTGTAGTTGGCGGAGAAGCCTTCATACACGCCGGACTTGTTGATCACGGCATGCAGCTTGGTTTCCATGCCGGGCATGGCGTAGACCATGCCGGCCAGCGACGGGACGAAGAATGCGTTCATCACCGAGGTGGCGGTGATGCGGAAAGCAATGGGCCGGTCGACCGGTGCAGCCAGCTCGTTGACGGTGGCGATGCCCTGCTCGGGATACAGGAACAGCCACTTCCAGTCCATCGCCACCACCTCCACCGTCAGCGGCTTCACGTCCGCCGCCACCGGCCTGCCTGGTTCGAGCCGCGTCAGCGGGCGGTAGGGATCGAGCTGGTGGGTGCTGACCCAGGTCACGGCGCCCAGCGCGATGATGATCAGCAGCGGCGCGGCCCAGATCGCCAGCTCAAGCACCGTGGAGTGGTCCCAGTCGGGGTTGTAGGGCGCGTCGGTTGCGCTTTCCCGATAGCGCCACGCAAACAGCAGCGTAAGGATGATCACCGGAACGATGATCAGCAACATCAGGCAGGTGGCGATGATGATCAGGTCGCGCTGGCGCACGGCCATGTCTCCGGATGGCGCAAGCAGCACTGCATTACAGCCGGCCAGGCACGCCAGCATGACTGCGGCGGCACACCGAAGCAGTAATCTTCCCTGCACACGTCTTAGCGGCACTACAGCGTCGAAGCGGCCCATAGTCTCGGATGTGGCGTCTGAGGAATATCGGCAAACTGCCGGTGAACCCACCTTTCGTTTTTCTATGGCAGTTTAGGCGCTATTCTTGTCTGTGCGAGACTTAAGAGCCAATTTCATCCGAATGGGGTCGGCTCCACGTGCAGTATCGAAGCACTCCTGCCAGAAGGAGACTTGACGATGGCCAGCCTCACCCACCAGCATCGCGCATCGCCGACTGCACCTCCGGCGCCCGGCCACCACCAGGTGGCACCCGCCGAGATCGCCACCGGGGTGGTGATCGGACGCGCCTCGGAGTACTTCGACTTCTTCGTGTACGGCATCGCCTCCGTGCTCGTCTTCCCGGCGGTCTACTTTCCGTTCGCGGGCGAGCTGGCCGGGCTGCTCTACAGTTTCACGATCTTCTCCTTTGCGTTCATCGGGCGCCCATTCGGCACCGCGCTGTTCATGCGCATCCAGCGGCGTTGGGGCCGGGGCATCAAGCTGACGGCGTCACTGTTCCTGCTTGGCACGGCCACGGTGGGAATTGCATTCCTGCCGTCGTACGCATCGATCGGTGCAGCGTCGATCTACCTGCTGGCGCTGTTCCGCTTCCTGCAGGGGATTGCGTTCGGCGGGTCGTGGGACGGGCTGCCGTCGCTGCTGGCGCTCAACACGCCGGAGAACAAGCGCGGCTGGTATGCGATGGTGGGCCAGCTCGGTGCGCCCACCGGCTTTATCATCGCCAGCTCGCTGTACCTGTTCCTGCATGCCAGCCTGACCCCGCCTGAATTCATCGAATGGGGCTGGCGCTATCCGTTCTACGTGGCCTTCGCCATCAACGTCGTGGCGCTGTTTGCACGGCTGCGCCTGGTGGTGACCCATGAATACACGCAGCTGCTCGAAGAAGACGAGCTGGAGCCGATCAGCACCTTGCAGATGGTGAACGCGCAAGGCTTCAACATCTTCCTGGGGGCCTTTGCCGCGCTGGCCAGCTATGCGCTGTTCCACCTTGTCACGGTGTTTCCGCTCTCCTGGGTGATCCTGCACCGCACGCAGGACATCTCTGACGTGCTGGCCGTGCAGATCGTGGGCGGCTTCATCGCGTTCATCGGCACGCTGCTATCCGGCTGGATCGCGGACCGCATCGGCCGGCGCACCACGCTGTCGGCAATGGCCGTGCTGATTGGCATCTTCAGCCTGGCAACGCCGTGGCTGCTCGGTGGCGGCGCCACCGGCCAGGACACCTTCATCCTGGTCGGCTTCGGCCTGCTGGGCCTGTCGTACGGGCAGGCCGCGGGCGTAGTGACGTCAAACTTCGAACGCCGTTTCCGCTACACCGGTGCCGCCCTGACCACGGACTTCGGCTGGCTGTTCGGCGCCGCCTTTGCGCCGCTGGTGGCGCTGGGGTTGTCATCGCTGTTCGGCCTGGCGGCGGTCAGCCTCTACCTGCTGTCTGGCGTGATCGGCACCCTGGGAGCGTTGCGCATCAGCCGCGCGCTCGGGACACCCGACCAATGACTACGGTCATGGCCTGCGCAAGGCCATGACACATTCCCCCTGGATCTTGGCGCCAGGCGCCCCGGCGCCGTGCATGGCGGATAATGCGCTTTTTACAAGCGCCCCATCCCCATGCACGCAAGCAGCAACATCACTGGACGCATCGACTGGACAACGCTGTTCCTGCTTACCTTCCCGCCCCTGAGCTGGGCCGGCAATGCCATCGTCGGCCGCCTGGCCGCCGGCACGGTGCCACCCATCACGCTGAACTCTGTGCGCTGGGTGCTGGCCGGGCTGCTGCTGGCACCCTTTGCCTGGCGCGGCGTGATCGAGCACCGCGCGGCACTGCGCCGGCACGCCGGCGTCATCACCGCGCTGGGCGTGCTTTCGATCGCCAGCTATAACGCCCTGCAGTACCTGGCGCTGACCACCTCGACACCGATCAACGTGACGCTGATCGGCGCATCCACTCCGCTGTTTCTGATCGTGATCGGCGCGATCTGTTTTGGCGAACGGGTGAAGCCATGGCATGTCGCCGGGGCGCTGCTGTGCATGGTAGGCGTGACCTTCGTCCTGGTACGCGGCGAGCTGGGCCGGCTCGCCCAGCTGGACCTGGTCGCCGGCGACCTGTTCATGCTGGCCGCCACCATCGCCTGGAGCGGCTATACCTGGCTGCTGCGCAAACAGCGTCCCGCCATGCCCCTGCCCGTGCTGCTGTTCGCGCAGATCGTCACCGGCGTACTGGCAAGCGCGCCCGTGACAGCATGGGAGCTGATGACGCTGGACCAGCCCCTGCAATGGAACGGCAAGGTCGCGGCCATCCTGCTCTATGTAGCGACCATTCCTTCGCTGCTCGCCTACTTTGCCTGGGACCGCGCCATCGCCCGCGCGGGCGCTCAGTTGCCGGTGTTCTTTATCACCCTGACACCGGTGTTCGCCGCCCTGCTGTCCACGCTGCTGCTGGGCGACTGGCCCCGCTGGTACCACGCAGTGGGGCTGGCCGCGATCGCGGCGGGGATCTGGCTGGCACAGCGGCGTTGAGGGGGCCGGCCGGTCCGCGCCAGGGAACAGGCATGCCCCGGGTGTTTCAATCCTGAATCATTCTTGCCGCGGCGGCACTAGCCTGTTTGCATGATGGGCTCGCGCACCCTGGTGCACTACCCTCGCAGTAGAGCTCACACCACTGAAGCCGGGGGGAATCATGGGTGAACGGAATCCGCGCGCGCGACATGCGCCGGCTGACCTTGCACTATGCGAGGCGCCAGCAGAAGACATCGAAGCTGAATCAGCGCGACCACGGCGCACCCAGCAACCCAGGACAACGCCTGCGGTGCATCGCGGCACTTCCGACCTGTCTTTCATGACTGGCCGCCGGGAGCCTCCTGCCGCAATGAGCCGGCTCACGGGTGCGGACGATCCGATGCTGGGCTGCCTGCTGTTGCTGAACCGGGCCTTGCAACGGACGGTGCCTGCAGCGGTCCTGCTGGAAGGGCTGCCGCTGGACGGGCAGGCCCTGACGTTGCCGCTGCTCTGCGCCGCGGCGGCGCGCGCCGGCTTGTCGACCCGGCTGGCGGAACGCGAGCTCGACGATATCCCGGATACCTCGATACCGGCCATCCTGTTGCTGGACAAGAACAGGCCATGCGTACTGCTGCAGCGCTGCGAGCACGGACGGCTCCTCGTCGCCCTGCCAGGCTGGGGCGGTGGGGTGCAGGAAGTCAGCCGCGAGGAACTGCTGGCCCAGTACAGCGGGCACGCCGTCTTCGCACAGCCCGCGCTGCAAGCGGACGAGTCAGCCGAAACGGAGCCGGCACAGCCGTGCCCGTTGCCCGGCGACGCGATGCGGCCATCATGGCGGCGCCGTTGGAAGCGGCTGCTTGCCGCGACCCTCAGGGTACTATGCCTGCGGGGCAGGCTGCCGGCTGAAGATGTGGCCCGCGCTGGTGGCTAGCGCGGCGCTGATGACACATCAGCATGTCGGCGATGCCGACGTGTTGCCCGAACTGCTCCGCCAGATCCCCACCGATAGGTCATGTTGAGCGGAAACAGCACGTCGTAGCGGTGGCCGACGTCATCGTTCAGGCCGGCCGGGGCCCTCCCCGATCCGCACTGTCCCGGTATGCAACAGGTCAAACCGAACGGGCTGCACGCAGTCGTTCACCATGCCAGGCACCACGGAAAAAATGAAAGGAGGCAGGACAATTTGCCCTGCCTCCCCTCAGGTGCGCATCTGCCTCCCCCGAGACAGACGCGCGCCCCCATCCAACCGGCTTATTTGACGCAGGCGAGGTTGACGGCGAGGCCTCCCCAATCGGTGGCCTGGTTGTTGTCGACCTGTACCTGCAGCTTGTCGTTGTGGCTGACGGTACCGGCCGGCACCTCTTCACTGCAGTTCTGCAGGCCGTTGGTGACTTTGCAGCTCAGATCCTTGACGGGCGTGAGGGTCACTGACGCGCCGGACCCCGTCACCTTGTACACCGAGATGTCCAGCGTTCCCTGCACCTTGCCGAGTGTGGAGGCAGTGAGCGTGACCTTGGCGCAATCGTAGGGGATCACGACACCGAAATCCGACGGCAACGGCACCGCCCCGCCGGCGCCGGTCATGGCATAGCGGCCGCGGCTGAGCGTGTCTGGCACGTTGAAATTGCCGTTGTAGATGGTGCCTGTCCCTGCGGTCGCGCCCGAGGTCGGCCACTTGCCGCCCGCCTTGGGACCGTACAGCGTCGAGGTCGTGGTGTCGAAATAGAAGTCGCCGTCGACGCCGATGTCGTCGGTCGGCGCACCGCTGCCGTAAAGGATGTGACCGCCATTGCCTGCAGTGCCGCCACCGGTGCCGCCGGTGCCGCCGCTGCCGCCCGGCTGGGTGACCAGCGTGACCCCTGCCGGCCACACGTCATTGGCCTTGGGCCCGTACAGCGTCCAGGTGTTGGTGTCGAGGTAGTAGTCGCCATTGTTGCCGACACTGTTGGCTGGCGCCCCCGCGCCCGTCAGGACGACGCCGCCGCCGGTGCCCGACCCGGTGCCGCCACCCATCTGGACGCCCGGCGGCCACGTGCCGTTTGCCTTGGGCCCGAACAGGGTCGAGGTGGTGGTATTGATGTAGTAGTCGCCGTTGTTGCCGACGCTGGCAGTCGGATCGACGGAGCCGGACAGGATGGTGTTCCCGGCCGTGCCGGTATTGCCGGTGCCCGCTACCGAAACCCCTGCCGGCCACACGCCGTTTGCCTTGGGCCCGAACAACATCCAGGTCACGGTATTCAGGTAGAAGTCCCCGTCTTTACCGATCCCGGGCCCGGGATCGGTGGTACCCGACAGCATGGCGCTGCTGCTGGCCGCGGTCTGCGTTGTTGGCGACGTGGGTGACGTGGGTGACGTCGGCGTTGACGTTGACGTGCCGGTGCCTGGTGCTGTAGTGGCGGCAGTGGTAGAGGTCGAGTCGCCCCCGCCTCCCCCGCAACCTGCGACCGTGATGACGAGACAGGCGAGCGGCAAAGCCGCCAGCTTCATGTGGATGCGTTTCATGGATGGACCCCCTTTCCTTGGCCTTTTGAGCACGTAAATTCGATGGCTTTGGCGGCGCCAACGATGAGGTCAATCTAGCTGGCGGAATTGGAATGGAAAATCGGCCCTATGGACGAGCTACGGTTATAGGGAATGGCGTCCCGCGCGCGGATGAAAATGCGCCGCGCCACCGGCGCGCAGGATAATGTCGGAGCGCGCGGCACTGGTCATGGGGAACAGTCGCCGCGAGGCTGTGGGATTCCCGTGAAGCCTTGCAGGACAAGGCATTGCCGGTCATGGAAAGTCGTTTCCGGAGGTTCCGGCAGGCACCGCGGAACTGGTATCCGGGGCCCCGGAAAATGCGGTCAATCCCCACTGAAGGGGAATACTGGCGCGAGCTGAACGGCTTAGCGAGGAAGTAGTAGACAGGCCGCCAGAGCGATCGAAAAAAGTATGTATAGAAAATGAAACGTCATGGGCCACATCAAATATGCGGTGGCCTGCTTCGATCCGCGGATTCAACCGGCCATTCGCGTGCGGATGATGCGGCGCCCTTATGCAGGGCTCACGTCAAAGCCGCCAGCAGGATATTCTGCGCAGCCTCGCCGTCACGCGAGGCCTGACGCTCGTATCTACCGTCCGGCGTCATCTGCCAGGCATCACACCGGTCTGCCAGGTACGGCTTCAGCCCTTCCGCGATGACGCGCTCCTTCAACCCGGCATCGAGGATGGGAAAGCAGATCTCGATGCGCCGGGACAGGCTTCGTTCCATCCATTCACCGCTGGACAGCATGACCCTTTCCGCGCCGCCGTCGTGAAAATAAAAGATGCGCGAGTGTTCGAGAAACCGGCCCATGACCGATTTCACCGCAATGTTCTCCGACAAGCCGGCAACGCCGGGGCGCAGCGCACAGGCGCCCCGGATGATCAGGTCGATACGGACACCGTCGCGTGAGGCGTCGTACAGCGCCTGGATCAGGTCAGGCTCCAGCAGTGCATTCATCTTGACTACGATCCATCCCTTGCGACCGGCCCTGGCGTGCGCGGCTTCGCGCCGGATCGCCTCAAGCAATGCCTGCTTCATCGTGAAGGGCGATTGCCAGATATGGGTCATGCAATGGGTCTGGCCACGGCCGGTCAGCTGGCTGAACACTTGCGCCACATCCTGCGTCAGCGACTCATTGCATGTGAGCAATCCAAAATCCGTATAGGTGCGCGTGGTCTGGTGGTGATAGTTCCCGGTGCCTAGATGCACATAGCGCCGGAGTTTTCCACCCTCGCGTCGCAATACCATGACCATCTTGGCGTGCGCCTTGAAGCCGACGACCCCGTAGATGACATGCGCGCCGACTTCCTCCAGTTGCGTCGCCCAACCGATATTGGCCTCTTCATCGAAGCGGGCCAGCAGTTCCACCACGACGGTGACTTCCTTGCCGTTGCGCGCGGCCTCGATGAGTGCCGAGAGCAGGACCGAATCGTGCCCGGCCCGATACACCGTCTGGCTGATTGCCACCACATCGGGGTCCTGTGCCGCCTGCACGACAAAGTCCACCACCGGTGTGAACGACTGGAACGGGTGATGCAGCAGGATGTCGCCCTCGCGAATGGCGCGGAAGATATCGGCATGCTCGTGCAGCACCTTCGGCAGGCCGGCCCGGAAAGGCAGGTACTTCAGTTCCGGCCGGTCCACCTGATCCGGCACCTGCATCAGGCGAACCAGGTTGACCGGTCCGTTGACGGAGAACACCTCGCTTGCCGCCAGGCCGAACTGCTGCTGCAGGAACGCAGTCATTGCCGGCGTGCAGTTATCAGCCACCTCCAGCCGGACCGCATCACCATAATGACGGTGCGGCAGTTCGCCTTGCAGCGCCTCGCGCAGGTTCTTGACCTCTTCCTCGTCCACGAACAGCTCGCTGTTGCGGGTCACGCGGAACTGGTAGCAGCCGCGCACCGTCATGCCACTGAACAGCTCGCCGACGTGGGCATGCAGGATGGAAGAAAGGAAAACAAGGCCATGCTCGCATCCGGCGATCTCCGGCGGCAAGGCGATCACCCGCGGCAGCGCTCGTGGCGCCTGCACGATCGCATAGCCGGAGTTGCGCCCGAACGCATCCTTGCCCTCGAGCTCGACGGCGAAGTTCAGGCTCTTGTTGAGAACCCGTGGAAACGGATGCGCCGGGTCCAGCCCGATCGGTGTCAGGACCGGCATCAGTTCGGCGAAGAAGAACTCGCGGATCCATTCCGCCTGTGCTGGGTTCCACGAGGGCCGCCGCAAGAAGCGGATCTGCTGCTCGGCCATGGCCGGAATCAGCATGTCATTGAACAGGCGGTACTGCTGATCAACCAGCTCCCGGACCCGTTGGTTGACCCTGGCATAGACCGCCTGCGGCGTCAGCCCGTCCGGGCCGACCACCGGAGACTGAAGCAGGCACTGCTCCTTCAGGCCGGCCACGCGGATTTCGTAGAACTCATCCAGATTACTGCTGAAGGTACACAGGGAACGCAGGCGCTCCAGCAGCGGCACTGCAGGATCGGCGGCCTGCTGCAGCACGCGGCCGAAGAACTCCAGCTGGCTGAGCTCGCGGTTGATATAGAGCTCATTGCCATTCAGCAGGCCATCCGGGTCGACCGCGGTGCCGAGGCGCTCCTCCCCCGCGGCCATCGGCGACGCATTCTGCATGGGATCGGATTCGGGTTTCATGGTGTGAGTGCCTGTGCGGGGGAATCCTTCCCGATTCTAGCTGGCGTATCGCGCATATCGAGGCGAATCTGATCGCACTGCTCCCGCGAAATACATACCATCTTACGAGCATCCGATGCGTAGAATGATTTGACGCGCCCCACTGGAGCTGCCAATGACACGCGAAATACCCTCTGCAACCGAGACCACCCCGGACGGCCTGAAGCGCTTGATCGAGCATATTGGAGATGCTGCAGCGCAAGGTCACCTTGACCCGGAGTTTGTGCGCAAGCTGGCGAAGCGCATTGCCAACGAATTGCAGGAGATGAAAGCGACCAGGCTGCCGGGTGACCACGAGCTTGCGGGGCTGGACGACAGCATAGAGGCCCTGCTGCTGGCCGCGGACCGCAAGTACGGCGCCAGGCTGACCCGATCACTGCAGAGGTTGCGGGAGCACGAAATCACCATCGCGGGCGCGGAGTCGACTGCAGGCCAGCCGCACTAGCGGTGCTGCCTGGTGACGCAGTGAGTTCACTAAGCAGGTAGTTCAATGATTTTGGTTGTGATTACCACCGCAGATAACCTTGGAACCTATGTCAAAGGCTGACAAGAAGCGATACCTGAAAGCACTTAACCGGCGCCTGAAGAAAGCGTCGGCCGGAAAGTTCGATACGCTCTTTGTCTTCGACCCGCCCGGCTCGAAGCCGAAGAACGCCACAGGCGTGACGGCCAGCGGCCCTGCCAGTGACGAGATCCTTGCAGTGATGAACGCGGTCCAGGCCAAAGTACTCGCAAAATTCGAGGGCACGGCAAAGCTCGGATAAATGGAACGCGAACTCAAGCTCGAGTTGCTGCAGGACCAGGCCGAAGGCCTGATCGGCTTGCCCCTGGTGTCGTCCTGCTGCGTGGAGCCGCCGCACGAAGACAGGCTCGTGAGCACGTATTTCGATACGTCGGATCTTGCTTTCCGGCGTATGCACGCATCGCTGCGCGTGCGACAAGCGGGTGATCATTACGTGCAGACCTTGAAGACCTGTGGCACGCAGCATGGGGCGCTTTACGAGCGGGAAGAGTTTGAGTCGGCGGTTTCCGGAAATACGCCAGATCTTGGAGCACTACGAGACAAGCTGCCCGAGGGCACTGCGTTGGGGACGCTGCTCCGTGAAGGCGACCTGGCAGAACGCCTGAAGCCGATCTTCATCACGGATGTCCGGCGCACGGTCCTGCTGTTGCGCTTGCCACAGGGGGACGAGGTCGAACTGGCTGTCGATCGCGGCATGGTCCGTGCGAACGATGCCACGGAACCAATCCGCGAGCTTGAGCTGGAGATCCAGGCCGGGGAGCCGGCCCATCTGTCAGCGTTTGCCCTGCGGCTGCTCGACGCAGTGCCAATGCGCCTGAGCCGCGCCAGCAAGGGCGACCGTGGCTATGCACTGGTCACTGACGAGGCCAATGAAGCGGTACGGGCGCAGCCCCTCAGGCTGGCCGACGCCGGGTCGGCGGAAGCGGTGTTTCAGTGCATTGCCCGGAACTGCCTGGCGCAAATCTCGGGGAACGAACGCGGCGTGGTCAACAGCTCCAATCCGGAAAGCGTGCACCAGATGCGTGTCGGCCTGCGTCGCCTGCGCTCGGCGCTTGATATCTTTGAGCCGCTGGTTGCCTGCCCGCCGGCATTGCAAGCGGAACTCAAATGGATTGCGGATGAACTGGGCCCCGCACGCGACTGGGACGTGCTCGCCAACACCACCTTGCGTGAGGCGTTCGATGGGGCGCCGGAGGACGTGGGCGCGGGCGCGGTGCTTGCCGCGGCGAAGGCAGTCGCAGCCGATGCCCGGCAACGCGCGGCCCAGGCCGTGAATTCCGATCGTTACACCCGGCTGGTCCTGACGCTGAGCCACTGGCTGGGCAGCGCGGACTGGCACCATGGGCTGGACGAAGCGCAGCGCGCGGCACTTGCCGGATCCGCCAGGGACTTCGCGCTGACCACGTTGCGCAAGCGGCAACGCAGGCTGCTCAAGCGGGGCCGAGGCATGGCCAGGCTCGATGAGCAGCGGCGCCATCGTGCGCGTATCGCCGCAAAGAAGCTGCGCTACGCGACCGAGTTCTTTGAATCCTTGTTTGCCGCGAATAAGTTGCGCCGCTATCGCCGGCAACTGTCGCACCTGCAGGATGACCTGGGATGGCGCAATGATATGGCGGTCGCAGAGGGACTGTTGCTGCGCCTGGGGACAGAGCGGCAGCAACTTGTGATTGGCTGTGGCTATGCGCGCGGCTATATCGCAAAGGGTGTCAGCGTTGACAGGCAGCCGCTGCGCCGCTTCTGGAAACAATTCAAGGCGGCACGCCTGCCCGCTTAGCGCGGCTTCGGGCATCGGCGCACGTGCATCGTCGCGGCCAGTCCCTGCGCACTGCAGCGGCGACGATTTCACTGTCGCCGGCCCCGTTTCGTCAGCCGATCCCCGTCCGCAGAGTTTGTCGCCTCAGCGTAAACCCCAATGACATAGCCGGCACATTGACAGTTTCCTGACAGCCTTCCCCGCCTAGAATCGGGCCCCTGGTTAGCCGGACCGGCCGCGAACGCCGGAATCCCCGCCAGGGACGAGAAACACAGCCTCCCTGGCCCCGGCTGGCCGGCCAGCGAAACGCTCAATTCACGACAGGAACGCAAATGGAAAACGGTGCACGCGAACAGATCCCGGCCACGCTGATCCCCGGCGACGGGATCGGTCCCGAAGTCGTCGACGCCACCGTCCGGGTGCTGGATGCGCTTGGCGCCCCGTTTGCCTGGGATATCCGGCGGGCGGGGATGGCCGGTGTCGAATACAGCGGCGATCCCTTGCCCGAAGACACGCTGGACAGCATCCGCCGCACCGGCCTGGCCCTGAAGGGGCCGCTGACCACGCCGGTGGGCGGCGGCTTCCGCTCGGTCAATGTGCGCCTGCGCGAGGCGTTCAACCTCTATGCCAATGTGCGCCCGGCCCGCACCCTGGTGCCGGGCCGCTTCGAGAATATCGACCTGGTGCTGGTGCGCGAGAACGTCGGCGGCTTCTATGTGGCCCATGACTACTACATCCCGGTTGGCGACGACCCACATGCGGTAGCGGTGTCCACCGGCACCAACACGCGCGACGCCTGCCGGCGCATTGCCCGCTTCGCCTTCGAGTACGCCGTCAAAAACGGCCGCAAGAAGATCACGGTGGTGCACAAGGCCAATATCCTGAAGGCGCTCACCGGCATCTTCCTGGAAGCAGCGCGTGAAGTGGCCCAGGACTATGCCGGCCGCGTGGACATGGACGACATCATTGTCGACGCCTGCGCCATGCAGCTGGTGCTCAACCCGTGGCGCTTCGACATGCTGCTCTGTACCAACCTGTTCGGCGACATCCTGTCGGACCAGATCGCCGGCCTGGTTGGCGGGCTTGGCATGGCGCCGGGCGCCAACATCGGCGACGACGCTGCGATCTTCGAGGCGGTGCACGGCTCCGCGCCCGACATCGCCGGCAAGGGCATTGCCAACCCGATCTCGCTGATGCTGGCCGCCGGCCTGATGCTCGACCACGTGGGCCGACAGGACCTGGCCACGCGCCTGCGCACAGCCATCGAGCTGACCCTCGGCCAGGACCAGGTGAAGACCGGCGACCTGCACGGCACGGCCTCCACGCTGCAGTTTGCGGACGCGGTAGTGAAACGCATCGAATCCGCCAGCTGAGCCACACCCGCGCGGCCCGCCTGGGCCAGCGCACAAGACTGCCTCCCTCCGCGGTCATTCCATACCCGGCACGCCCTGCCGTGCCGGCGGGATCGGCCTCGCCCTTGACCTCGTGCGCCAGATGGACGCACACACACCCGCCCCCAAGCGCCCCACGCTGCAGGGCGGCAAAGAGATACAGAGAAAGATGTTGACCCTGCTCGCCTATTCGATGGTGATCGTGTTCATGGCACTGATCATGACCAAGCGGCTCTCCGCCATGGTGGCGCTGATCCTCGTTCCGATTGCGTTCGCCGCGATCGGCGGTTTCGGCCCGGAACTCGGCCCGATGATGCTGGACGGCGTCAAGAAGCTGGCGCCGACCGGCGTGATGCTGATGTTCGCCATCCTGTATTTCGGCCTGATGATCGATGCCGGGCTGTTCGATCCGGTGGTGCGGGTGATCCTGAAATTAGTGGGCGGTGATCCGGTCAAGATCATCATGGGCACCTTCGTGCTGGCCGCGCTGGTGTCGCTCGACGGCGACGGCTCGACCACTTACATGATCACCTGCGCCGCGATGCTCCCGCTCTACAAGCGCCTGGGCATCAGCCGGCTGGTGCTGGCCTGCGTGATCATGATGGCGGGCGGGCTGATGAACATCCTGCCCTGGGGCGGCCCGACCGCGCGTGCCGCCAGCGCGCTGGGCGTGGATGTGGGCTCGCTGTTCGTGCCGATGATCCTGCCGATGATTGCCACCGGCATGTGGGGCCTGTTCGTGGCATTCCTGCTCGGCCGCCGCGAACGCAACCGGCTTGGCAGCATCGCACTGATGCGCACCGGGGCCGGTGATGACGGCCATGCCATGCCGGAGGCTGCCGCCGGCGATCCGCAGATCGCCAGGCCGAAGCTGCTGTGGTTCAACCTCCTGCTGACCATCGCCCTGATGGTGCTGCTGATTCTCGGCACCTTGCCGCTGCCTGCACTGTTCATCATCGCATCCGCCATCGCGCTGATGGTCAACTACCCGAGCCTGCACGAACAGAAGGAGCGCATGGGCGCGCATGCCGCCAACGTCGTGCCGGTGGTGTCGCTGATTTTCGCCGCCGGCATCTTCGTCGGCATCCTGTCGGGCACCAAGATGGTCGACGCCATCGCCAACAGCGTCATCAGCGCTGTGCCGGATTGGATGGGCCCGTACATGGCCCTGGTGACCGGGGTGCTGAGCATTCCGTTCACATTCTTTATCTCGAACGACGCGTTCTACTTCGGCATCCTGCCGATCCTGGCCAAAGCTGCCGCCGTCTATGGCATCGGGGCGGCGGAGATCGGACGCGCCTCGCTGATCGGGCAGCAGGTTCACCTGCTGAGCCCCCTGGTCGCGTCGACCTACCTGCTGGTCGGCCTGGCCGAGGTCGAATTTGGCGATCACCAGCGCTATACGCTGCTCTGGGCGCTGTCGGCGGCCGTGGTCATGATGCTGGCTACCGTTGCCTTCGGCGTGATTCCGGTCATTGGCCGGGCAGCGTGACAGCGATGAAGCGGGACCGGGCGGGTCAACCACATTCGCCTGCCTGACGTTTTACCCGAACGCAACTTGCAAAAATTTACAAATAGCCGAGCAGACGGCCCGGCTGCGTCCGCCCTGCTGGCAATAGAGGATCACATATCGCCTGCACATAAGGCCGCATTCGCATCGAATGATCCCGCAAAGGTTCCTTCGTTGCCAAGGACGTATGCAAAGGGTTGCAATAGGGTTAGATCGAATATGTTACTGAATGTAAATGGCGTAACTTGATTGCAAGCTGTTCCGCTGGCATTGCGACGCAATGCTGGTGGCTTGAGTAGTAGGGGGGCATCATGCAGCATTCCAGCCGATTCGCGTGCGACCTGGGCCGCGCGCATCAGTCCGGCCGCAACGGCCGCCACGGCAAGACCGGAGCCTCCCGCAGCCAGTCCATTCGACATCGACGGCACCTGAGCCGCGCGCAGCACTTCTCGGTGCACCAGCGCCACCTTCCCACCAACGCACCCGCGGCAGAAGCCTGTCGCCCGCCCGCCCAACTTGCACGAAGCCGGCAGTGCGGCTGTCGGGCACGCCAACTGCGCTGAAGCCCGCATTGCGCAGCACCCGGTTTGCCGGCCCCTGCGCCAGAACAACACACCAACCAATTCAAAAAGGCGGGAATCGCCATGGCGCTCTATGCTCTGCGGGAACTCACGCTGCAGTCCCTTGGCCCGCTCGGGGCGATGATCGAAGCAGGTTATCGCGCAGTCAATTTCTGGGGCGAGTCGGTCGCCTGGCTTCCGGGGCTGCGCGAGGCCGACGCCGCGCTTGAGTTGTTCACCCGGCTGACCAAGGCCTACGGGAAACCTCGCTTTGAGATCGACGAGGTCTTGGTACGCGGGCAACGGGTGGCCGTCACCGAGACCGCGCTCATCGAAGAGCCCTTCTGCCGGCTGCTGCATTTCAGGAAGGACATGGCCAGTCCTGGCCCCCGGGTGTTGCTGGTGGCGCCGCTCTCCGGTCACTACGCCACCCTGCTGCGCCCGACGGTCGAGGCATTGCTGCCCGGTCATGATGTCTATATCACCGACTGGGCCGATGCGCGCGTGGTCCCGCTTGACGCCGGACACTTCGATCTTGGCGGCTATGTCGATTACCTGAAAAAGTTCTTGCGATACCTCGGCGCCGGCACGCATATCGTGGCGGTTTGCCAGCCCGGGGTTCCGGTGCTTTGCGCGGTCGCCCAGATGGCCGAAGACAACGAGCAGGTGCAGCCCCGCTCCATGACCCTGATCGCGGCGCCGATCGACACCCGCGTCAGCCCGACGGCGGTCGACCAGTTCGCGCAGCAACATTCGCTGGCGTGGTTCGAGGCCAACGTCATCGAACGGGTGCCGGCCGGCTACCCGGGAAACGGGCGCCGGGTGTATCCGGGCTTCCTCCAGCTTGCAGGCTTCGTATCGATGAATGTCGCACAGCACGCCGGTGCGCACCTCGATTTTTACCGCCACCTGGTCGATGGCAGGCAGAGCGAGGCAGCCAGGCACCGCAAGTTCTATGACGAGTACAACGCCGTGCTCGACGTGCCGGCCGAGTATTACCTGGAAACCATCCGGAAGGTTTTCCTGGAGCATCACCTGTGCAGCGGCCGCATGGAAGTCGGCCAGCGCCGTGTCTACCCCGAGGCCATTACCAACGTTTCATTGCTGACCATCGAAGGCAGCGAGGATGACATCACCGGCCGCGGCCAGACCGAAGCGGCTCACGCGCTCTGCGCAGGCCTTGCCGCCGACCGGAAAGAACATCTGGTCGTCGACGGCGTGGGTCACTACGGCACCTTCGCCGGCCAGCGTTTCCGGGAGTCCATCCTGCCTGCCATGACGCAGTTCATTCAGCGGTGCGCAGACTGAGCGCTGCGTCGCATTGGCGAGGCCGGTTGCGCAAGCTTTCAAGCGGGAACTGGCAAGCAGTGCAACGCCTGCGTATGCCAGCGAACAGACCTTTCCGATTGCCGTGGCACGCTTGCTCTCATGGCGATCCGGCTGCCTCACCGCATCTCCTGCCGCGGTCAGCGTCGGCTGGAGTTTTTGTGCGCCAGCATCTATAACGGAACGCCTGCACGTCCCTAACCCGTGCTTGGAATAGCGGCCGGGAGCTTTTGCCTGGTGACGTGACATCCGCCAGCCCTTCCAGGGATCTGGCGCATTGCTTTTCTGTCGTCACCGGGTTGTACAAAGAAAATCGCGGCAGGGGGTGTCACGTCATGGAATCCATTTCGCAGTTCACACAGCGTTGCATGGTGGTGGCGTACTACGCGGTCGCCTGCATCAGCGTGGCCCTCGGGGTGCTGATTCCCCCTGCGCTTGCAGGTGACAAGACTACCCCCTCCTACAGCTACTTCGTAACCGGTACACAGTACTTCAAGACTGGCGATCCGGTGCCGGTGCAGACCCTCCCCACACCTCAGCCACAGGCGGTACAGCCGGTGGTCATCATGGGTGGCGGGCCCGATGTCGACGGCGCCTATCGCTGGATGATCCAGCAAGCGGGCATTACGAAAGCAACGGGCGGCCGCATGGTCGTGATTCGCGCGACCGGTACCGACGCTTACGACCCTTACTTCTATTACAGCAACAAGAAGAACGCGACCGATATCCCCGCGGTGGACGGGTATGTCGGTGGCGCGTACCTCGGCCTGACTGCGGCGGAAACGCTGGTCATTACCGACACTGCCGCGGCGAATGACCCGTTTGTCAATGCCGTTGTCGGCAGCGCAAACGCGTTGTGGATTGCGGGCGGCGATCAGAGCAACTACATCAAGTTCTGGAAAGGTACGAAGCTCAACGCCACCATCGCCACGCTCATGCAGCAGAACGTTCCTGTTGGCGGCACCAGCGCCGGGGCCAACGTGCTGGGGCAGTTCGTTTTTTCAGCCATCGAAGGGACGGTCACATCGACGCAAGCGCTGAGCGATCCGTACAACAAGTACATGACATTTGACCCGAAAGGGTTTTCCGGCCCCAGTTTCCTGAACGCTACGGCACTGGACGATACGTTCGTCGATCCGCACTTCGACTCGCGCGATCGCATGGGCAGGCTGGTCACGTTCCTGTCAAGAAGCATTGCGCCATGGTCCGGTTCGGGCTGCGAGGGCGGAGTCCTGAAGAACCCGTCGGCCGCCCGAGGGATTGGCCTTGACGTCGAGACAGCATTGCAGATTCAGAAGATCTCGGGCCGTTTCATTGCACAGCGCGTCTCCAACCTATCCACGACATCGCCCAGCGCTGTTCACTTCCTTCGGCCGCTGACTTCGCCCGCGGTCTGCGCGCCCGGCAAGCCCCTAACCATCTACGGCGTCCATGTCCAGCGACTGGACGACGATACTGCCTTTGATATGACAAACTGGTGGAATGGCGGCAGCGCGGGAATTGAAGCGTATGTCGTTGACGAGAACGCCGGCATCCAGAGTCCGGCCACCATACATTACTAGGTGCCCGCCTCCTCGCCCGCCAGCGCCTGGACCTCCGGGCCTGGTTCGCCATCCTTGGTAGCAATCAATGCCTTTGGCGCCAGCGGGATCAAAAGCAGGATCAGTGCGTACACCACGGTGGTGGCGATCACACAATAGGTGAAACCGTGCGCTGGGCTGCTGTTATAGATCCATGAGCCCAGGAGATCGCCGGCACGCGCCGAGAGCGCGAGAACGCCATCCACCAGCATCATCAAGGTTCCTTGCAGGCCTGGCGGACAGGACCGCATCGCGAGATCGAAGTATGCTGCCGTGGCTACGCCGCCCATCAGCCCTATCGGTGCCGCCAAGACAAGGGCAAGATTGGCTGAGTGAATGAATGCCAGCGGAACCATCTGCGGCACTGCGACGATCGTTCCCCACCACAGCAGCTTGTTCAGCGATACCTTCTTGCACAGAAAGCCATACAGCAAGAATGTCGGGATGAAGGCGGCGGCAAAGATCCCGTTGTAGTACGAGTAAACGGAATCCGATGCATGCAGCTCATTGCTCAGATAGAACTGCAGCGGCGTGGCCGCTCCTGGCGCAAAGTTCCACAGAAAGCAGATGAGAACCGCTGGATAAACAGCCTTATGTTTCACCAGCCGCCTGACATTCCCAACGAGATCCGTGCCCCTGGCTTGCGGCTTCTCGTAGAGATGGTTGAAGACGGAAACGGGCTTCCAGAGCCCCAACAGGGCAATCGACAAGGCGAACATCGCCACCAGGAGGAAGGCCTCTTTCGCGGCAAGATGATCGGAGATGTACCCGGAGGCGAACGCTCCCGCAACAACCGGGACGGAGCCAACCACGTTCAACAGAGCGCTCAGGCGGCCGGACATGAGCTTCTCCTGGCCCACCAGAGCGATCAACCCCTGATAGGCTGCGGCGATAAACCGGGACGACAGCATTGCCAGCAGCAACCCGATGACCAGTCCCGCGTATGAGAAACCTGAAAACGCCATCCAGATGAATGCCACTGCGGTCACCGGAGCGAAAATCAGGAAGAAGCCGCGATCCCGCAGTCCCAGCGGGTTCCATTGGTCGCGCGCGAGACCAAAAACGAACGCAAGATACACCGGTATTCCCGTCACCAGCCGGAATATCGAGATCTGCGTTGCGGTCGCATGCAACTGGTTCTTGAGCAGGTACGACGTCTGTATATCCACCAGGGAACCAGCTGGTGTTGCCAGAGCGATGAACAGGGTCAGGCAACCGAAATACAGCAGGGTTCGGTCGCTGCCCTCGGAACCATCATGACCAGAAGCGGCCAGCATTTTCGTCGCTCAGCGTTGCACGTATCAGATGTCCCACGCCAGGCGAATCCGCTCGCGAATGCCAGCCGGGCGCTCGACCGGCTCATTGGCAAATACGAAGCGCAGGTACCGGGCCATCCATCGGCGTGGCCGCCACCTCGCGGGTCGTATGTGACGCCGGATGAGGTCTTCCCTTCTTTCTCTCAACTCCATTGAAATGGGAAAACGAGCCAGGGGCAAGTGACATTGCGCATGGAAGCAATGTTTGCTGACGCACATTGGCCGCGGCAATCCTCGCTTCCTGGCGATGACTTCCCCTCGTGGGGCGCCTAAGATTGCCAGACACCAAAAAGGGGGCACCGCCTGGCACCGTGGCCGGCTCGCTTTGGAGCGACCGCATGCCTCAGACCTGGCTACCCTCGCCACGGCGACGTTCTCACTGACGGAGCAGAGAAGCATGAAACCAGAACCATTTGCAGTGACTCCGGATGCGTATGCACGCGCGCTCAACGTGGTGGGAGAGAAGATCACGGTGCTGGCATCCAATGCCGCCACGCAAGGTTATGAGGTATTCCTGCAGCAGGGCGAAGAAGGCAGTGGCCCACCGCCCCATAGCCATGACTGGGACGAATCGTTCTACGTTACCAGGGGGACGATCGAAATCGGCTATGGCGATCAGGCGATCACTGCGGTCGCTGGCACCTTTGTTCATGTGCCGGCGGGCACCGTGCACTACTTCCGGTTCGGCATCGGCGGCGGCGAAATGATTTCAGTCACCAGCCACGGCGGAAGCGCATCGCGCTTGTTCACGCGGCTCGATGAGGAAATTCCGCCAGGCGCGCCAGACATGGAGAAGCTATTGGCCGTGGCGCAAGAGTGTGGCATCAAAATTTCAGGGTGAGCGCTCGCCCGGACACACCCCTTCGCTTCGACCGCCGCTTCGGCTGAGGTTCTTCCTTCTGCGTGTTTCGCCACAACCTGCTACGCAGCCACGGCCTTGCGCTCCCTGCCTGATTTCGTTCCCGGCTGGGCATTCGGCCCCGCCGCGCCCTGCAGCAGCCAGCAACTCAACTGCACCGAGCGCGCCATCAGCCTGCGCCGTCCGGCAGCATCGGCTTCGATGTAGTCGACGCATTGATGGAAAAGGTAGGAAACGACGTACGCGCAGACGTCGTCAACGGCCGGACGTGAGAGCTTGGGACACAGCCCCAGCCGTTCGATGTCTTCCGCCATCTCGGCGGCGATGTCATCCAGCACCGTGCGAATGGCAACGCGAAGCGCGGGCTGCGGGCCCGTGATCCCGCACACACCAACGATGAATGCATCCGGGTGATGCTGCGCGTACAAGAACAGCGCTTCGCACGCACGCGTGGCCACTTCACCCGGGTTGTCGCGGGCAGCGGCCCATCGGACCGCACGCAGCATCGGCCGCAGTTCAGCGCTTACCTCGGCCATGGCGGTGATGGCCAGGTCTTCCATGTCGCTGAAATGCCGGTAGAACGTGTTGGGATTCAGGCCGGCCTCGCGCGCGATCTCGCGCAGCTTGAGTGCCGCAAAGCTGCGCTTGGCTGCGGCCAGCCGCAACGCGGCGTCGATCAGGCGGCGTTTGCCGTCGGCAATGGCTTCCATGAATGCGGTTTAGTAGCAGGACTCGGTTTTTGCCCGACATGCTTCGTTGACAGCATGTCTACAGTTGTCTACGCTTGCGCCGGTAGACAGATGTCTACGTTAAATGAAACGGCCGCACGTGGCAATCGCGTGTCAGCGCCCTTCAGGAGACACCGCCCCGCCATGCCGCCGCCCATTGAGCTATCCAGCCCCGACCAGGCCTCCGACGCGCCGCATCCATCCCCTGCCCGCTCCATGCATGCCCCCAGTCCTGAGCCCATCCCGCGCGACCCGGGTTGGCCGCTGGTGGGCAACCTGCTGCAGATCACGCCCGGTGCACTGGGCCAGCACCTGCTGGCGCGCAGCCGCCATCATGACGGCATCTTCGAGCTGAATTTCGCCGGCCGGCGCGTGCCATTTGTGACGTCGGTGGCACTGGCCACCGAGTTGTGTGAAGCCGAGCGCTTCCGCAAGTACATTGGCCCGCCGCTGTCCTACCTGCGCGGCATGGCCGGCGACGGCCTGTTCACCGCACGCTCCGACGAGGCCAACTGGGGCAAGGCGCACCGCATCCTGATGCCGGCGTTCAGCCAGCGCGCGATGAAGGGCTACTTCGACGTCATGCTGCGCGTGGCCAACCGGCTGGTGGACAAATGGGACCGGCAAGGCCCGGATGTCGATATCGCCGTCGCGGACGACATGACGCGGCTGACGCTCGATACCATCGCGCTGTCCGGCTTCGGCTACGATTTTGAATCGTTCGCCAGCGCAGAACTGCACCCCTTCATCGAGGCCATGGTCGGCGCGCTGGAAGAGGCGATGTCCAAGCTGACGCGCTTTGCCCTGCAAGACCGCTTCATGCATGCGGCACACCAGAAGTTCGACCAGGACACCCGCTTCATGCGCGACCTGGTGGACGACGTGATCCGGCGGCGGCGCGCGGGCAACGCGGCGGAACGCAGGGGCGGCACGGCCAACGACCTGCTCGGCCTGATGCTGGAAGCGCGGGATCCGGACACCGACCAGCGGCTGGACGACGAGAACATCCGCAACCAGGTGATCACCTTCCTGATTGCGGGCCACGAGACCACCAGCGGGCTACTCACCTTCGCGCTGTATGAACTACTGCGCAACCCGGGCGTGATGGCACAGGCTTACGCGGAGGTGGACGCCGTGTTGCCCGGCGACGCTGCGCCGGTCTACGCCGACCTGGCGCGGCTGCCGGTGCTGGACCGTGTGCTGAAGGAAACGTTGCGCCTGTGGCCCACCGCGCCCGCCTTCGCCGTGGCGCCGTTTGAAGATACGCTGCTGGGCGGCCGCTACCTGATCCGCAAGGACAGGCGCCTGTCGGTGGTGCTGACCGCGCTGCACCGCGACCCCAAGGTGTGGGCCGACCCGGAACGCTTTGACATCGACCGTTTCCTGCCTGAGCAGGAGGCAAAGCTGCCGCGCCACGCCTACATGCCTTTCGGCAACGGGGAGCGTGCCTGCATCGGCCGCCAGTTTGCGCTGACCGAGGCCAAGCTGGCACTGGCGCTGATGCTGCGTAATTTCCAGTTCACCGACGCGCACGACTACCAGTTCCGCATCAAGGAAACGCTGACGATCAAGCCCGACGGATTCACCGTGCGTGCGCGCCGGCGCCGGCCGCATGAGCGCATCGCCGCGGCGCCAGTCGCCGGGACCGCGCAAGCGCCGCAGGCGGGCCCTGATGTGCAGGGCGGCGGCAGGCCGCTTGCCGTGCTGTGCGGATCCAGCCTTGGCACCGCGCGCGAACTGGCTGAGCAGGTGCATGCCGGCGCGCTGGCGGCTGGCTTTGATGCGACGCTGCGCGACCTGGACGATGTCGCCGACGCGCTCCCGACCACCGGCCTGGCCGTCATCATCGCCGCCACCTATAACGGCCGCGCGCCGGACTCGGCAAGGCGCCTCGAAGCGCTGCTCGATAGCGGCGCCGCCAGCGGCTACCGCGCAGAAGCGCTGAGCGTGGCCGTGTTGGGCTGCGGCAATTCGCAATGGCCGACGTACCAGGCCTTCCCGCGCCGGGTCTATGAATTCTTCACCAACGCCGGCGCCAGTCCGCTGCTGCCGCGTGGCGAAGCCGACGGCAACGGCGACTTCGACCAGGCCGCGGAACGCTGGTTGGCCTTGCTGTGGCAAGCCTTGCAGGCCGGTGACGGCGTGGGCGGGCCGGCCCACGGAACGCCGCCGGTCCGGGTGCAGATAAGAGACGTCGCCGAGATCCGCACGACCACGCTGCCGGCAAGCACCCAGGGCTTCACGGTCCTGGCCAACACCGAGCTGGTGAACGATCCATCCGGCCTGTGGGACTTCTCACGCGAGGCGCCGCGGACTTCCACGCGCGATATCCGCCTCAGGCTGCCCGCAGGCGTGCGCTACGCCACGGGCGACCACCTCGCCGTCTATCCGCAGAACCAGCCCGGGATGGTCGCGGCCCTGTGCGAGCGGATCGGCATCGACCCGGACGCCATCGTCACCTTGTCCGCCTCCGGCGGAGCCACGCGCGGCCTGCCGCTGGGCGAGGCCCTGTCCGTGCGACAGCTGCTGACCCATTTTGTGGAGCTGCAGGACGTGGTGTCGCGCCATACCCTGCGCCTGCTGTCGCAGTCTTCGCGCTGCCCGGTCACGCGCCAGGCCCTGCAGCAGCTGGCCTCGGACGACGCCGGGACCGGGTACGCCGCCCAGGTGGCGCCGCGCCGGCTCGGGCTGGCCGACGTGCTGGACCGTTTTCCCGCCATCGAGTTGGACCTGGCCGGCCTGCTGGCTTGCACCGTGCCGATGCGGCCGAGGTTCTATTCGATTGCCTCATCGCCGCTCGTCTCTCCCGACGTGGCGACCATCACCGTCGGCACGGTCTGGTCTGCGGCGCTGTCGGGCCGCGGACTCTTCCGCGGCGTGGCTTCTACCTGGCTGCAGGGCCTGGCGCCCGGCGCCATGGTGGCGGGCGCCATCCGCACGCCCAATCCCGCCTTCGCGCCCGCCGCAGACCCGGCCACGCCCATGATCCTGATCGGCCCCGGCACGGGCATTGCCCCGTTCCGAGGCTTTCTTGAGGAGCGGGCCGCGCAACAGGCGGCCGGGCAGCCGGTGGCCCCCGTGCAGCTGTACTACGGGTGCCGCCACCCCGCGCACGACTGGCTGTACCGCGACGACGTGGAACGCTGGCAGGCACAGGGCGTGGTGCAGGTCCACCTGGCCTGTTCCGTCGTGGATGGCGAGCCGCGCTACGTGCAGGACCTGTTGTGGCAGCGCCGTGCCGATGTCTGGGCCCGGCTGAACCAGGGTGCGATGCTCTACGTGTGCGGCGATGGCCGCCACATGGCGCCCGCGGTCAGGCAGGTGCTGATTCAGATCGGCGCAGAGCAAGGGGGGATGACACCAGAGGCGGCGTCGGACTGGCTGGCGGAGCTGGTCAGCGCTGGAAAGTACCGGCAAGACGTGTTCAACTGAAGGCAGGCACGCCGGGACGGCCGCCTTCCCTGCTGGCATCTGGCGAATGCGCATGCGGGTTCAGACTGGGCTTGCCCTGCTGTGGAGACAATGCGCGGCTTCCATCGCCGGGACCCCCAGCCCGGAAGCCGCGCATGCCATCAGAGCCCCGGCAATGGGGCTTCGTGGCAGTCAGTCCTGCAGCCTGGCCGCCAATGCCTCCACGCGTGCCGGATCGGCCTGAACGGCCCGGCTCAACGCGCGGCCATAATTGGCGTCCGCTTTCTGGAAGTACGAGAGCATGGTGTACTTCACGCCATCGCTCTTGACCTGTCCCAGGTCGCCTGCAAGATTGCCGATCAGGTTGGCCTGCTCTCTTGCAGACAGCGAACGGTAATAATCACCCGCCTGCCTGAAATTCTGCGTGCGTGCGATGCGTTGCTGCTGGGTAGCGCCGGAAAGCGGCAGCTGGCTGTATTTTTGCGACGCCGAAGCGGAGATATCGGCCTGAGCGCTCGGCTCGTAGTTGACGCTGCTGCTCCTGGCGCCGGCATTCAGATTGCCGTCCTGATGATGGTTGACTGCCGCAGTACGCGGGCGGTTGACCGGCAGCTGGAGCCCGTTGGTCCCTACACGGTACAACTGGGTATCCGCATACGAGAAAATGCGGCCTTGCAGCAGGCGGTCTTCCGACGGTTCAATACCAGGCACCAGGTTCGATGGCGCAAGCGCGGACTGTTCCGTTTCCAGAAAGACGTTGTCCGGGTTCCTGTTCAGCGTCATGGTGCCGACCTTGACCTCGGGCACGCCGGGCCAGATCTTGGTGGCGTCCAGCGGATCGAATTCCGGCGTGGCAAGCTGCTCAGGCGTCATCGTCTGAATATACAGATCCCACTTCGGATAGTTTCCCTTGTTGATCGCACCGATCAAGTCGCGGGTCATGTGGTTGAAATCCGTGCCCTGAATGGCCTCCGCCTCCCTGGCGGTCAGCGTCTTCTGACCCTGCAGGCTCTTCCAGTGGAACTTCACATACTGAACCCGGCCCTGCGCGTTGACGAATTTGTAGGCATGCACGCTGTTGCCGTCCATCTCCCGATAGCTCGCGGGCGTGCCGTGGTCCGTGTAGACGCGCGTCAGCATGTGCGTCGCCTCAGGCTGGTGCGAGAAGAAATCGAAGAATCGGTTCGGATCCTGCAGGTTTGTGTCCGGAGCAGGCTTGAGCGAATGAACCATGTCAGGGAACTTGATGGCATCGCGGATGAAGAACACAGGCAGGTTGTTGCCGACCAGGTCCCAGTTGCCTTCGCTCGTATAGAACTTTGTCGCGAACCCGCGCGGGTCGCGCAACGTTTCCGGCGAATGGCTGCCATGGATCACGCTTGAAAATCGAACGAATACCGGCGTCTTCTCGCCCGGCGTGAATACCTTCGCGCGCGTCAGGTCCGAAATATCCCTGGTGGCAACGAACTCGCCATAAGCGCCTGTCCCGCGCGCATGCACGACGCGCTCGGGAACGCGCTCGCGGTCAAAGCGCTGCAGCTTTTGAATCAGCTGAACATCCTGCAGCAGCACGGGCCCGTTAGACCCTGCCGTCTGCGAATTCTGGTTATCGCCAACGGGTGCGCCGTTGTCGCGGGTCAGGGTGAAAGCGCTCGCCTGAAGGGAGAAAAGCGTGGCGAGGACAAGCAGGGACACGCCGCGAGGGCGTGCGCGAAAAGCCATGAACAACTCCTGACGTGAAAGGAGCCGCAAGCTTAGTCGCCACAATCAGCAGATGAGAATTGGATTCTTCCTATGGATCCGATATGGATTTACTAATGGTCGCCCGTCTGCCAACGTGCCGCGCAATACCTGTCCTGGTACCTGTCCTATGGGGTAAATTCCTCTCGTCAAACCTTCCTGACGAACTCCGATTTCAGGCTCATGGCACCAAAGCCGTCGATCTTGCAGTCGATATCGTGGTCACCGTCGACCAGGCGGATGTTCTTCACCTTGGTACCCATCTTGACCACACCGGCCGACCCCTTCAGCTTCAGGTCCTTGATGACGGTGACGGTGTCCCCGTCCTGCAGGACATTGCCTGCCGCATCGCGATACACCCTCGCCTCCGGTTCGGTCGGCGCCGTGGCCTGCGCCGACCATTCATGCGCGCATTCCGGGCAGATGTAGAGGCCCCCGTCTTCATAGGTGAACTCGGAATGACATTTTGGGCAGGGAGGCAAAGCGCTCATGGGGACTCTCGGGTATCTGGCCAGGGCCGTAAAGGAGCGGAAGTATACCGCCCCGGCCTATGGCAGCATATCGGGCGGCAGCACGCTCCATCCCGAAACACTGCCGGACGTCGTCAGGCGCTGGCTCCTGAGGACGCCGTTCTCGTCGAACTCGAAGAAAACCGTCGACGAGCGGATCGCGCCGCCGGCGAACAGCGGGCCAATGAACGGGATAAAGCTCTCAGGGTGCGGCCTGGAGGCCGCGAACGAATAGATCAGGATGGTTGACCCGTTGACCAGGGTGGTCTGCGACGAGGGCTTCCCCAGCTGGCTGGTAACGTCGTCGAGGGTGGAGAAACCGAGCAGGAAGTTCGACATTTGCGCCTGTTTCACCTCGACGCCCGTCGATACGCAGGCGGCCAACATGACGCAAGTCACAATCAATGCGTGAGCAGGCTTCATGTCGTCACCGCCATACTGTTTGCGCCGTGACGGGAACGCGCTGGAGGCGCCCGGCAGGCCATTCGGAAAGCATACAACTTTGCTGAACGCTGCGCTGAGGCGCCCGCAGGGCGCCTGCCCTCCTTGCCGGCGCCCTACTCCGGCACGAAATGTATCGACCGCAGCAACTCCGCCTGCCGATCATGGGCGGCGCGCGCCTCCTTGGACAGCGCCTCGCTGCTGAGCGGCTGCCCGGCGTCCATGCCCATGGCCTCCACGCGCTCGCGGTAGCCGGGCTGCTGCACGATGGCCAGCGTGGCGTTGCGGATCCTTTCCTGCACCGCCGCCGGCACGTCCGGCGGCAGCCACACCCCCATCCAGCTGGGCTCCGTCATCGCCGCGAAGCCGACTTCGGCGAAGGTCGGCACATCCGGCAACGCGGGGATGCGCTTGGGATACGCCACGGCATAGGCCTTGAGCTTGCCGGACTTGATCAGCGGCAGCGACGTGGCCAGGCCGTCGAACATCAGCGGCACATGGCCGCCCATCACGTCCTGCAGCGCGGGCGGCGATCCCTTGTAGCCGACATGGTTCATGTTCACGCCTGCCAGGCGGTTGAACTGGACGCCGATGGTCTGCCCGCGCATGCCGGCGGCATAAGAGGCATAGTCGATCTGCCCGGGCTTGCTCTTGATGTAGGCAAGCAATTCGCTGAAGTTCTTCGCCGGCAGCTTGGGGTTGGCCACCAGCACCAGCCCGGTACGGGCCACCTGGGCAACGGGTTTCAGGTCCTTGAAAGGATCGAACGAGACCTTCAGCGCCAGCGGCGTTTCGGAGACGATGCCGCCCTGGATCAGCAGCAGCGTATGCCCGTCATGCGGTGCGGAAAGCAGTGTGTTGACGGCGATCGCCCCGGCGCCGCCAGGCTTCTGCTCGACGATCACCGGCTTGCCCAGCGACTGCGTCAGCCCCTCGGCCAGCAGGCGCCCGAGGAAATCTGCGGTGCCGCCGGCGGGGCCGCCGACCACGATCTTGACCACCTTGGTCGGCCACGCCTGGGCCTGGGCGGTCGATGGAAGCGCAGCCGGCAGCGCCACCGACAGCGCCAGGCCGAACATGCATGATAGCGACGCCCTGCGGCGCGCCGACGGTTGTGCTTGATTCATGGTTGTCTCCGAATGTTCGAGGGTCATTCAGGGCAGCAGCCGGCTTCATCGTGAGCCGGTGGTTTGCCACCCTTGCCCTTCTGCTGGCGGATCGCCAGTGCCGACCGGCCCGGGTCAGGCGGCCTTGCGCAGGAAGCCCTGATTGCCGCCATTGCGGTTCGGCGCGAAGCCGTTGGCCTCCAGCGTCTCTTCGACGGTGTCATAGAACACGCCGATCTTCTGGATGTCGCGCGCTTCCTGGGCCGTTGCCACCTTGCGGCCAAATTCGCCCGCGATGCGCACCAGCTGCTCGATCTGCTTCACCGTGCTCATCTTGGCCGTGCGCGACTGGTTCCAGAGGCAGTCCTCGGTCCCGCATCGCGCATGCAGGCCCAGCGCAATCCCCATCATGTTCACAGGCAGCACGTTGCGCACGGAGCTTTCAACGGTCAGCACCGCGCCATCCGGGACGGCGCGAACGATGTTGGCGAGGTTGAAGACGCTGGGCGCATCCATGCCGCCGCTGATCGCCACCCAGTTCATGACCAGCGGGCCCTTGTACACGCCGCGCCGGATCAGCCGCTCAACGGATTCGAAGCTGTTGATGTTGTAGCACTGGAATGCGCTCTGGATGCCGGCAGCGGAAAGACGCCGGATGTGCTCTTCGACCCAGCCCGGCTGGGCGGGAACCGTCATTTCCTTGTACGCATTGAAGATCGCGGGATTCTCACGCGAGGTGCCCTTGAAATCCGCGAGTTCCGCATGCTCCGTCACGTTCATCTGCGACGTGTTTACCGTGACGGTCACCTGGTCCGGAACGGGGTCGAGTTCGGCAAGCATGTGGCGCGTGTCGTCGGACAGCCACTTGGCGGCATCCCCCTCGTTTTCCGGCGCAAAGCTGATCGATCCGCCCACCTGGATGATCATCTCCGGCACCGCCTTGCGCACCCCGGCAATCAGCTCGTTGAACTTGGACAGACGCTTCGAGCCCTTGCCGTCGAGTTCGCGCACATGCAGGTGCAGCACAGTCGCGCCAGCGTTGTAGCAGTCCACGGCCTTCTGGATCTGGTCTTCCATCGTCACGGGGATGTCTTCCGGGAAATCGGACGGCAGCCAGCCCGGTGCGTAGGGTGCCGCGGTGATGATCAACGGCTGCTGGTTTTCAGGGAACAGGGATCCATCGAGGTAATTCACGGCATGTCTCCATTGATAAAGGCACGTGGCCTGGCGGCGGCTGGCGCGCCTTAGAACGGCTTGTCGCCGATGATGGCGGCGCGCTCCATCTTGCGCGGCGCCGGCCAGTAGTCCTGCACCGCGTAGTGCTGGGTGCAGCGGTTGTCCCAGATGGCCACGCTGTTGGGCTGCCAGCGGAAACGCACCTGGTATTCGGGAATCGCCGCCTGGCTGATCAGGTAGTTCAGCAGATGGCTGGCGCCCGGGGTCTTGTCCTGTCCGTAGCGCACGTTCTCGGGCGTATGGAAGTTGGCGAAATGCGTGGAGAAGCCGCAGACGTAGAGCGCCTTCTCGCCGGTCTCCGGATGCGTGCGCACCACCGGGTGCTCGACCATGGGGTACTGCGCGGCAAGGCTGGCGCGCTTTTCCGGGCTCATCGCCGCGCCGAACGAATGCTCGATGCTGTGCTTGGCGCGCAGGCCGGCGATACGCTGCTTGATTTCCTCGGGCAGGTGCTCGTAGGCCGCCGCCATGTTGACCCAGATGGTGTCGCCGCCGACCGGCGGGCATTCGATGCAGCGCAGCACGCAGCCCATGGGCGGGGTTTCGCGCCAGCTGCCGTCGGTGTGGTAGCTGTTCTCATAGTTCTCGCGCTTGTCGCTGCGATAGATCTGGACCAGTCCCGGATGGTCGGGATCGCTGCCCGCGACGGGATGGTCTTCCAGTTCGCCGAAGCGGCGCGCGAATGCCACGTGATCCGCGCGGGAGATTTTCTGGTCGCGCAGGAACAGCACCTTGTGCGTGAGCAGCAGGGACTTGATCTCGGCAAACAGCGCGTCGTCGCGCGCGGCATCGGCCAGTCTGACGCCGCTGACTTCGGCGCCGATATTGCAGGTAAGGGGTTGGGCTCGCATGGGGACGCTCCTTTACAGCACAAAGATCGAAGACCCGGTGGTCTTGCGTGATTCCAGGTCGCGGTGGGCCTGCACGGCATCCTGCAGCGCGTAGCGCTGGTTGATTTCGATGCGGATACGGCCAGCGGCAACGTGGCCGAACACCTCGGCGGCCAGTTCGGCCTTTTCGGCGGGGTCCGCAATGTAGTCGGCCAGCGCCGGACGGGTCAGGTAGACCGAGCCCTTCCTCGCCAGCAGCTGCGGATCAAACGGCGGGATGGTGCCGGAGGCCGTGCCGACGCAGACCATCAACCCGCGTCGCTTCAGCGAATCCAGCGACGCCATGACGGTGTTCTTGCCCACGCTGTCGAAGACCACGGACACGCCCGCGCCATCGGTCAGCTCCCGCACCCGCTTTGCCACGTCCTCATGGCTGTAGTTGATGATGTGGTCGCAGCCATGGGCGCGCGCCACCTCTGCCTTGGCCTCGGTCGAGACGGTGCCGATCACGGTCAGGCCGAGCAACCGGGCCCATTGCGAGACGATCAGCCCCACGCCGCCGGCAGCCGCGTGCAGCAGGATGGCTTCGCCACCGCTGAACGGGTAGATGCGGCGCATCAGGTAGGCAGAGGTCAGGCCGCGCATGGTCATGGCTGCCGCGGTCTCGAAGCTGATCGCTTCCGGCAGGCGGATCAGCGGTGCGGCAGGCACCAGGCGCTCGGTGCTGTACGCACCCAGGGTGTTGATGAAGCCGGTGTATGTGACGCGATCGCCCTCCGCGACATGGGTCACGCCCGGCCCGACAGCCTGCACCACGCCGGCTGCCTCCACGCCCATGCCGCCGGGCAGCGGCACCGGGTAGGTGCCGTTGCGGAAGTAAGTGTCGGCATAGTTCAGCCCGACGGCAACGTGGCGGATCCGTACCTCGCCCGGGCCCGGGTCGCCTACCTCGGCGTCCTCATAGCGGAGGACTTCGGGCCCTCCGGTCTCATACATGCGAATGGCTTTTGCCAAGGCTGTCTCCTGATTGTCGTGTCCTGCCCGCGCCGCTATCATTGGCGCGACGGTAACGATTGTCAGACAGCCATGGCGCGGCACCCTTGACCGATCGCGCCAGGATTTGACATTTGATGACGGACGCGACCGACGCCCCCACCCACTCTCGCGGCAGCCTTATGACCGTCCTTGTTCGCAGCGCTTCCCTGACCAAATACCTGGAGATTGCCCGGGGCGCGGGCCTGGATCCGGTGCGCATGGTGGCCCAGGCCGGCCTGGACCAGGCCTGCCTGTACACCCCGGACCTGCGCATCCCGGAAGCGCGCCTGGCCGAAGTGCTGGAGGCCTCGGCGCGAGTCACGGCCTGCCATTCGCTTGGCCTGATGGTGGGGGAATCGTGGCGCCTGTCAGACTTCGGCCCGGTCAGCCTGCTGCTGCAGCACCAGCCCACGCTGCGCCACGCGCTGGCGGAGATCGAGCGCTACCGCCACTGGCTCAGCGACTCCATCTCCATCCTGGTCACGGAATATCCAGAGATCACGGTGCTGCATGTGACGTTGCAGACGGGCCGCCACCAGCCTGGCAGGCAGGCCATGGAACTGACAGTCGCCGCCCTGTACAGCCTGATCCGCGCCATCCTGGGCGCGTCCTGGAAGCCGCACAGCGTGCATTTCGCCCATGCGGCGCCGGCCGACCTGCAAATCCACCGGCGCCTGTTCGGGCAACACATTGAGTTCGGTTCGGAGTTCGACGGGCTGGTACTCGCCAGCGGCGACCTGGACCGCATCAACCCGCTGGCCGATGCCAGCCTGGCCGGGTACGCCAGGGGTTTCCTCGACCTGCAGCCGGGGGCCGGCAAGCCTTCCATCGCGGCCGACGTCCGGCGCACCCTGCACCAGCTGTTGCCGCGCGGGCGCGGCGCGGTGGAACAGGTCGCGCAAAGCCTCGGCATCAGTCCGCGCACGCTGCAGCGCCAGCTGGAGCAGGATGGCGATACCTTCTCCGCGCTGGTCAATGAAGTGCGCCGCGAGCTTGCGCAACGCTATCTGCAGGATCCGCAGCGGCCGCTCGCCCGGGTCGCCACGCTGCTGGGGTTTTCGGAACCCAGCGCATTCTCGCGCTGGTTCGCGGCACAGTTCGGCAAGTCGCCGACGCGCTGGCGCCAGGACGGCGCCTGAGACGGGCCACCTACTTCAGGTACTTCATCGTGGCGACACCCGTTGCCACCAGCAACTCCCCATCCAGCCACACCTCTGCGCGCGAAAAGAAGATCGAGCGTCCGCGCCGGTCGACCATGCCCTTTGCGGTCAGCAGCTTGCCCGTCCCGTTGCTCAGGAAGTTCGAGGTCAGCGACAGCGTGACCGCATGGCGCGCGGCTTCGCCCGGCGCCGAGTAAAGGCCCGAATAGCCAGTGGCGGCGTCGAGCAAGGTGCAGAGGGTGCCGCCATGCACCACCCGGCTGCGGTTGAGCATATTGGGCGCAAGCGGCAGTTCAAGTTCTACATAGTCGTCGCGCCACTGGGTGATCCTGACACCGATGCTTTCCAGTGCCGGATTGTCCAGGCAGAACTCGCCATCGCCCTCACCTTGAGGTTTTACCGCATCCATTGCTTGGGTTTCCATTTCGCTGATCGTTTCTCTGATACCGGTGCAGCGCGTGGCTTGCTCGCTGGCCCGAAGCCTCATTTCTGCGCGATTTACGGCTTTTCGTAAATCTCTATTTCACGAAGCGCATCTTTTGCCAGCATGAATAGGCACCCTGGGGGCTATTCACTTGCCGCGCCTGCGCCGCCTTTGACTCGGTATTGAGAACGACCTAGGCTAAGTAGGCTTACCCTGCACCTTGGCCATGCACCATGGCAAGTGATGTAGCGGCGACGTTGCGACGTTCTGAAAAACAAAGGAGGCTCACCATGAACATGCGGCCAGACCCGACGTTTCACGCCTCGCCGGAACTCGCGATCAGCGCACCAGCGGAATCATTTGCCTACACGGTGCTGCTAAGCCCCGACGCCTCGCAGCCAGACGCGCTCGCGGTGATCGACGCCAAACCCGGCTCGCCCACCTACAGCCAGGTCGTGCATACCGTGCCGATGACCAACAAGGGCGACGAGTTGCACCATTTCGGCTGGAATGCGTGCTCGTCGTCGTTGTCGCCGCTGACCGGCCATGCGTTTCTCGAACGGCGCTACCTGATCATTCCGGGCATGCGCTCGTCGCGCCTGTATATCATCGACACCAAGCCGCACCCGACCCAGGCACGGATCCACAAGATCGTTGAACCGGACGAGATCTTCCGCAAGACCGGCTACTCCAGGCCCCATACCGTGCACTGCGGGCCGGAGGGCATCTACGTCAGCACGCTCGGGGGCGGTGGCCCGGATGGCACGGACGGCGCGCCCGGCATCTTCATCATGGACTGCGAGACCTTCGACGTGCTGGGCCGCTGGGAAATCGACCGCGGCGAACAGGAGAAGCACTACGACTTCTGGTGGAACCTGCCGCGCGACTACATGGTGTCCAGCGAATGGGCCCTGCCGCCGCAGTTCGAGAACGGGCTGGTGCCCGAGGACCTGCTGGGCAACCGCTACGGGCACAAGCTGCATTTCTGGGACCTGCGGGCGCGCCGCAACGTGCAGACCATCGACCTGGGCGCCAACCACCAGATGGCGCTGGAAGTCCGGCCTGCGCATGATCCGATCCGGGAATACGGCTTTGTTGGCGTGGTGGTCGACACCACCAACCTGGAAGGTTCGATCTGGACCTGGTGGCGCGAAGGCGGCAAGTTCCACGCCGAGAAGACGGCAACCATCCCGCCCGAAGCCGCCGACGCAAGCCTGCTGCCGCCGCTGCTGCAGGGCTTCGGTGCCGTGCCGCCGCTGGTGACCGATATCGATCTGTCCCTCGACGACAAGTTCCTCTACGTGTCCTGCTGGGGCACCGGCGAAATGCGGCAATATGACGTGAGCGATCCGCGCAACCTGAAGCTCGCCGGCTCGGTCCATATCGGCGGCATCGTCCGCCGCACGCCGCATCCCAACGGCAAGCCATTTGCCGGCGGCCCGCAGATGGTCGAGATCAGCCGCGACGGCAAGCGCGTCTACTGGACCAACTCGCTCTACTCCACCTGGGACAACCAGTTCTACCCAGACGGCATCCCCGGCACGCAGGTCATGGCGCATGCCGGCCCTGACGGCGGGCTGACGCTGGCCGATGACTATTGGGTCGAGTTTCCGGAAGGCTACCGCGCGCACCAGATCCGGCTGGAAGGCGGCGACTGTTCGACCGACTCGTTTTGCTATCCGTCGGTCAAGGCTTGACCGGTCACGCCTGGGAACAGATCGGCCTCTGGTCGGCAGTGCTGGCCAGCGGCCTCTATCACGGCATCAACCCGGCCATGGGCTGGCCGCTGGCGGTATCGAACGGCTTGCTGGCGCATAGCGGCCGCGCCCTCCTTGCCGCGCTGGGGTACCTGGCTTGCGGGCACGCGCTTGCGGTATTGGCGGTAACGCTGCCTTTCGGCATGCTGGCGGCCCTGGTCGCCTGGCAAGCGCAGATCCGCATCGGCGCCAGCGCGCTGCTGATTGGCTGCGGCATCGTGCTGCTGCTCAGGCGAGGCCACCCGCGGGCACTGGTGCGCATCGCGCCATCGCGGCTAGCGCTATGGTCGTTCGCAGTGGCGATCGCGCATGGCGCCGGCCTGATGCTGGTGCCGATCTATCTCGGCCTCTGCCGTGTCGAGGCGGACCTGGGGCACCAGGCCGCCGCCACGCTCGCCAGCGCCAACCTGGGCATGGCGCTGGTGGTCGCCGTCATCCACACCCTGGCCATGTTCGCCGTGGGCGGCGGCATGGCATGGCTGGTCTACCGCTACCTGGGACTGAAGTTCGTGTCGCGGAGCTGGTTCAACCTGGAGGCGGTCTGGGCCGCCAGCCTCATCCTGGTGGGGATGCTGGCGCTGGGTCTTGAAGCCTTTGGATAAGCGCTGAACTCAACCGGCCAGCCGCGCCGCCAGCCGCCCGCGCGTGATCGCGGCGATCTGTGCCAGCGCTTCGTCAAGCTCCTGCTGCGTGCTGCGGCCAAGCCGGCGCTCGAACGCGGCGAAGATGCCTTCGCGGGTGTAGTGGCGCACGCAGATGATGAACGGGAAGCCATGGCGCGCCTGGTAGTCAGCGTTGAGCTGGTCCAGCGCGGCCTCTTGCTGCGCCGACATCGCATCCAGGCCGGCACTCTTCTGCTCGGCGTTGGAATCGGCGGTCATCGTGCCCGCGCGGATATTGCGTGCCGACAGCTGCGGGTGCAGGTTCAGGAAATCGCGCTGGCGCGGCTCATCGAGCTTGCGCACCACATCCATCATGGCGCCATGCAGCGCCGTTGCCGATGCGAACGGCCGCTGCGCCCAGGCGCCCTCGGCAGCCTGCGGAAAGTGTTCGAACACGCTGCCGAAGGCATCGGCAAAGGCCGCTTCGTCCAGGGCGTTGACCGACGCCAGGTCGAGTGGTTGAGACATGGATGCTTCTCCCGTAGGGATCCCGCGCATGGGGAATCGTTGGATACGGGGCCGAGTATAGGAACGGCCCGCCGCAGCGGCGAGAGCCCGCGCCCTATAGATCCCATAACAGAAACCGATACCGCTAGCGGCGCATATCGCGCAGGTCGCGCAGCTCCTGCGAGGCGGCGGTCAGCATGCCGCGCAGCCAGACATGCGCGGCCGAGCGGTGGCGCGACGGATGCCACAGCTGGTAGAAGCGCATGAACGGGAACTCGATCGGCGGCTCCAGCACCGCAAGCGGCACATGCTGCGCATGGTAGTTGGCGAAGTGGCGTGCGGTGGTCAGGATCAGGTCGGTGCCGGGGATCAGGCTGGGCGCCAGGTTGAAGTAGGGACAGCTGATGCGGTTGTCGCGGTGCACGCGCATGGTGCTCAGGCCGGCATCGACCAGGCCGCGCTGGTCGCGCGAATACGGCGTGGGCACGATATGCGAGGCGCCCAGGTAGGCCTGGGCCGTGAACTTGCCGGGCTGCGCATGCACGCTGTCCTGCGCCACTACGCACACCACCTCGTCTTCCAGCAGCACGGACAGGTGCAGGTGCTCAGGCGGGTTGGGCCAGTTGCCGATTACGATGTCCACCGTACCCGCCGACAGCGCCTGCTCGTAATCGAAGGTGGCCCCCAGCGGCAGCGCCGACAGCCGCGCGTGCGGCGCCGCACGCCGCACCGCGCGCACCACGTGCGCGAAGAACGGCGGCGCCAGGTAGTCAGGCATGGCCACCACGAAGCTCTGCTCGGTGGTGGCGGGATCGAAGCGGTCGTCCGAGACCAGCAGGTTGTCCAGCGCGCTGAGCGCTGCCTGGGCGTTGCGCGCCAGCTGCAGCGCGCGCTCGGTCGGCACCATCACGTTCTTCTCGCGCGTGAGCAGCGGGTCGTTGAAGATCGCGCGCAGGCGCTTGAGCGCGGCGCTGATGGCCGGCTGCGACTGGTTCAGGCGGATCGCCGTGCGCGACACGCTCTGCTCGGCGATCAGGATGCACAGCACGCGCAGCAGGTAGGTATCGAACGGGTCGTCGGCGCGAATCATATTGGGTCCGTGGCAGGAAAAGTGGAGGCCTGGCGGGTGCGGCTGCCGCCGCTCCGGGCGGCAACGCCATGCCAGGCAATGGCGACTTTGTAGCGTGTCGCGCACCGCACGGCAACCGGTACAACCCGGACGAGCCTGCCCGGTCCGCGTGCGCGCACCCCGGAAAACGGCCTGCCTAGGGTAATCCATAGGTCCGCCAGGGCCCCGCCGGAGCACCCGCAAACCCGCGCCACACAAGGGATTGCAGCCCATATCGGTGCTGCTATGGGGTCTATACCAGCCCCCTCGTTTCGCATTGGCGGGCCATTCATATACTTGCTCCCAACCCGGCGGACGGCATGCACCGCCGCCAAGCAAGACCTGGCAGAACACGACAAGACAGGAGACATCATGTCGATCACGAAACAAGGCATCCCGGTATTTGCCGGCACCGCCGACGACGCCGAGGACAGCGTCTACCGCAAGGTAACCTGGCGCCTGCTGCCCTTCCTTGGGGTGCTGTGGGTACTGGCCTGGCTGGACCGCGTCAACATCGGCTTCGCCAAGCTGCAGATGCTGGATGAGCTGCACTTCAGCGAGGCCGTGTACGGGCTGGGCGCTGGCATTTTCTTCCTTGGCTACTTCTTCTTCGAGGTGCCGTCGAACATGCTGCTGCAGAAGATCGGCGCCAAGAAGACGATCATGCGCATCACCATCTGCTGGGGCGTGATCTGCATGCTGCAGACCTTTGTCACCACGCCCACGCAGTTCTACATCCTGCGCTTCCTGCTGGGCGCGTTCGAAGCCGGCTTCTACCCGGGCGTGATCCTGTACCTGACCTACTGGTACCCGTCGCAGCGCCGCGCGCGCGCCTTCGGCACCTTCATGTCCGCATCGGCCATCGCCGGCGTGCTGGGCGGCCCGCTCGCCGGCTGGATCATGACCAGCATGGCTGGCGTGAACGGCATGCACGGCTGGCAGTGGCTGTTCATCCTGGAAGGCATCCCGTCGGTGCTGGCCGGCATCTTTGCCTGGTTCTACATGACCGACAAGCCGGAGCAGGCGCGCTGGCTCTCCGACGACGAGAAGCGCGTGCTGCAGGACGCCCTCAAGCGCGACAACGCCGCCCTGGGCGAGCGCGGCCACGACTGGCGCACGCTCTTCACCAACCCCAAGGTGTGGCTGCTGATCGCGATCTTCTTCTGCCTGCTGTGCGCCAACTCGACGCTGACCTTCTGGATCCCGACCATCATCAAGGACGTGGGCTTCACCACGCCGATGGCGGTGGGCTGGATCGCGGCCGTGGCCTACCTGTGCGGCGCCGCCGGCATGATCCTCAACGGTGCGCATTCCGACCGCCGCAACGAAGTGCGCTGGCACTTCAGCGGCGCGGCGCTGGTCGGTGGCGGTGCCATGGCCGTGCTGGCCGTCCTGCTGGGCGCGCAGGTGCTGTCGCCGGTGATCGCCCTGCTGGCCATGACTGCCGCGCTGGTCGGCACCATGAGCGCCATCCCCGTGTTCTGGCAGCTGCCCAACCGCTACCTGGCAGGCAGCGCCGCCGCGGTGGGCGTGGCCCTGATCAACTCGGTGGCCAACCTGGCCGGCTTTGGCGCGCCCTATGTGATGGGGCTGATCAAGAACACCACCGGCAAGCTCACCTCCGGCCTGTACCTGGTGGCGGTGATCGAGGTGCTGGCCGCGGTGCTGGTGCTGATCGGCATCCGCAAGCTGGGCGGCAAGCACGGCAAGCAAGGGGCCTGACATGGACGACCACGCTTTTGATCCCACCCGCCGGCGCTTCGCGCTGCAATCGATGACGCTGGGCGGCGGCGCGCTGCTGGCCGGCGCCAGCTGGGGCGCCACGCCGGAGGCGGCGACCCCGAACCAGACCGCTGCGCCGGTGCAGCAAGGCGGCCTGAGCCCGCGCCTGACGCTGCACGCGCTGGACACCTACCACGGCACGCCCGCGGCCGGCATGCGCGTGGAGATGTTCCGCATCGACAATGGCCAGCGCACCCCGCTGCAGACCGTCACGCTGGCCGCCAACGGCCGCAGCGAACCGCCGCTGCTGATCGGCGACAGCTACCGCACCGGCACCTACGAACTGATCCTGCACGCGGACGAGTACTTTGCCGCGCGCAAGGCCAGCCTGCCGCAACCCTCCTTCCTGTCGAAGATCCCGCTGCGCCTGCGCGTCACCGACGCCAGCCAGCGCATCCACCTGCCCGTGCTGTTCGGGCCGTGGAGCTACAACTACTACCGCGGCAGCTGACGCCGCGGCCCAACCCGGAGACACACGCATCATGGCAGGCATCAGCACACATGTGCTCGACGTATCCCTGGGCCGCCCCGTGGCCGGCATGCAGGTGGAACTGTTCGACGTTGCCACCCAGCCGCCACGGCTGATCGCGCGCACCCGTACCAACCACGACGGCCGCACCGACACGCCGATGCTGCCGCCGGCCCAGGCGCGCACCGGCGAGTTCGAGCTGCGCTTCTGGGTGGCGGACTACTTCCGCACCCCCGACGTGTTCGCCGACATCGTGCCCGTGCGCTTTACCATCGCGGACGCCGCGCAGCATTACCATGTGCCGTTGCTGTGTTCGCCGTGGAGCTTCGGGACTTATCGGGGTAGTTGAAGGCAAGAATCATGTCGCCCGTGCTGAAAAGCGGGCGACTATTGACGACCTCGCCACCGCCCGCTCCTAGCGCGGCTTGCGCACTTCCGTTTCCCCGGCCAACAGCACATCACCGTCGCTGGTCCGGGGCATCATCAGCGGCACCGGCTTCCCGGTCCGCTTTTCCACCATCTGCGAGCGCCGCTCGCCGCGCGCAAACAGATGGTGTTCGCCCCATTGGCGCAAGGCCAATACGACGGGGAACACTCTCTCTCCCTTTTTCGTCAGCACATTCTCGTGATACGTACTGCCATCGGAAGCCGGCTGCGTCGTCAGGATGCCGGCTTCCACCAACCGGCGCAGGCGGTCGGACAGGATGTTGCGCGCGACCGCCAGGCTGCGTCTGCGCGCTGGGCGCCGTGGTCAGCTTGCTGGCGCTGGTGTTCTGGGCCGCCACCCGCCGCTTCATGCCGGCGCAAGCCGCGCAGGCAGGCACACCCGTCATTAGCAAGATCAGACGGCAGGAAGCAAGAAAGCCGTAGAATCCCGGCTGACAACTTCTCCTCAAGACCGTGAAAGCACTTTCCCGCCTGAACCTGAAGCAGGTCGCCCTGCTCTGCGCCACCCTGCTGACATCCGTTTCGATCCATGCCGCATCCCCTGCCCAGCCTGACGCAGCCGGCAACACCGCGGCGCCGCTGGGACTGGAGCTGGGCAAGGCCAGGTGCTCTCGCCTGGCGCCGCCGCAGAATCACGCCAGGACCGGCAAATCCGAGTGGGCCGGTGGCGATGCCGTCGAGCTCAGGCACCTGGAGCGCTTCCACCTCCCGGGCCTGACGCGCGTGATCCTGAACTGCGATGCGCAGGACACCGTGGCACTGATCACGATGACGTTCGAGCGCACGGCGCTGGACGAGGTGCGCAAGAAGCTCGACGAACGCTATGCGCCCCTGCGCAAGACCGAAGGCGCGGCGGAGAATGGCTACGCCGAGTGGGCCGCCGCGAATGGCAGCCTGGAACTGCTCTATGGGCGCGACAGCAAGCACTTCACCGTGGCGTACTGGGCCAGGGGCGCGAAGGCGAGGTACTTCTCATATAGCGGCACTGACAACAAGAAGCCCGCCGCGGCCACGCCTGCCAGCCAGCCCCAGCCTGCGCCGCTGTGACCGCGGGCGGCTCGCGCCTAAAACCCCACTGCCTGCCCGTCGCGCCGCGAGTCCGAGGCCGCGATATAGCCGTCCGGCGCCTTGTAGATTAGCTGCGCCGAACCGAACTCCAGGCTGTCGCGCGGCGCCACTTCAACGCGATGGCCCATGCCGCGCAGCGTGGAGACCACGTCCGGCGGCAGATGCGCCTCGACATTCACCACCGGCCCGTGCTCCACGCGGAAGCGCGGGGCATCGCTCATGGCCTGCGGGTTCTGGCCGAAGGCAGCAAGCCGCGCCATCATCTGCACATGGCCCTGTGCCTGCATCGAGCCGCCCATCACGCCGAATGACATCACCGGTTCGCCATTGCGGGTGACGAAGCCCGGGATGATGGTGTGCATCGGCTGCTTGCCCGGCGCCACGCAATTGGCGTGGCCGGGCTTGAGGTTGAAGCCCGCGCCGCGGTTATGCAGCGCGATGCCGGTGCCGGGCACCACCACGCCGGAGCCGAAGCCGCGGTAGTTGGACTGGATATACGACACCATCGAACCCGCGGCATCCGCGCTGGACAGGTAGACGGTGCCGCCGCTCTTCGGAACGCCAGCGGTGGGTGTGCCGGCGCGTTTCATATCGATCAGCGCCGCGCGCTCGGCAAGATAGGCCGGATCCAGGAAGGCGGCGGGCGCGTGCTGCATGGTGGCGGGGTCCGACACGTGGCGGTGCAGGTCGGCGAAGGCCAGCTTCATCGCCTCGATGCTGACGTGGTAGAAGCCGGCGCTGTCGCAGCCCATGCTTTCCACGTCGAAGCGGTCCAGGATGCCAAGGCCGATCAGCGCGGCGATGCCCTGGCCGTTCGGGGGAATTTCATGGAGCGTGTAGCCGCGGAACTGCTGCGCCATCGGCTGGACCCAGGCAGCGCGATGCGCGACCAGGTCGTCGGCGCGGATGGCGCCTCCGGTTTCCTCGGCGAACGCGACGATGCGCGCGGCGAGTTCACCCATGTAGAAGCTTGCGCCATCGCTCTCGGCAATGCGCTGCAGCGTGGCGGCCTGCTCCGGAAAACGCCAGCGCTCGCCCGCCTGCGGCGCCCTGCCGTCGCGCAGGAACGCCTTGGCAAAGCCAGGCTGGCCGGCCAGCACCGGCACCTGCGCGGCCCATTGCCGTGCGATCTGCGGCGACACCAGGAAACCCTGTTCAGCGTACTCGATGGCCGGTGCGAACAGCCGCGCGAACGGCAGCTTGCCGAAGCGGGCCGACAGCGCCTTCCAGCCTGCGACCTGGCCCGGCACGGTGACCGTATCCCAGCCCACCTGGGGCATGCTGTCGTGCCCGGCGAAATGATCCAGGGTCCAGCGCGCCGGCGCCCGGCCGCTGGAGTTGAGCCCGTACAGCTGCCCCTCGTGCCAGACCAGCGCGAACATGTCCCCGCCAATGCCGTTCATGACCGGCTCCACCACGGTCAGCGCAATCGCGCTGGCAATGGCGCTGTCGATGGCATTGCCGCCTTCGTACAGCATGCGCAGCCCCGCCTGCGCGGCGAGCGGCTGACTGGTGCTGACCGCGTTGGCGGCCAGCAGCGGCATTTTTTGCGACGGGTAGGGAAAGGTCCAGTCGAAAGGCAACATCGGGAACTCCATTCAGAACAGATAAGAGGGCGCGCGCGGGCGCGCCCCAGGGTTGCTGCACGCGGCTTATTGCAGGGTCACGCCGGACTGCTTGACCAGCTTTTCGGTGCGCGGGATCTCGGCGCTGACCATCGCGCTGAAATCGCCGACACTGCCGCCGCGCGGCTCGGCGCCGGTGGCAGCCAGGCGTTCACGGAACTCCGGGGCCTTGAGCAGCTTGTTGATCGAGACATTGAGCTTGCTGACCACGTCGGCCGGCGTGCCCTTGGGCGCGACAATGCCATACCACGGCGCGATATCGAAGCCGGCATAACCCTGCTCGGCAATCGTCGGAATCTCCGGCGCGTTGGGCGAGCGCTTTGCGGTGGACATGCCGAGCGCGCGCAGCTTGCCGGCCTTCACATACGGCAGGCCGGTCATGATGGTGTCGAAATACATCGACACCTGGCCCGACAGCAGAGCCGGGATCGCTTCGCCGGCGCCCTTGTACGGCACATGGACGATATCGATGCCGGCCGCGGCCTTCAGCATCTCGCCGGCGATATGCGAGGTAGTGCCGGTACCGAACGAGGCATAGGTCAGCTTGCCCGGATTGGCCTTGGCATACGCGACCATCTCGGGCAGCGTCTTGAATGGCAGCGAGGGGTTGGACAACAGGATATTCGGCGTGACCGCGACCACTGCCACCTTCTCGAACGCATCCGGGTCATAGCTGAGCTTCTTGTACAGGAACCGGTTGGTCACCATCGATGCCGGCCCGGACATCAGCAGCGTATAGCCATCGGCCGGCGCGCGCGCGGCCACCTCGCTGCCGATCATCGCGGCGGCGCCCGGCCGGTTTTCAACCACAAAGGTCTGGCCGTATTCCTTGCCGAGCCCGATGCCGATCTGGCGCGAGATCAGGTCGGTGGCCGAGCCGGCCTGGAACGGCACGACAATACGCACCGGCTGGCTGGGCCAGTCGCGGGCGCCTTGCGCAAGTGCCAGTGAAGAGGCCGCCAGCAGGGTGACAGCAAGCAGGCTGCGGATAGCAGTGGAACGCATCTTTGTACCCTCATCGATAGAAGAAATGGCATCCGTTGACAGGAACGGATGGCACTTCCCAGTCCGCAATATGCGTGCCATTGGCGTTGGGCCGATCCCGGCGCACGTCCTGTCCGCCCCCTTCCGTTTCCTGGAAGTTTGCGCAGGTCTTACACCGCCATCGCCCACCTGGCACCGGCATTTGCCGGACTGTCTTGTCTCCATGGGGCCAGCGCACTGCGTGGGTGCGCCATGCCCCGCCCTGGTGGTGGGGTGTGCTTCACCCCATTGCTGTTATTCGACTTCCATGCAGAGGTACTTCGTCTCCAGATACTCGTCGATGCCATGGCGTGAGCCTTCGCGGCCCAGCCCCGATTGCTTGACGCCGCCGAACGGCGCCACCTCGTTGGAGATCAGCCCGGTATTGATGCCGACCATGCCGTACTCGAGCGCCTGCGCCACGCGCCAGATCTTCGCCATGTCGCGCGAGAAGAAGTAAGCGGCCAGCCCGGATTCGGTATCGTTGGCCATCGCCACCACTTCTGCTTCGCTGGTGAAGCGGAACAGCGGTGCCAGCGGGCCGAAGGTCTCCTCGCGCGCGACCCGCATCGACGCAGTCGCATTGGCCAGCACCGTCGGCGCGAAGAAGGTGCCGCCGAGCGCATGGCGCTGGCCGCCCGTCAGCACCGTGGCGCCGTGCGCGAGCGCGTCGGCGATATGCGCTTCGACCTTGGCCACCGCATCGGCGTCGATGAGCGGGCCTTGCGTGACCCCGCTGTCGACGCCATGGCCCGGCCGCAGCTGTTCGACCGCGCTGACCAGCCGGCGCGCGACCTCGTCGTAGACGCGGTCGTGCACATAGATGCGGTTGGCGCAGACACAGGTCTGGCCGCTGTTGCGGAACTTGGAGGCAAGGATGCCCTCGACCGCGCGATCCAGGTCGGCGTCGTCGAAGATGATCAGCGGCGCGTTGCCACCCAGTTCCAGCGAAAGCTTCTTCACGGTGCCGGCGCACTGCGCCATCAGCAGCTTGCCGATCGCGGTCGAGCCGGTAAAGCTGAGCTTGCGCACCACCGGGCTGGCGCACAGCACGCCGCCGATCTGCACGGCGTCGCCGGTCACCACCTGCAGCACGCCACGCGGCACGCCGGCCTGTTCGCCCAGCACGGCCAGCGCCAGTGCCGTGAGCGGCGTCTGTTCGGCGGGCTTGACGATGATGGTGCAGCCGGCGGCGAGCGCCGGGCCGACCTTGCGCGTGATCATCGCCGCGGGGAAGTTCCACGGCGTAATGGCCGCGCACACGCCCACCGGCTCGCGCAGCACCAGCATCTTCTGGCTGCTGCGCGGGCTGGCCAGCACCTCGCCATCGACCCGCTTGGCTTCCTCGCCAAACCACTCGAGGAAGCTCGCCGCGTAGGCCACCTCACCACGCGCCTCGGCCAGGGGCTTGCCTTGCTCGGCGGTCATCAACCGGGCCAGGTCTTCCTGGTGCGCCAGCATCAGGTCGGCCCAGCGGCGCAGCACGGCGGCACGCGCCTTGCCCGTCTGCGCGCGCCATGCCGGCAGCGCGCGCTCGGCGGCGCGCACCGCCTGTTCGGCTTCAGCCGCGCCGGCCAGGGGCACCGAGCCAATTCGTTCTTGAGTCGCCGGGTTGAAGACGGCGAGTTCTGCGCCGCTTTGCGCCCCGGTCCATTCGCCGTCGATCAGGCAATGGCTGCGCAACAGCGCGGTATGTTGGAGTTCCATGTGTTCCCCTTATTCGGCCAGCGCCTGGGCCAGCACCGCCAGCGCCGCGTCGAACTGCGCCTGCGGGATGGTGAGCGGATAGAGGAAGCGGATGACATTGCCGTAAGTGCCGCAGGTCAGCAGCACCAGGCCGGCTTCCAGCGCACGGGCCTGGACGCGCTTGGCATGCTCGGCGCTGGGCTGGCCCGTGGCGGGATCACAGAATTCGGCGGCGACCATCGAACCCAGCCCGCGCACCTCGGCCACGGCGGGGCAGTGCTTGCGCTGCGCCAGCAGGTGCTCGCGCAACTGCTGGCCAAGGCCGGCGGAGCGCTCGCACAGCTTTTCTTCCTCGATGACGTCGATGACCGCGTGCGCCGCCGCCACCGCCAGCGGATTGCCGGCATAGGTGCCACCGAGGCCGCCGGGCAGCGGCGCATCCATGATCGCGGCCCGGCCGCTGACCGCCGACAGCGGCATGCCGCCGGCCAGGCTCTTGGCCATGGTGATCAGGTCCGGCTCCACGTCGTAGTGCGACATCGCGAACATCTTGCCGGTACGGCCAAAGCCGGTCTGCACTTCATCGGCGATCAGCACGATGCCGTGCTGGTCGCACACCGCCCGCAGGCCCCGCATGAAATCGGCCGGCGCCGCCTGGAAGCCGCCCTCGCCTTGCACCGGCTCAACGATGATCGCGGCCACGCGGCCCGGATCGATATCGGTCTTGAACAGGCCTTCAAGCGCCTGCAGCGCCCGCTCAGTGCTGACGCCATGCAGCGCGCTGGGGAACGGGGCGTGGTAGATGTCGGAGGGGAACGGGCCGAACCCGATCTTGTACGGCGCCACCTTGCCGGTCAGCGCCATGCCCAGCAGCGTGCGGCCATGGAAGGCGCCAGAGAAGGCGATCACGCCGGGGCGGCCGGTATGCGCACGGGCGATCTTGATGGCGTTCTCCACGGCCTCCGCGCCGGTGGTGAACAGGGCCGTCTTGTTCAGGCCCTGGATCGGCACCAGCGCGTTGATGCGCTCGGCCAGCGTGACATAGCCCTGGTAGGGCACGATCTGGTAGGCGGTATGCGTGAAACGCTCCAGCTGCGCTGCGATGGCCTGCATCACGCGCGGGTGGCGGTGGCCCGTGTTGAGCACGGCGATGCCGGCGGCGAAGTCCGTGTAGGCACGGCCTTCCACATCCCACAGCGTGGCGTTCTCGGCGCGGTCGGCGTAGAAATCGCACATCACGCCCACGCCGCGCGGCGTCGCGAGGGTACGGCGTTGGTTCAGTTCGAGGTTTTTCATGGTCTTTGTGCGGTAAGGACTGTCGGCACCGGCCGACTCGCGAAACGGGCACCGCTGGCAGGCGCCCAGCGATGCCAGCCATTTCAACCGGCCTTGGCCCTATAATCCAGTACCGCTTTCGCAATTCCGATGGTGCCAATTTGAAATCGATCTGCGGCGACCAGCTGCTCCAGCGCCTGGGCCCCGAAGGCACGGCGGCACTGGGCAAACCGCTCAACCGCGGCCTCTACGAATGCATCCGCGGCGCGATACAGGACGGCAGCCTTGCGCCGGCCACGCGCCTGCCGCCGCAACGCGACCTGGCCGCCGAGCTGGGGCTGTCGCGCAATACGGTGATGTTTGCCTACGACCAGCTGCTGGCCGAGGGATACCTGTACGCGCGCACCGGCAGCGGCACCTTCGTTGCCGCCACTGCGCCGGAGCGCTACCTGAACGCCGCCGCGGTCCCGGCGACCGAGGTCGGGCCGCAGGCCATGCCCGGGCTGTCGCCGCGCGGACAGCGGCTGCTGGCCAATGCCTCGGCCTCGCCCACGCAATGGGGCGCATTCATGCCGGGCGTGCCCGACGTCACCCGCTTCCCGCATCGCCGCTATGCCCAGATCTCGGCCCGCGTGTGGCGCAACCCGCACCCGGAGTGGCTGAGCTACAGCCATGGCGGCGGGCTGCCGGCGCTGCGCGAAGCCCTGGCGGCGCATCTGCGGGTGGCGCGCTCGGTGCGCTGCGATCCGGACCAGGTGCTGATCACCGAGGGCATTCACCAGGCCATCGACCTGGTGGTGAGGATGCTGGGCTCGCCCGGCGACCAGGCATGGGTGGAGGAACCCAGCTATTGGGGCATCCGCGGCGTGCTTCAGGTCAGCGACATCGGCATGGTGCCGAAGCTGGTGGACGACGAAGGCCTGACGCTGCCCGAAACCGAAGCCGGCCGGGACATGCCCGCGCCGCGATTTATCTTCGTCACGCCCTCGCACCAGTACCCGCTTGGCGCCGTGATGAGCCTGAAGCGCCGGCGCGCGCTGCTGGAATACGCCCGCCAGCGCGGCAGCTGGATCGTGGAAGACGACTACGACAGCGAGTTCCGTTTTTCCGGGCAGCCGATCCCGTCGTTGCAGGGCATGGAACCGGATGCGCCGGTGATCTATATCGGCACCTTCAGCAAGACGCTCTATCCTGGCTTACGCATGGGCTACCTGGTGTTGCCGCGCAGCCTCGCCGGCGCCTTCCAGACCGCGCACGCCGAGCTATACCGGGCCGGCCACCTGATGACGCAGGCAACCGTCGCCGAATTCATGCAGGCCGGCGACTATGCCGCCCACATCCGCCGCATGCGGCCGCTGTATGCCAGGCGGCGCGCCATCCTGGCCGCGTTGATCGAGCGCTACCTCGGCCCCGGGACGCTGCACGAGCACGGCAGCAATGCCGGCCTGCACCTGGTGCTGCGCCTGCCCGACGATGCCGACGACGTGGCCATCACCGCCGCCGCCCGCGAGCGCGGCATCGTGGTGCGGCCGCTGTCGCGCTATTTCATCGGCGATGCCGTCCAGCAAGGCCTGCTGCTGGGGTATGCCTGCGTACCGGAAGAGGACATCGCGCCGGCCTTCGACAGGCTGCTTGGCTGCCTGCCGCGCGGCGGCATGCGCGCCCCGCTGCGTTGAACCATGCAGTGAGAGTTTCATCCTGACAAAAACGATCTCAGGCGGCTCAAGACTTCGGCTGTGGTGTGCTGCTGAACCCCTGCCGCTTGTGCGAGCCATCGCAGAAAGGCTTGTTCTCGGAATGGCCGCACCGGCACAACCAGACCTGCTCGCCTTCAAAAGCGAAGGTGGCGCCTGCCGGGGTCACGATCCTGACGGGACCTTTTATGCGGTACGGCCCATTGTCCTGTACCGTAACGGTGACAACGGTGTCTTCGTCCATGATGCATACACTCCCAGGCGACAGCCACGCTGGCACCCCGGTGGCAACCTTGTGCGCGCCTGTCTCTTCAAATCTACTCCAGTTTGTGGCGGGCGTTAAATAGACTCGCTGTAGGGCAACGTGAGCTCGTGCCTTGCGTGGCAGTCCCTTGCAAAGCACTTTGCGGCCACAGACGGCCAGCTTCCGGCACTCCGGCCACGGTTGCCCGCCGAGCCCGGATGCCCACAACCGTACGGAGGTGGCCTTCGATGAAGCCTCGTCAAGACGCACAACAATGGCGCCGCTTCTATATCCTTGATGAGAAGAACCGGCCAGTGCAGGTAACCGACCACGACGAATGGTCGCGCTGGATGGCGGACAACGACCTGGTATTCCGCCGCACCCTGCTGGAGCAGTCCGGCGGCATGGTGACGACCCGCTTCCGGGGCGTGTCGGAGGCCGCACCGACCGACACCCCCTTGTTCATCACGCGCGTCACAGGGCTGGCTGAGCAGGACAATGAAAGTTTTGGCGCGCAGACGCTTGACGCGGCGCTGGAAGAGCATGAGCGGATCGTGCAGAAGCTGCTGCGCCAGCTGACCGGGCGGTGACTGGCAGCCCGGACCAGCATGCGCCTTTGCCTGAGCCTGGTGCCGGTCGCACCGCGATTGATCATGCGTCCCTTGCTGGAAGCCCGCCTCGTCAACGATGCCTTTGGCGACCCGGGGCTGTTCGTCGACTTCCTGGACGAACGGCGCGCGCTGCTGTTCGACCTGGGCGACATCGCCCGGCTGATGCCGCGCGAGCTGATGCGCCTGTCGCATGTGTTTGTCACGCATGCACACATGGATCATTTCTCCGGCTTCGACAAGCTGCTGCGGGTGCTGCTCGGGCGCAAGCCGCGCATCGTGCTGGTCGGCGGGCCGGGATTCCTGGCGCAGGTCGAGCACAAGCTGCTTGCCTATACCTGGAATGTGGTGCATCGCTACGCCACCGAACTGGTCATCGAAGTGGCCGAACTTGGACTGGACCGGCAGATGCGGCGCGCCTGCTTTTCCAGCCGGCACGGCTTTGCCAGGGAAGCCGAAGCGCGCGCCGCGAGGACCGGCGATATCGTGCACGACGAAGCGACGTTCCGGGTGTGCGCCTGCTTTGTTGACCACGGGACTCCATGCCTGGCCTACCTGGTGGAGGAAAAGGCCCGGCTCGGCGTCAACAAGGAACGCCTGGCCGCATCCGGCCTGACCACCGGCGCCTGGCTGCGCGAACTCAAGCATGCCGTCCTGACCGGCGCAGCCGACGATGCGCCGATCCTTGTGCAGTGGCGGGACCGGCTCGGCGACCATGCGTCGGCGCGAACGGTCGGCGAGCTGAGCCGGCTGATCCTGGATGCCGAGCCCGGCCGGCGCATCGGCTACGTGACCGACCTGCGCTATACGAGCGAGAACGTGCAAGCGCTGTCGCAACTGATGCAAGGCGTCGACCAGCTCTTCATCGAGAGCGTGTTCCTGGACGTTGACCGGGCACACGGCCTGCGCAAGAACCACCTGACCGCTGCCCAGGCCGGATGGATTGCGCGCAGCATCGGCGCACGCGCGGTGACGCCGTTCCATTTTTCGCCACGCTATCAAGGGCGCGCCGATGAACTGGCTGCCGAGGTACGGGACGCCTGGGCCACGGAGTCCTTTGCAGAACAGCTACCGCCTGCGGTCTAGATCTCGATCTGCGTGCCAATCTCGATCACGCGATTTGCCGGTATGTTGAAATAATCTGCAGCATTACCGGCGTTCCTGCTCATCGTGGCAAACAGACGCTCACGCCATGAGGCCATGCCACTGGAAACGCCGGCTGCAGGGACGATGGCCTCGCGACTCAGGAAGAACGAGGTGTCCATGATGTCAAACTCCAGGCCAGCCGCCGGAGGCAGCGCGCCGAGCGCCTGCGCGACATCGGGCCGGTTCATGAAGCCGAAGCGCAGCGTTATCCGGTAGCAGGCGTGTCCGAGCGGTTCAACGGCCGCGCACTCGGTCACCGGCACCGATGGTACGTCCTTCATCTTCACGGTGAGAAACACGACGCGCTCGTGTAGCACCCTGTTATGGTTGAGGTTATGCATCAACGCATGTGGCACCACATCCGGTGTCGGGGTGAGGAACACCGCCGTGCCTGGCACACGCGGTGGTGGTGCGAGAAACAGCGAATCCAGGAACGACTTGAGGGGTACGTCGGTACTTTGGAGCCGCTCCAACAGGGCTTGCCGGCCGCGAACCCATGTCAGCATCACGACGAACATCGCGGCCCCGACAACGAGCGGGAACCAGCCCCCTTCGGCAACTTTCAACAGGCTGGAAGAAACGAAAGCCATATCCACCGCGATAAAGAAGCCGGTCGCGAAAAGGCTTAGCAGCAGGTTGTAGCGCCAACCGTAGCGGATCACAAAGAAGGTGAGAAGCGTCGTCACCAGCATCGTGCCGGTGACCGCGACACCGTATGCCGAAGCGAGATTGGTCGAAGACCCGAAGCCGAGCACGGCAATCAGAACCGCAACAAGCAATATCCCGTTGAGCGTCGGTATGTAGATCTGACCGATCGCCCGCTCTGATGTGTGCACCACGTTCATGCGTGGCAGATAGCCCAGCTGGATTCCCTGTTTCGTCAGCGAGTAGGCACCCGAAATCGTCGCCTGCGACGCGATCACTGTTGCCGCTGTCGCAAGTGCAACCATCGGATAAAGGGCCCACGACGGAAAGAGCAGGTAGAAGGGATTCTCGATTGCTTTTGCATTCACAATGATCAGCGCGCCCTGCCCCAGGTAGTTGAGTGCAAGGGCCGGGAATACCAGGCCGAACCAGGCCAGGCGAATCGGGGCACTGCCGAAGTGTCCCATATCGGCGTAGAGCGCTTCGGCACCGGTGAACGCGAGCAGCACCGCCCCAAGCACCGCGAACGAGGCGAACCCGTGCTGCGTCACGAAACCGAGCGCGTGCAGCGGGCTGAGCGCGCCCAGGATTGCTGGATACCGGGCGATGCCGTGGATGCCCGCGGCGGCAAGGGCGATAAACCACACGATCGTGACAGGCCCGAACAGCGCGCCGATGGCCGCGGTGCCATGCCGCTGGAACAGGAACAGCGCGATCAACACACCCACCGATGCCGGCAAGATATACGGCTGCAGCGCGGTAGTGCCCACCTCGATGCCTTCGAGCGCCGAGAGCACCGACATGGCAGGCGTCAGCACGGCATCACCATAGAAGAGCGCCGCGCCAAACAGGCCCACGAGCAGGATCGGCGTCGGGGAGCGACCGACCTTTTTCACGGACGCCAGGGCGAGCGCGAGCAGTGCCATGATGCCGCCTTCGCCCCTGTTGTTTGCCCGCATGATGAGGATCACGTACTTGAGCGAAACGACCACCATCAGCGCCCAGAGGATCGCGGAGATGCCGCCGAGTATGTTCTCGGTTACGAGGGGAATCCCATGGGCTGGATTGAAGGTTTCCTTGACCGCATAAAGGGGGCTCGTGCCAATATCGCCGTAGACGACGCCCAACGCAGCAAGGGTGAGCGCTGCGCGGGATTGCTGCAGGTGCGACTCGTCTGGCGTTTCACCGTTCATGGCATAGGAATCCACCGCTGCTCCTCGATTTTCGAACGGATGGTCCGCCTGCTCAGGGCAATCATATGAGGACGTCCCGCCGCCAGCCCTTCTGTCCGGGCCCCGCCTTTCGGGAGCGAGAGGCGTATTCGACCCATGCCCGCCGCACGCAAAATGCCGCCGAACCTGTCATTGGCCCAGCCTTGCTACAATTCTGGTTCACAGAACGGCAAATATCATGGGCTTTGAACAACTCGCAGCACTAAGGGATCAACTGGCAAACAAGGCGAAGGCCGAATCACGTACGGAAGGCAAGCGCCGGCGCCCCGCGCCAGCTGCCGCGCCGGCTGCCGCACCCGCGAAGCCGCCCGTCGATCCGGTGGTGCATTCGATTGCCCGGCTGCAGAAGCACTTCCCCAAGGCGTTTCCGAAGAACCCGGCGCCCAAGGTGCCGCTGAAGGTCGGCACGTTCGAGGATCTGGCCCAGCATGCGGGCAAGCTTGCCCTGACCGAGGCGGAGCTGCGTGAAGCGATCCGCACCTGGTGCAGCGGCGCACGCTATTGGTCGTGCATGGTGGAAGGCGCCAAGCGGCTGGACCTGGACGGCAATGAAGCCGGCGTCGTCAGCCTGGCGGATGCCAAGCGGGCCCAGCAGCTGAAGGCGCGCCGCAGTGCGGGCGCCCGGCCGCGGAAAGCCAAGCCTGCCACGCCCGCCGCCACGCCTGACGCACCTGCCGCGCCCGCCGCCACCACGCCTGACAGCCCTGACACGCCTGCCACGGCCTGATCCCCGGCCGTCGGATCTGCAGCGGTGCTTACGCCAGCACCGCGCGTGCAATCACCGTCCGCTGGATTTCCGACGAGCCTTCATAGATGCGCAGGATCCGCGCATCGCGCACCAGCCGCTCCAGCGGCATTTCGCGCGTGAAGCCGTAGCCGCCGTGGATCTGCAGCGCGGCGTCGGTGACAAAGCCGACCATCTCTGAGGCATAGAGCTTGGCCATCGATGCCTGCTCGGTGAAGGGCTCGCCGTCCCGGCGCCGCACCGCCGCCTGCAGGGTCAGCAGCCAGGCCGCCTCCAGCCGCGTGCGCATGTCGGCGAACATCCATTGCAGGCCTTGCTTGCGCGCCAGCGGCTCGCCGCCGACCTGGCGCTGCCTGGCCCAATCCGCCGCGCAGGCCAGCGCTGCCTCGGCAATGCCCAGGCTGGTGGCGGCCACGTCCAGGCGGCTGTTGTCCAGCACCTTCATCGCGGTACGGAAGCCCGTGCCTTCCGGCCCCAGCCGGTTGGCGGCAGGGACGAAGCAGTCCAGCGCCACCTCATGGGCCGGCGCCCCGCGAATCCCCATCAGTTTCTCGGCGGGCGCGATCTGCACGCCCTCGCTGTGCCGGTCCACCACGAAGGCGCTGATACCGCGCGTGCCCGCGGCGGGATCGGTCTTGGCGTAGACGACGATAAAGTCCGCCGCGTCGGCGTTGGAGATGAAATGCTTGACCCCGCGCAGGCGGTAGCCGTCGCCCTCCGGGGTGGCGCGCGTGGCCATGTCGGCCGGGTTGGAGCCGGCGCGCGGCTCGGTCAGCGCAAAGGCGCCCAGCTTTCCGCCGGCGGCCGCATCCGGCAGGTAGCGCTCGCGCAGGCTGTCGTCGCCGCCGATCAGGATGGAATCGGTAGCCAGGTAGTGCGCGCCGATCATCGACGAGGTCGAGGCGCAGGCCTTGGCAACCTCCGCCAGCGACAGGATCAGTGCCACCGGCGAGGTCTCGGTGCCGCCCCAGCGTTCCGGCAGGTTCATCCCCATCAGGCCGAGCTCGGCAAGTTGCGGCATATAGCACGTGGTGGAGGCTTCGGCCCGGTCCACCTCGGCCGCCTTCGGCGCCAGTTCGCTTTGCGCGAAGCGTCCGATGGCATTGGCAATCTCAAGATCGCCCGGCTCTACGCCCAGTCGTTTATGCATGTTGTTTCTCCTTGCTGAACGCTTGCGGAGGCGCCGTGGCAGCGTTGGCCAGCTCGGCCAGGATGGTTTCGGTGTGCTGCCCCAGCGCCGGCGCGGGCGTCACGCGGTTGGCGCCGTAGCCGGAGAACTTCACCGGCTGCGAGGGCAGTCGCACGGTGCCGCCTTCCGGCTCGGGCACTTCGGTAAGCAAGCCGCGGTGGGCGGCATGATCGCTCTCCAGGGCTTCCTTGACGTTGCGGATAGGCGCGACAGGGATGCCCGCCTCGCTCAGCAGGCGGTTCACCTCGGCCACGGAACGGCTGGCCGACCAGGCTTCGAGACCGGCGCGCAGATCGCCCTCGAAGCGGCAGCGCGTCTCGTCGTCGGCAAAGCGCGGATCCTGTGCCATCTCCGGCCGGCCGATGGCATTGGCCAGCGCCAGGAACAGCTTGTTGTTCAGCACCGCCACCACGTAGAAGCCGTCCGCGGCGCGGTACACGCCGAACGGCGCGGACGAGGGATGGCGGTTGCCGACGCGCCGCGGCGCCAGGCCGGTCGCGGCATAGCGCGCAACCAGGGTGGCGCTCAGGCTCAGGGTGGCGTCGAACATCGAGACATCGACATGCGTGCCCCGCCCGGTCTTCTCGCGCGCCAGCAGCGCGGCCAGCACGCCCCATGAGGCGAACAGGCCGCTGACCGCATCCGAGACAGCCTCGCCCAGCATGGTCGGGGTGCCGTCCGGGGCGCCGGTGGCATCCATCAGCCCGCACATTGCCTGCAGGATGATGTCGTAGGCCGGGCGGTGCGATTCCGGTCCGGTCTGGCCGAAACCCGACACGCTGGCGTAGACCACCGACGGATTCAGCGCTCGCAGCGCCTCATAGCCGATGCCCAGCTTGTCCGCGACACCCGGGCGGAAGTTCTCGACCACCACGTCGGCCCGGGCGCAGAGCGAGCGCGCCAGCGCCAGGCCCGCTGCCGTCTTCAGGTCGATCACGATGCTCTGCTTGTTGCGGTTCATGGCAGAGAACAGGCCGCTCTTGCCATCAACAAATGGACCGACCGCGCGGTAGTCGTCGCCGCCCGGCGGTTCGATCTTGATCACCTCGGCGCCTAGGTCGCCGAGCAGCGCCGTGCAGTATGGGCCCGCCAGCACGCGCGAGAAATCGATCACGCGGATGCCGGCAAGCGGCAGGTCGGAATGGGTCACGTCTTGGCCTCCAGGGCTTGCAAGCCCGCGGGCTTGCGTTTCAGTGATACCGATTCTGCGCAGCGCAGGCTATCAAGTAAAATATGGAATTCGACTAGCACCTATAGGATTTCCTGATGCGTGTCTCCTTGCGGCTGTTGCGCTACTTCGCCGCGGCGGCGGAAACCGGCAGCACCACGGCGGCGGCGCGGCTGCTGAACGTCTCGCAGCCCTCCATCTCCGTTGCCATCCGTGAACTGGAGACGCTGTTCGAGGAAGCCCTGTTCGCCCGCGATGTCGGCGCAAGGATGACCCTGACCCGCTTCGGCGTGCGCAAGCTGGCGGAAGCGCGCCACATCCTTGGTGCAGCAACGGCATTTGAAGTGGACAAGAGCGGCGATGCCGCGGCGGGCGAGGTGCAGATCGGCGTCTTCCGCACGCTGGCGCCGGTCTACCTGCCGGTGGTGCTGCGCCTGGCACGCGAGCGCTATCCCAAACTGTCGGTACGCTTTGTCGAAGGGGATCTCGCCCAGCTGGAAGACTGGCTGCACGGCGGGCAGATCGAGCTGGCGCTGACCTACGACGTCGGCATGCCCGATGACATCGAGCGCGAACTGCTGGCAGAGCTGCGGCCCTACGGCCTGCTGCCCGCTGGCTCACGGCTGGCCAGGCGCAAAGGCAGCCTGTCGCTGCACGAACTGGCGCAGGAACCGCTGATCCTGATCGACCTGCCGCACAGCCGTGAATTCCTGATGGCACCGTTCTGGCAATTCGGGCTGCAGCCCGAGGTGCGCTACCGCGCGACTTCGCTGGAACTGGCGCGCGGCATGGTGGCGAACGGACTGGGCGCGGCGCTGCTGATCACGCAGGCGCCGGCGTCGTCCCAGATCACCGCCGTCGTGGAAAAGCCGATACGGGAAGACACCGTGCGCCAGCCGCTGGTGATCGCGCGCACGGCCCGCGCGACGCGCACCCGGGCGTCAGAGTTGCTGGCCGAATGCGTGCGCGCGGCTGTGGAAGAAGCGAAGATCCAGCGCGCGTGACGGCGGGCGGCGTCCATTCCGACGAGTCCGGTCGGGCCATATCCGATCACGGCTCCCATCGCACATTCATCCCTCCGGTCAATGCATGGGCTTATGCTTCCCTGACTGTGATAGCGTTGAGCCCTCCGACTTACCGCCACCCATGACCGATTTCGACGCCGACGCCCTCAAGCGGCTGGTCACAGTCACCATGCCCTTTGGCAAGCACAAAGGCACGGTGATCGCCGACCTGCCAGGCAATTACCTGAACTGGTTCGCGCGCGAAGGCTTCCCGCCGGGGCAGATCGGCGCGTTGCTGGCGCTGATGCATGAACTGGATCACAACGGCCTGTCGCATCTGCTCAAGCCGTTGCGCGGGCGCACTTGAGCTTTTCAGCCCCGGACTTCAGGTCACCGGTGCCGGATTGAACAGCACCAGCGCATTGCGGATCTTCCAGTGCTCGGCCCATGACTTCTTGCCGCTGGCCACGGCCAGCAGCGTGTGGAACAGCTCCCAGCCCACTTCCTCGATAGTGGCCTCGCCGGTCGCGATGCGGCCGGCGTTGACATCCATCAGGTCATGCCAGCGCCGCGCCAGGTCGTTGCGGGTGGACACCTTGATCACCGGCACCTCGGCCAGCCCGTACGGCGTGCCGCGCCCGGTGGTGAACACGTGCAGGTTCATGCCGGCGGCCAGCTGCAGCGTGCCGCAGACAAAATCTCCAGCGGGCGTGGCAGCGTAGATCAGCCCCTTCTGCGTGACCTTCTCGCCGGGGCCGGTGACGCCATGGATCGGGCCGGTGCCGGACTTGACGATCGAGCCCATCGCCTTTTCCACGATATTCGACAGGCCGCCCTTCTTGTTGCCCGGCGTGGTGTTGGCGCTGCGGTCGACCTTGCCTTGCTCCAGGTAGCGGTCGTACCAGGCCATCTGCCGCACCAGCGCCTCGGCGACCTCGGGCGTGGCGGCGCGCGCGGTGAGCTGGTCGATGCCGTCGCGCACCTCTGTCACTTCGGAGAACATCACCGTGGCCCCGGCGCGCACCAGCAGGTCGGTGGCAAAGCCCACCGCGGGATTGGCGGTGACGCCGGAGAAGGCATCGCTGCCGCCGCACTGCACGCCGACCACCAGGTCTGACGCCGGACAGGTCTCGCGCCGGCGTGCGTTCAGGCGCGCCAGGTGCTTCTCTGCCGTGGCCATGATCGAATCGATCATCGAGGCAAAGCCCACGTGCTGCTCGTCCTGCAGGCAAACCACATCGGGCTCGCCCTCCTTCTGGATCGGGATGGTGCCGGCGCCGATCAGGCGCGCGGGCTGCAGCTTCTCGCAACCCAGGCTGACGATCATCACCTCGCCGCCGAAATTGGGGTTCAGCGCGATATTGCGGATGGTGCGGATCGGGATGCCGGCATCGGGCGCGTCGATCGCCACGCCGCAGCCGTAGGTGTGCTCAAGGCCCACCACGTCATCGACATTGGGATACTTCGGCAGCAGTTCTTCCTTGATGCGCCGCACGGCGAACTCCACCACGCCCTCCACGCACTGCACCGTGGTGGTAATGCCCAGGATATTGCGCGTGCCGACCGAGCCGTCCGCATTGCGGTAGCCCTCGAAGGTATAGCCTTCCAGCGGCGGCAGCGGCGCCACGCGCGTGCCGACCGGCAGGTCGTGCAGTTCCGGCGCGGCCGGCATGCGGATCACGCGCTCATTGACCCAGCTGCCGCGCGGCAGGTCTTTCAGCGCATAGCCGATCACCACGTTGTAGCGGATCACCGCGTCGCCCTCGCGCAGATTTGTCAGCGCCACCTTGTGGCCTTGGGGCACGCCCTCGGCCAGCACCAGGCCGCAGGGGAATTCCGTTCCCGCCGGCAGGCCGCCGTCGTTGGCCACGATGGCAACGTTGTCGTTCGCGTGCATCGTGATGTACAGCGGGCGAGCCGCCTGCTCACCTGCCGTCGGGGTCACTGCCATGTCATCTCCAGCCTGGCGCGCGTCGCGCACCTTTAGTGTTACGTTGTCTGACAACATTCTATCCGCTTATGGCCGCCTATGACCCCGGGAATTCCCTATCTCTCATTATTTCAGAACGGATATAAGCCACTTCCCCAGTCATGTTGTACGACAACACATCATGAACCAGCATCGTCCGCCGCTAAGAAGGAGGCCAACTCGCCGAAATCCTGTTGCACCGCAAAATGACCATTCCCCGCAATATGGCCTATAAGGATGCAACCGGTTTCATGCCACGAGAACCGGACAGGAGACCTTCCGCGTGGCCACGCACATCGCGCAGCCACGCCGCACTGATACCCCATACACCGGCCGCTCCCTCGGGCCACGCACACGACAGGAGGCATGACTCATGCGCTGGAAGCAACGTCCGCAAGGTTCCAACTGGGGTGACTTCGGCCCCGACGACCAGCTCGGCCGCGTCAACCTGATCGGCCCGGAACAAGTCGTCAAAGGCGCGCGCGAGGTGCAGGCCGGCATCAGCTTCTGCCTGTCTTTGCCGCTGGACTACCCCGGCGGCAACAAGCTCAACCCGCGCCGGCATCCGCCGGTGCTGCGGCCCACCTTCCGCGACGACATCCCCTATGTGAATTTCCCACTGGCCAAGATGGACCCGGCCGCCACGGACGTCATCAGCGACGACCAGGTGCTGCTGTGCCTGCAATACAGCACGCAATGGGATGCGCTGGCGCACGTGGGCGCGCTGTTCGATGCCGACGGCGACGGCCGCCCGGAACGGGTCTACTACAACGGCTACCGCGCCAACGAGCATATCGTCGGCCCGGTGGACTATGCCGAGGACGACAACTTCGCCGCGCACCCTTGCGGCCACGATCACAGTGCCGCGCAGGCGCTGGGCATCGAGAACTTCGCGGTCAAGGGCATGCAGGGCCGGGGCGTGCTGGTGGACCTGGCCCACACCTTCGGCATGGACTTTCGCAATGTCGGCTACGACGACTTGATGCACGCGCTGGACGCCGGCAAGGTGGAAGTCGAACGCGGCGACATGCTGCTGCTGCGCACCGGCTTTGCCGAGGTGGTGCTGTCGATGCAGCGCACCCCCGATGAAGCAGTGCTGCACCACAGTTGCTGCGCGCTGGATGGCCGCGACGAGCGCCTGCTGAACTGGATCACCGATGCCGGCATCGCCGCGCTGATCGCCGACAACTACGCGGTGGAACGCTACCCCGCCCGCCCCGCGCCCGATGGCGACAAGCACCACCCGCTGCTGCCGCTGCACCACCACTGCCTGTTCAAGCTGGGCCTGCCGCTGGGCGAGCTGTGGTACCTGCGGGAACTAGCGGACTGGCTGCGCGCCAACGGCCGCACGCGCTTCCAGCTCACCGCCCCGCCGCTGCGCCTGCCCGGCGCGGTGGGCTCGCCGGTGACGCCGATCGCCACGGTATGAGCCAACAACAATAAATCAGGGAGACACCATGAACCATCGCCACGCGATCCGCCGCATTGCCGCCAGCGCCCTCGCCTGCGCCGCGGCGCTTGCCTGCAGCACCGCCCAGGCCCAGCCCAGGGCCGCCGTCTCTGACGATGTCGTCAAGATCGGCATGCTGCTCGACATGAGCGGCCTGTATGCCGACGTCACCGGCCGCGGCAGCGCCACTGCCGCGCAGATGGCCATCGACGATTTCGGCGGCAAGGTGCTGGGCAAGAAGATCGAGCTGGTGGTGGTCGATCACCAGAACAAGGCCGACATCGCCGCCAACAAGGCGCGCGAGTGGTTCGATACCGCCAATGTCGACGCCATCCTCGACGTGGCCGCGTCGGCGCCGGCGCTGGCGGTGCTTGAGGTTGCAAGACAAAAGAACCGCATCGTGGTGTTCTCCGGCCCGGGCACTGAGCGCATCACCAACGACCTGTGCACGCCGGTATCAGTGCACTACGCCTACGACACCTACGCGCTGGCCAACACCACCGCACGCGCAATGGTGGAGCGCGGCGGCAAGTCCTGGTTCTTCCTGACGGCGGACTACGCCTTCGGCCACACGCTGCAGGACTCGGCCACCGCGGTCATCAACGAGACCGGCGGCAAGGTGCTTGGCGCCGCGCGCCACCCGCTGGCCACCAGCGACTTCGCCTCTTATCTGCTGCAGGCGCAGGCCAGCAAGGCACAGGTGGTGGGCCTGGCCAATGCCGGCGGCGATACCGTCAACGCAATCAAGGCCGCCTCTGAATTCGGCCTGACCCGCAACAACACGCAGCGCATGGCGGGCCTGCTGCTCTATATCAACGACATCCACGCCATCGGCCTGAAGACGGCCTCCGGCCTGGTATTGACCGAGGCCTTCTACTGGGACATGAATGAAGCCACGCGTGCGTGGTCGCGCCGCTATTTCGACAAGCTCAGGAAAATGCCCAACATGAGCCAGGCAGGTGCGTATTCATCGGTCACACACTACCTGAAGGCCGTGCAGGCAGCGGGCACCGACGAGACTGCGGCGGTGATGAAGAAGATGAAGTCGATGCCGATCAACGACTTCTTCGCCAAGAACGGCCGCATCCGCGAAGACGGCCGCATGATCCACGACATGTATCTGTTCGAGGTCAAGACGCCGGCCGAGTCCAAGTACCCATGGGACTACTACAAGGTGCTGGCCACAGTGCCGGGCGAGCAGGCGTTCATGCCGGTGTCGAAGTCGCAGTGTTCGCTGGTCAGGCGCTGATGGCGGCGCCGGTGGGGATAATCGGTGTATGAGGCGCGGAGCGGAGGTTTCTGATAAACACAGGCCATAGTTTGTACTCAAGAAATACAGCCTATATTGCGTATTACCAGAAAACAACCTATCCTTTGTATATCGAAAATACAGCCTGCAATTTGTATGCCCGACTATACTCTGCGTACTCCTGAGCAGCTTCCCACCCTCTTGCAGGCGTTCCGCAAGGATGCCGGCCTGACTCAGGCCCAGGTGGCGAGCCGCCTGGGCGTCACCCAGCAGACGTTGTCCGCGCTTGAACGCAACGCCGAAGCGGTGAGTACTGGCCGGTTGATGCGCCTGCTGGCGATTCTGGGCGTGGAACTGGTGCTGCGCAAAGATGGTCAGGACCCTGCAACATCAGGGGCCCCTTCAGGCGCGCCGTCCGACCAACCCTGGTGATGCAATGGGACGTCGCTCGCATACTCGGGCCCTCGGCCTGTGGATGAACGGTACCCATGTCGGGACCTGGCAAGTGAATCCGCGCCAGGGCGATACCCTGGTGTATTCCCCGGACTGGGCCTCCTCGGCGCAGGGCCGCCCCCTGTCGTTGTCGTTGCCGTTCACCCCTGGGAACGCGCCTCTGCGTGGCGAGAAGGTGCGATCGTATTTTGACAACCTGCTGCCAGATAGCCTGACCATCCGGCAGCGAATCGCGCGCCGGTTCCAGGCCAGGACCACCGAAGCCTTTGACTTGCTGGCGCAGATCGGCCGTGACTGCGTCGGGGCCCTGCAAATCCTCCCGGATGAAACCGTCCCTGCGGGAGTCCAGCGCGTGGAGGCGCAACCCCTCAGCGAGCGGGAGGTCGCACAGATCCTGCGCGCGACCGTCGCGCCCCCGCCACCTGGCGGCGTCCCGGACGATGACGAAGACTTCCGGATCTCTATCGCCGGCGCCCAGGAGAAGACTGCCCTCCTGCTGAATGAAGGCCAATGGTGCCGGCCACACGGCGCAACGCCAACCACCCACATCTTCAAGCTGCCGATGGGGTTGGTGGGCAACATGAAACTCGACCTGACCGAGTCGGTGGAAAACGAATGGCTCTGCTCCCTGATCCTGAGGGCTTACGGATTGCCCGTGGCCAACTGCGAGCCGTTGCGATTTGAGGACCAGAAGGTGCTCTGTGTGGAGCGATTTGACCGGCGCTGGTGGGAGCGTGGGGGCCGATGGCTCATCCGTGTCCCCCAGGAAGATATGTGTCAGGCGACAGGCACGCCACCACACCTGAAGTACGAATCCGACGGCGGCCCAGGGATTAGCCAGATCATGGGGCTGCTGGACGGCTCCATGCATCGCGATGCCGACCGGCTGCAATTCTTCCAGGCTCAGGTCCTGTTCTGGATGCTATGCGCGACCGACGGCCACGCCAAGAACTTCAGCCTGTTCCTGCGCCCGGGCGGCACCTATGCGCTCACCCCGCTGTACGACGTGATGTCGGCCTACCCACTGCTTGGAGAAGGGCCTGGAAAGCTCTCGCCGCACAGTGCCAGGATGGCCATGGCTGTGCGCTCGAAGAACGCACACTGGCGGATGCGCGACATCCTGCGCCGGCATTGGCTGGGCGTGGGCCAACGCCTCGGCATTGTCACGCCCGATGGCAAGGATGCAAGTTTCGTCGTTGACGACCTGATTGCCCGCACACCGGGGGTCGTGCATGCGGTGCGCGCTCAGCTGCCTGATGACTTCCCCCCCGGGCTGGCGGACAGCATTCTGAATGGCCTTCAGGCTGCGGCGAAGAAGTTGGCCGGATAAGCCCAGGCCAGCAGCGTTTGGTCTGCCGCTACGACGAATCCCTGGTCAGGTTTTCCAGCCACAGGCTCATCAACCCGGCTCGGCCCCTGACGCCGAATTTCCGGAAGATGCCGGTCACATAGGAATGGGTTGTGGAAACGGCCAGGCCGAGGCGCTGGGCAATCTGCTTTTCCGACGCGTCGGTCAGCAACAGCCGCAAAACTTTCTGCTCGTGGGGCGCCAGCGGGACCGAAGAAAGCGCCAGCCCAAGGTCAAGAATGCTCTCCTTCTTCAGCGCAGTGACATCGCGGGCAACCCCGACGCGCAACCGTTCCGACTGGAGCCATCCGGCGGACCACATGATATGGACGGCACTGCCGTCCTTGTGGCGATAGCGGTTTTCAAAACCGATCCGCTTCTTTCCCGACATGACCTGCTTGGCCTCGACAATGGTCCGGTCCCGGTCGGCGGGCATGACCAGATCGATGATGAACTCGCCCGCCATATCCTTCGGCGTATAGCCAAAAATGCCCACGCACGCTGCGCTGACATACTGGATGCGGCCGCCTGTGTCGACCAGGAATACGGCGTCCAGCAGTTGGTCGGCAAACGCAGTGATGTCTTTTCCGATCTCGATACTCATGGCAGTCCAGACCCCCGATACTGGCGCTTTTACTGGCGCCTTGATTGGCCCCTTCGCCCGGATTTCACCCGAACGCGGGTCAACGTGAAGACTAGACCACGCGCCAGCGCATGTACAGTGTTGGCATCAATAAAACCAGGCGAGGTTCGCCAGCCGGAAGGCGTTTAACGGCGCCACTCATGCCTGCGCGCCGTCAAAGGCACCCTGCGGATTAGCAGGATATGACTTTTGCACAGTTTCGATACCATCATGGCCATCATTTGCCCGGTCTTCGGCCAAATAACGATGGCCCCGCCGGGGGCTTCCAAAGCCGTAGTCAACGAGAGTCGGGGCAAATGAGCCAAGCCTCAGCATTGCCTACCCCTTTCGAGGGGGGGAGTCGAGGTCAAGAGGGGAGCGGCCCGGCCCGCTGACGGAGGTGGCAGTGGCCTCTGTCAGCGGGGACCGCCGGTCTTTTTCGGTCATGGCCGACATCGGCAGCACCGCATCGGGCACGTTCACCCGTTTCCGGTCCGAGAGCGTGCCGCCGTTGACGACCGTGGTCTCGGCGGAGTCGGCGCCGCACTGCCCGATGCGCAACCGGATCTTGCCGTCGTCCAGCACCAGCTCCAGGCGACGGGCGCCGCGCATATATCTTTCACCCTGGTCAGGCGTTCTGCACGAAGCCTCAGAGCAACTCCAGCCAACGACTGTCCGTGCGCACCAGATGCCGGCCACGGTCGAAGCGCGTATAGCCAACCCGGTCAAAGAATTCCAGGACCTGAACCGCACGTTTTCGTCCGAGTCCGGTGGCATTGCGAAATGCCCCGGCGACGACCGTGCCGGCGTTCTTGCTGGCGTCGACAGCGGCGAGCAAGGCCAGCTCGCGAATCGCCTCCGGATCGTAGAAGAGGTCGTGCACGACCTGAAACGTCTCGCCATGACGCGCGAGCTTGCGCATCAGCTGCCGCACCCTGTCCTCCGGCACGCCATGCGCGCTCGCCAGCTCGCGCACCCATGGCGGATCGAAGCGCCCCGCTTTCATGTCCTGCTGCAGTGTCGCGGCGAGCGAGCGATCCGCATCGTCGAGCGTCACGGTGTGCTCGGGCAGGTGTAGCCAGGGGCCGTTCCTGACGATCTCGCCGCGCGCGCAGGCGTCATCGACGATCGCACGCCACAACGCATCTCGCGCCAGCGGTGCGGCGATCCTGCGCAAACGCGCCACCTCCGGGCCATGCACATCCGGCGAGCGTTGGTGGAATTGCCGCAGCGCAGTGGTCAATCGGCCCGCCAGCGCCCGCCACGCCGCGCTGGACACCAGCAAGGCATCGTCGCCCGGAAGTTCAATCACGCGCGTGTCCCGCGGCAGTTCGATGGCCGCCGCCGGCATACCGCTCAGCCGCTCCAGCAGCGCGCGCGACAGCCCGTTTGGCGCCTGCTCGAGCAATGCCCCGACCGAGCCAGTGTCAAGCATGGCCTGCATCGCGTCGAGCCACGCCAGCCGCGCCGGAGAACGGCGCTTGCGCGCAGGCGCGAACGGATCGAGTACATCACCGCCGCCGATGGTGCGGCTGGCCTGCGCGTTCCGCACGACAAAGGGATCGCCTGGCAGCGCGCATACCGGCCGCTCGAACACCAGCTGCACGCGCGCGCGCTGCCCGGGCGCAAGCGTCGGGCCATCGAGCAGCGCGACATGCGCCACCTGGTGCTGCGTGCCCAGGTGAACATGCATGGGCGCCCAGTGCTCCAGCGCAGGGGCGTCTGGCAACAGGGTCAGCATCACATCGATGCGCTCCGACGCCCGTGCCAGGCGCACATCGACCACCCAGTCACCGCGCTCGATCGCGCCCTTGTCGATGCCTGCCAGGTTCAGCGCGCAGCGCTGCCCCGCCCGCCCGGCAGCAGCAGGACGATTCTGCGCATGGATGCTGCTCACGCGCACAGACTCGTTCTTCGGTGCGAGCAACACCCTGTCGCCGATATGGATGCGCCCGGACACCACGGTTCCGGTCACGATCGTCCCTTGCCCGGCAAGCGTGAAGACCCGGTCAACCGCAAGGCGGAACAGCCCGTCGTCGCGCCTGGTGCGCGACGCAGCCGCGGCCGCGTGCAGGTGCCGCTTCAACGCGTTCACACCCGGATCGTCGGCGCGCGTTGCGCAGGTTTCAAAAACCGGTGCATCTTCCAGCATGCTGCCGCGCCGGAACGACGCAATCTCCGCGCGCACCTGCCGCAGCCGCGCGTCATCCACGCGATCGACCTTGGTCAGCGCAATCGCGCCGCGCCGGATGCCGAGCAGTTGCACAATGGCAAGGTGCTCGCGCGTTTGCGGCATCACGCCGGCATCGGCAGCGACCACGAGCAGCGCGAAGTCAATACCGCATGCGCCCGCGGCCATGGTGTGAATCAGCTTTTGGTGGCCCGGGACATCGACCAGGCCGAGCACGTCGCCGTTCTCGAGCGGCACGTACGTGTAGCCAGGCTCGATCGAAAAGTCGCGCGCCTTCTTTTCCTTCAGGTGGTCGGTATCCATGCCCGACAGCGCCCTGACCAGGCTGGTCTTGCCGTGATCGATATGTCCTGCCGTGCCGACGATCATGGCTGCGTCAGGGAGCCCGGCAGCCTGATGCGACGGAGACCATCAGGGACTGCCGCGGGAATATCCTCGTCGTGAACATGCATGGTCTCCTATCCTTATCCGAATGGCCGATGAGGCTTGCTCAAGCGTGCATCGATGCCGCTGCGCTTAAGGGTCCTGCATCGTTGGAGACAAGATAATTGCCTGGCCACTTAAGGTAAATTCAGCGATTCTTTGTGTGCCTATAAGCGATGCCTTAAGTGACAACGGGATGGACAGATTGACCCGAGAGACCGGGCTCAGCATGGACATTTTGTCCATCGCGCAGCCCCCGCGCAGCGCTTGCAGTGCGCCTGAACAACCCGACTACCCAGCGATGCCGGCACAGGCATGAGCCTTGCTCTGCAGCCTGGATCGGCTGGCCGACCATGTCGCCGCAAAGCAGGAAAGGAGTCGAACTCTCATGGCGAAAGTCCTCTGTGTCCTTTATCCGGATTTGCAACGGCGATTGATACTGCCTGGTCAGCAGAAAATGAAAGGTCAGAGGCACCACACAATTCGTGTAGGCTTATGCGTTGAATTCTCTTCCGTCAGCCCGAAAACCGTATCGGTTTCACCAACAAGAAGCGCCCGATGCCTACAAATTCCCCCGAACCGCAAGCCGTTTCCGGCACAGTCACCCGCAGCGCCATATTCATCGTTGCGACGCTCACCGACGGCGACGACCACGCCGACACCGTCCGCGCATGGTGTGCCGACGTTGCCGCCATCGTGCGCGCGGTCGGCCATCGCGTGCCGTCAGGCAACCTGTCTTGTGTCTGCGGCTTCGGCTCCGACGCTTGGGACAGGCTGTTCGGCAAGCCCCGTCCCGCGGCGCTGCATCCGTTCCGGGAGTTCGGCACCGGCAATCGCGTCGCCATCGCCACGCCAGGTGACCTGCTGTTGCACATCCGCGCCGATTCGATGGACCTGTGCTTCGAGCTTGCCACGCAACTGCTCGGCAAGCTTGGCGATGCGATCCAGGTTGTCGACGAGGTGCACGGCTTTCGCAACTTCGACATGCGGGCGATGATCGGCTTTGTCGATGGCACGGAGAATCCGGCCGGACGCGAGGCGGTCGATTTCACGGTGATCGGCGACGAGGATGCCGAGTTTGCCGGTGGCAGCTACGTCATCGTGCAGAAGTATCTGCACAATATGACGGCGTGGAATGCCCTTCCCGTGGAGACACAGGAACTGATCATCGGGCGCAAGAAACTGTCCGACATCGAGCTGGACGAAGAGATCAAACCCTCGTCATCGCACAGTTCGCTGACCACGCTGGTCGAGAACGGGCAGGAGGTGAAGATCCTGCGTGACAACATGCCATTCGGGCGCCCGGGCGCGGGCGAGTTCGGCACCTACTTCATCGGCTACGCGCGTTCGCCCGCGCCGATCGAGAAGATGCTCGAGAACATGTTCGTCGGATTGCCGCCCGGCAATTACGACCGGCTGCTCGACTTCAGCAAGGCAGTCACCGGCAGCCTGTTCTTTGTGCCGTCGGCCGACCTGCTTGAAGGGCTTGCGGACCGCGAAGCCCCTGCTGTCAGTGATAGCCAAGCGGCGCCCTCACCGTCGGCCGCACCGCACCGGGAAGGCTCATTGAATATCGGATCGCTCAAAGGGAACCGCGAATATGAATAACCTGCACCGCGAACTCGCCCCAATCACCAGCGCCGCATGGTCTCAAATTGAAGAGGAAGTGGCGCGCACCTTCAAGCGTTCCGTCGCCGGACGGCGCGTGACAGACGTGATCGGCCCCGGCGGCCCCGAACTGGCCGGCGTGGGTACCGGGCACCTGCTGGACCTCGAGGCGCCGCTGCAAGGCGTCGGCGCGAAGCTGCGCGAGGTCAGGGCCCTGGTCCAGCTGACCGTGCCGTTTGAACTCCAGCGCGAAGCGATCGACAGCGTCGAGCGCGGCGCGCGTGACTCCGACTGGCAGCCGGCCAAGGAAGCGGCCAAACAGCTTGCCTTTGCGGAGGACCGGGCCATCTTCGACGGCTATCGGCAGGCGGGCGTCGTTGGCATCCGCGAAGGCTCGTCGAATCCGAAGTTCACGCTGCCGGCCGACGTCAACGAATATCCGCAGGTGATCAGCGATGCGCTCGAGGCGTTGAAGCTGGCGGGTGTCGACGGCCCCTACTCCGTGCTCCTTGGCGCCGACGCATATACCGCGCTTGCAGGCGGGCGCGACCAGGGCTATCCGGTCATTGACCACATCAAGCGGATCGTCAGCGGCGAGATCATCTGGGCGCCGGCGATCAGCGGCGGCAGTGTGCTGTCGACCCGCGGCGGCGACTACGCCTTGCACCTTGGCGAGGATCTCTCGATCGGCTATAGCAGCCATACGGAGCAGGTGGTACGGCTGTACCTGCGCGAAACGCTGACGTTCCTGATGCTGACAAGCGAGGCATCGGTTCCGCTTGAACTGACAGGGCAAGCACCTGGAAAGTAACGCTTGTCGATTGAGCCGACGCGGTCCGTTTCGGCGCGCCGGACGGACTGCGGCCAACCCGCTACGTCAGTAGATTGACGGGTCGTCTACTCACATCCCGAACGCCTGCGGATTGCCTAGGTTGCCGATCACGCCCCGGATCCTGTCGCCTCCTGCTCGAACGCGGCCTCCGCCCGAAGACTCGCCAGGTCGCGCCCGACCGTGGCGACCGCAAGCCGCTTGTCCTTGCTCCAATAGGTCACCGTACAGTCATGCGCGGCGGGATCGCCGTCGACATCCAGGCGATCCCATTGCTCCGCATGGCCTACGTAGTTGATGGCCACATCATAGTGCTGGGTCCAGAAGAATGGCACGGCCGCGAAGCGTTGGCGCTGTCCCAGGATATTCCGCGCTGCCACCACGCCCTGGCGCTCGGCGACCACCCAGTGTTCGACGCGGATACGCTGGCCCGTTCCCGGGTCAGGCCAGCGCGCAATATCGCCCGCGGCATAGATGCCAGGTTCGCTCGTCTGGAGAAATTCATCGACCGCCACGCCCTTGTCCAGCGCGAGGCCGGCGTCCTGCGCCAAGGCCACGTCGGGGCGAACGCCAATCCCGGTCACGACCAGATCGGCGGCCAGCTCCGTGCCGGTCGACAATTTCACCCGATCCGGCTGAATCTCCGTCACCGTGGCCCCGAGATGGAACGTTACCCCGTGCGATTCATGAAGCGCCTTGATCATGCCGCCGAGCGCCGCACCCAGGACCCGCTCCATCGGATGCGCTTCGGGCGCGACAACATGCACTTCAATGCCTCGCGTTCGCAGCGCTGCCGCGACTTCCATCCCGATAAAGCTTGCGCCCACCACGACGCATCGGCGTGCCGTGCCGAGACGCGCGATCAATGCGTCGCAGTCGGCCAGCGTACGGAGCACGCCCACGTGCGGCAAGGATGCGCCAGGAACGTCGAGCCGTATCGGCACGGCACCGACGGCAAGCAGAAGCGCGCCGTAGCTCACGTTGCTGCCATCCGAGAGCGTGACGGATTTTTGCGCGGGGCTGAGCTTGACGACACGGTTGTCGGAGCGCACATCGATGTCGTGATCCGCGTAGAACGTCGGTGGCCGCATTGGCAGCCAGTCCGCGTTTGCCGTCCCGGCGAGGTAGTCTTTCGACAGATTCGGCCGGTCGTACGGCAATGAGCGATCGGCGCTCAACAGCGTGACGGGGCCGCTATAGCCTTCCCGCCGCAGGGTTTCGACCGCGGCAGTCCCGGCTGCGCCGCCGCCGATGATCACCACGGATTCCGGGAGCTGGGCGGCGGCAAGTCGCGGTGGCCGCACCGGCGGCAGCGCTTCACGGACGAAGGCCTTTCCGTCCTGCAGTTCCACGCGCCAGCATTTCAGATCGTCCTGGGCGGGCGGCCCCAGGACCGCGCCGGTACGAAGACTGAAGCAGGCGTGATGCCATGGACATCGGATCGTGTCGCCGACCAGCAGGCCGTCCGCCAGTGGCCCGCCATAGTGGGTACAGGTCGCACCGATGGCAAACAGTTCATCAGCCCGTCGCACAAGCAAGACCGGTTTGCCGCCAACCTGGCCTGTCACCATGCCGCCGTCAGCAATGTCAGCCAGCGGCACGCCCTGGGTGAGATCGGGCTTATCCGTGAAGGAAGAGCTTTTGGTCATGGCGTCTCTCCTTACCGGTCATGGCACAGGGCCATTATCGACCTCGATACCGTCAAATGAAAGGCGCATGCAGCGTTACAAACTGCGCGACGGCACGGATATGATTCACGCATGACCAGCCTCCTTTCCTGACAAGGGGTCACCCCGAATGACTGCCCTATGAATAGACCCTCCCGCTTCGCAATCGGCAAGCGCATTGCACCCGCACGCTTTCTGCTGTGCGGCGCCATATTGATCGTTGCGACCTTTGCCGCGGGTGCGCTCGGCGCAGAGCCACGTATTGCGCTGCTGATCGGCTTCGATCTCGCGGCCCTTGTCTTCCTTGGCGCCGCGCTGCCGCTGTTGCGCGCCGATGCTGCGGCCATGCGGCGTACAGCGGAATACAACGATGCCAACCGCACCGCGCTGCTCACGATCACCGTGCTGCTCTCGATGGTGATCCTGGTCGCGATCGGCACGCTGATCGCGCGCCCCGAGACACCGCACTGGGCCGACATCGCGCTGATCGTCGCCACGCTCATCCTGTCCTGGCTTTTTGCCAACACCGTTTTCACGCTGCACTATGCGCATCTCTACTATCTCCAGACCGCCACCGGCGACCAGGGCGGGCTGCAGGTGCCGGGCGTTAAGGACCCCAGCTATTGGGACTTCCTCTACTTCAGCTTCACGCTGGGCATGACTTTCCAGACGTCTGACGTGACCATCGCCGGCGCCCACATGCGCAGGGTGGTCCTGGGCCACTGCGTGGCCGCGTTTCTGTTCAACATGGGGATTCTGGCGTTCACCGTGAACGCCCTGGGTGGCTTGTAGCCGACTTGGCCACGCGACCAAAGTGTTCCTGGACAAACTCCTTGCATCCCGCCGGATACTGTATATATTTACAGTAACTGTATGGATGAACAGTAGGAGTCCCGTCCATGGAACACCTGATCCGTGTACAAAACGACTATGACCGCCAGGTGCTGGCCTGGCTGCGCGGGCGCATCGGCGATGCCGCGCTGCAGACCGCGGCGCTGCGCCTGGGCGGCCAGCGCAAGCCTTACCTGTCAACGATCTGCCGCAGCCTGGGCATCCGCCCGCCCAGCCGGCGCCAGTTCGCGGCCGAGGCGGCGCGCATGCACCGCGCGGTGGGCGATACCTACCTGGCCCGTATCCGCGAAATCCTTGGCCAGTCACCTGCCGAAGCCGCGCTGGGCCAGTAAGCAGTTGCCGATCACCGGCCACGCCGGCACCGCCGGGCTCGGTCCGGCCGTATCATGAAGCTCCGTTGCCGTCACACAGCACGGGGCTTTTTTCATCCCTAGCCAAGGCCGATATGAGCGAACACCGCATCCCTACCGCCGCCCTGCACCAGTGGGTGGCCGATCTCTGGCTTGCCGCGGGCAGCAGCGCGCAAGAGGCGCGCCTGACGGCCGACCACCTGGTCGGCGCCAACCTGAGCGGGCATGACTCGCACGGCGTAGGCATGATCCCGCGCTATGTGCTGGCCTGGCAGGCCGACGAGCTGCAGCTGAACCAGCAGGTCAGCGTGCTGCACGATGCCGGCAGCATGCTGAGCCTGGACGGCAACCGCGGCATGGGCCAGGCGGTGACGGCGCAGGCCATGGACATGGCCATCGGCCGCGCGCGCGAGCATGGCGTCTGCGTGATGGGCCTGCGGCAGTCGCACCACCTGGGGCGCGTGGGCCACTGGGCCGAGCAGGCCACCGCCGCCGGCATGATCTCGATCCACTTCGTCAACGTGCTGTCCAAGCCCATCGTGGCGCCGCACGGCGGCTACGATGCGCGCTACGGCACCAACCCGTTCACCATCGGCGTGCCGGTGGCGGGCGAGCAGCCGCTGGTGCTGGACTTCGCCACCAGTGCGATCGCGCTGGGCAAGGTGCGCGTGGCCCACAACAAGGGCGTGCCGGTGGCGCCCGGCTGCCTGCTGGACGCGCACGGCGAGCCCACCGCCGATCCTGCCGTGATGTACCCCGCCGACGGCGCGCCGCAAGGCGCGCTGCGGACCTTTGGCGAGCACAAGGGCCATGTGCTGGCCGTGATGTGCGAGCTGCTGGGCGCCGCGGTCACCGGCGGCCACACCATCCGCGCGGAAACGCTGCGGCATGAGCATGCGGTCTGGAACAACATGCTGGCGATCGTGTTCGATCCCGCGCGCCTGGGCACCAGCACATCGTTCGGGCATGAGGTGGCGGCGTTCGCCGAGTGGATGAAGGCCTCGCGGCTACAGCCCGGGCAGGATGGCATCCGCCTGCCCGGCGAGCCCGAACGGGCCTGGCGCGCCGCCCGCGCCACCCATGTCCCGGTTGACGCCGGCACGCTGGCGCAGCTGGACGACGCCGCGGCGCGGGTGGCGGCCGCGCGCGCCAGCGCGCAGCCTGCGCCGGGGCCGCTGTCTGTGCTGGCCTGCGACTGACTAACACCCGACGGCGCGTTCGAATACATCATGCGCACGCTGGATCTTGACGTGCAGTAAAGTCTGGCAACGTTCAGCGATGCCTTCGCATGACTCGAAAATCAGGCTGGATGACGCCTCGGCAATGGAGTGGTCGCCCACGCCTGCGCGCCGCCGGCAACTACATCGGGGTCATTTTGACTTTATGCGTGCCTTCGTCAAGGGGCTTCGGGCGCACGAGGTGTGGGAGCGCATCTTGATTCACCTATCTTGGTCGCAGGCCAACTTCAGCAGCCTGGGTATTGCGTAGCTACAAACGCACGCGCCGTCGGAGCCCCCCCCGCCCAACTCACTCCTCGTTTTCCCCGACTGTCCCAAAATGCAAACAAGTTGTCCCCGCTAGTCAAACTGCTGATAGCCAATCCTAGATACTTCGCCGGTCGCGACAGGACTGTGGCCAGCGTTTGAAAGGAGGGTTTTGCCCCCTGCATGCGTAGCCATGACGCAGTCAAGCGCATCCAGGAAAAGGCTTTTCATGCTCGGGCAAACCACCACGCATTCCCCCATCTCAGCCGGCGCGGCCGGTGCGAGTTCGTCGCGTTCTTACGCCTGGCTCGTCTTTGCGCTGAGCTTTGGCTTGTTGCTGTCGGACTACATGTCCCGGCAGGTGCTCAACGCCGTCTTTCCGCTGCTGAAGGTGGAATGGTCGCTGAGCGACACCGAGCTCGGTGCGCTGGGCGGGATCGTGGCCTTGATGGTTGGCCTGCTGACGTTTCCGCTGTCCATCCTGGCCGACCGCTGGGGCCGGGTCAGGAGCCTGATCCTGATGGCGGCGCTGTGGAGCCTGGCCACGCTGGGCTGCGCGCTGGCCAACAATTTCGGGCAGATGTTCGTGGCGCGGCTGTGCGTGGGGATTGGTGAGGCGGCCTATGGCAGCGTCGGCATTGCCGTGGTGCTTTCGGTGTTTCCGCGCCATCTGCGTGCCAGCCTGAGTTCGGCGTTTATCGCTGGCGGAGCGTTTGGCTCCGTGCTGGGGATGGCGGCGGGGGGTGTCCTGTCCGCTCACTTTGGCTGGCGTTGGGCCTTTGCCGGCATGGCGCTCTTCGGGCTTGTGCTGGTCGGGTTCTACCGTCTCTTCATTACCGAGCCGCGCCTGCAGGCGCAACGCCGTGCGCTGGGCGAGGAACCGGACAGTGCCGCTCGGCGCGAGAGCGTCTCACTGCGCCCGCTGCTGTCTGCCCTCTTTTCGGCGCGTTCGATCCTCTGCGCGTATGTGGGCAGTGCGCTGCAGTTGCTGGTCATGGGCGCCCTGCTCACCTGGATGCCGAGCTTCCTGGCGCGCTACTACGGCATGGCGACGGACCGTGCCGGCGTGACCGCCGCGGCATTCGTGCTGGCGGGTGGCGCAGGGATGGTCCTGTGCGGCGCGCTGACGGACTGGGCGGCTCGCCACGCCCCCGGGCGCAAGTGGCTGATGGCCGTGGCCTACAGCGTGACCTGCTGCGCGCTGCTGCTCACTGCGTTCCACCTGCCCGCCGGCACCGCGCAACTGGTGCTGGTCGGTGCCGGCATGCTGTTTGTCGGTGGCACGGCCGGACCGGCCAGTGCCGCGGTTGCAAACCTGACCCATCCGGCCATCCATGCCACCGCCTTTGCCACGCTCACGCTGGCAAACAACCTGTTGGGCCTGGCGCCCGGACCCTTTGTCACCGGCCTGATCGCCGACCGCATTGGCCTGCTAGGCGCCCTTCAACTGATCCCGCTGGCAGGCGTGCTTGCCGCGCTGTGCTTCCTGGTGGGGCGCCGCACTTACATGGCCGACCTGCTTCACCTGGAAAACCAGCGTGTGGCAGACCCGAACAAGGCCTGATCTTCTGACTGATTACCTGGACGACTGATGAACCTTCCCGCTGATACCACCTTCCTGATGGTTCCCGGCCTGCGCGATCACGTAGCGGAACACTGGCAGACCCTGCTCCAGGCCGAGCTGCCCAACGCCCGTTCGGTGGCGCCGCTGGAGCACGACAAGCTCAGCCGTGATGCCCGCGTGACCGCGCTGGACGCTGCCCTGGCCGATATCGACGGCCCGGTGGTGCTGGTGGCGCATAGCGCAGGCGTGATGATCACCGTGCATTGGGCCGCGCAGCACCACCGCAAGATCCGCGGCGCGCTGCTGGCCACGCCTGCTGATCTTGAAATGCCGATGCCGGCCGGCTATCCGGACCACGCCACGCTGGCCGGGAACGGCTGGCTGCCCGTGCCCCGGGCACAACTGCCCTTCCCCAGCCTCCTCGCCGCCAGCCGCAACGATCCGCTGGCCAGCTATGAGCGCGCCGCGCAGATGGCCAGCGACTGGGGCAGCCGCCTGGTCGACCTCGGCGAAGTCGGCCACCTGAACCCGGCGGCCGGATATGGCCCGTGGACGCGCGCGACCGAGTTGCTGGAAAAGCTGCTGCGCGCCAACTGAGCCGCAATAGCCTTCGCGTAGCGCAACGCCGCCACAGAGATTGCAGTACCCGTAGTACTCACAGAGACGGATTCATCCGCATCGCAACCAAAGGAAAAGAGGAGAAATACCAATGAAGCTCAGGAGCATGGCCGCGGCCGCACTGCTCGCCTGTTCGGGAGGCGCCTTCGCGCAGACGAATGTCACGCTCTACGGCGTCGCGGACATCAACGTGGAGTACGTCAATCACCTCGGCGCGGTACCGACCGCCGCCAACCAGTTCAACCGTGGCCCGGCCAACGACGTCTACCGCATGAATTCCGGCGGGGTCTCCGGCTCGCGCTGGGGTCTTCGCGGCAGCGAGGATCTCGGTGGCGGACTGCAGGCGCTGTTCGTACTGGAAAGCGGCTTCAACCTTGACACCGGCACCTCGCAGCAAAGCGGCCGCCTGTTCGGGCGCCAGGCGTTCGTGGGCGTGCAGAAGGCCGGCATCGGGCAGATCAGCCTCGGCCGCCAGTACACGTCGATGTTCGAGGCGCTGGGCAATTTCTCGCCGACCGCTTATGCCACGCAATACGAACCGGTGGTGCTGCAGTCCGGCCCGAACTTCCGTGAGGACAACACGGTCAAGTACACCGGCAAGTTCGGCCCGGTCACGGCGCTGGCGCACTGGTCGTTCGGCACCGGTCTGGCCCTGCCCGCGACCGTGGGCGTGGCCACGCCGATCGGTGGCAACGGTGAAGTCCCCGGCCAGTTCCGCCGCGATACCGCCTATGGCGCCGCGGTGGCGTACCAGGGCGGGCCGTTTGGCGTGACCGTGGGCTACGACCAGTGGAACCCGACCATCGGCACCAGCAATGGCACCGCGAAGAAGGCCGTGGTGGGCGCGAGCTACACCTTCGGACCGGCCAAGATCATGGGCGGTTACCGCTGGGGCCAGAACAAGAACGCGGCGGATGTCGTGATCCAGCGCGATGACTTCTACTGGATCGGCGCCAACTACCAGGTCACGCCGGCCATCGGCCTGACGCTGGAATACAACTACGACGACGTCAAGAGCCTGTTCGGCAATACCAGCGTCGCCAATCCGTGGCAGGTCGCCTTCGTGGCCAACTATGCATTCTCCAAGCGCACCGACGTCTACCTGAGCACTGCCTATGCGAAGAACGCCGGCCTGATGCTCGAGTCGCTGGCAACGATCTACGCCAACAGCCTGTCGCTGGGCAACAGCTACGCGCTGGCCAACGGCCAGAGCAATATGTTCGGCGTGGCCGTCGGCATTCGCCACAAGTTCTGACCGGTCGCTCCAGTCACCGGATCGACACCGAGCACCTTGCTCGTTAGCGGCCGCCCGGGGATTTTCCCGAGCGGCCGTTTTTTTTGCGAGGAGTAAAAGGAAAAAGCCGCGGACGTGCCGCGGCTTGAGCAAGGGTCTAGCGGCGCAGGAAGGCGCCGACGACGCGCGCGGTGTTCTCCGCGCCGGTCACGAGGAAGAGATGCCCGTCCTCGAGCACGTGCAGTTCCGCATTGGGAATCCGGGCCACGAGGATCCTGGCATTGACCAGCGGCACGATGGGATCGTCGGCGCCGTGCATCACCAGCGTGGGCTGTTTCACCGCGCCCAGCCACGGCAGGCTGCTCCAGCCCCAGGCCGCCAGCAGCTGGTAGAGATAGCCGCGCCCGCGCGGCGGCTGCATGTGCCGCCCATGTTCGTCGAGCAGTGCAGGATCGTCGCGGAAGGCGCCGCCGTAGAGGTCGGCGCCGACGCGTCGCAGGTACTCCGGATCGCTGTAGCGCCGCACGCCGATCATCTTCGACAGCACCGACAGCCTGCCCGGCACCATGAGCACGCCGGGCGACGTTGCCGCCAGCACCAGGCGGCGGCAACGCTGCGGATAGAGCCGTGCGAATTCCTGCGCGAGCGCACCGCCCCACGACACGCCGAGCGTATCGACCTGGCCCACATAGCCCAGGTGCGACAGCAGCCTGTCGGCGAGCACGCAAAGATTGGAGAAGCGGTAAGGCAGCAGCGGCGCGGGGGAGCCGCCGGCACCGGGGACGTCGAAGATGATCACTTCCACGCCCGCCAGCGCATCGACGAAGGGCTCGAGCAATTCGAGGTTGGCGCCGATACCATTGAAGATGAGCAGCGGCGGCCCCGCGTCGCTGCCGGGCCGGGTGCCGACCCTGAGTTGCTGCCCGTCCAGATCTACCGTCTGGACATGCATGTGGCCGGCCATGGTGCCGGCATCGCTTGTTGTCATCTAGTTGTCCTGGAGGCGTTGGGCGCGAAGGCACGGCCGGGAGGCCGGCCGTGCCTCCTGGTACTTATTGCCGGGGTCGCAGGATGCCCTTCACTTCCTCGACGTTCTCGGCAATGCGGCGGCCGACCGTGGCAATGCTGTCAGCCTGGGCCTTGTACACGGTGTCAGTCAGCCCGCGCAGGCCGTTCACGGCCTTGTGCAGCGAGCGCGGCAACACTTCCGAGACCTTGGCCGACTGGCCGTCCGCATCCTTGCCGCCGCGGGCGAGCGCCTGCAGGTCGGCGGCGGTGTCGCACAGGTATTCGCCCTGCTGGCGCACCAGCGACTGCAGGCCAGCCAGCAGCGCGATGTTGACGCTGGCCAGGGCCTCGATGTCCTTGCGGCGCGATTCGAGGATAGCCGCCGGGTCCAGGCGGTTCTGCTTGACGAAGTCAAACAGCTTCTTGTACGGGGCCGATTTGCCCGCGGTGTTGGTCGATTCCATTTTTCATTTCTCCTGACAGGTTGGGTTGCACAAAACGATGGCCCCGCGGGGCCAGGGAACTACGCTTCAGTCACGTAGACGCCAGGGGCTTCGCCGCATGGTGTGTATTGCTGGCTGCCAAGGCTGGCCGGCGCGTTGCGCTTGAGCCCGGAGCGCTTTTTCAGCCACTGGCTCCAGTGCGTCCACCAGGAATCCTGGGTCGTGGTCGCGCCTTCCAGCCAGGTCTCCGGATCCGCAGCCGCCACATCGTTGCGGAAGAACTTGGCCTTGGGGTTGCCGGGCGGGTTGATCAGGCTCTGGACATGTCCGCTGGAGCTCAACACGAACTCCGTGCGTCCGCCAAAGGCGCGCACCGAGCGGTACACAGCCTTCCACGGCGTGATGTGGTCGGTCATGCCGGCCAGCACGTACTTGTCGCACTGGACTTCGGACAGGTCGATGGCGTGGCCCAGCACGCGCAGCGTGCGCGGCGTGGCCAGCTGGTTCAGTGTGAGCATGTCGAGGAACTGGCCATGCAGGCCGGCCGGCAGCCGCGTGGTGTCGTTGTTCCAGTAGAGGACATCGAAGGCCGGCGGCGCATTGCCCAGCAGGTAGTTGTTGACCCAGTAGTTCCACACCAGGTCATTGGGGCGCAGCCAGGCAAAGACGCGCCCCAGCTCCTCGCCGTCGAGCACGCCGCGTGCCTGGCTGCCCTGACGCGCAGCCGTGATGGCTTCCGGGGTGCTGAACAGCCCAAGCTGCGACTGCGCATCCAGCCCGAACACCGACACCATCAGCGTGGCCGCATGCACCAGCTGCTCGCCGCTCGCGGCGCAGTAGCCCATCAGCGCCGACATCGTCATGGCGCCAGAGCAGGCGCCGTGCAGGTTGACGTCGGGGCTGCCGGTGATGTCGCGGATGGCGTGGATGGCTTCGACCAGCGCGCCGACATAGGTATCCATGTCCCAGTCGCGGTGCGCCGCGGTGGGGTTGCGCCAGCTCACGATAAATACCTGCAGTTCCTTGCCAAGCAGGTACTCCACCATGCTCTTGCCCTGCGCCAGGTCGAACACATAGAACTTGTTGACCTGCGGCGGCACGATCAGCTGCGGCCGGGCGTGCACCTTCGCGGTGGTCGGGGTGTACTGGATCAGCTCCAGCACGTCGTTGCGAAACACCACCGCGCCAGGCGTGGTAGCCAGGTTCTTGCCAACGCTGAACGCCTCCTTGTCCACCTGCGCAGGCATGCCGCGGTTGGTCAGGGTATCGGTGACCAGGTTGGTCAGCCCGCTGATCAGGTTCATGCCGCAAGACTCCACGGTCTTCTTGAGTGCCGCCGGATTGCCCAGCAGCGTGTTGGTCGGTGCCAGCGCATCGGCCACCAGCGAGGTGAAATACTCTGCGCGATGCTTGCTGCGCTCATCCATCACCGAGCGCCGTACAAAGCCGCTCACTGCATTGCGCCAGGCCTGGTAGCCCTGCAGCGACATGCGGTACAGCGGGTTGTCCTGCCAACTCGGGTCGCCAAAGCGCCGGTCGCGCGCCGACGGCGACGGTGCCGAGCCGTCCAGCACGCTGACCAGGTCCTGCGCCAGCTGTGCCTGCTGCTCCAGCACCAGCACCGGCTCCTGCATGCACTGCGCGCCGATCTGCTGCGCGGTACTGACCAGGTCTTCCGGGCGCAGCCCCACGAAGGGGTTGGGGCCGGCCATCAGGTCCGGCGCCAGGTCGATGGACTCCACCGCCGTGGCCGCGATCACGGCTGCAGCCTTTCCGGCCTTGCCGGCGTGCTCTCTCGCACTGTTGACCCTTGTCATCTCACGTCTCCTGCCTTATTCCTTGCTTCTTCTGTCTTGCTCGTGCTTCAGGCGACCAGCAGCGCCAGGGCTTCCGCCACCAGCGCCGGCTTGGACTCGCCTTCGATCTCGATCGTGTTTTCCGTGCGCAGCAGCACGCGGCCTGCGCCCTTGTTGTCGGCAGCGAGCAGGCTTACGCGGTTGCGCACGCGCGCGCCCGCCTTCACCGGCGCCAGGAAGCGGGTCTTATCCAGCCCGTAGTTGACCGCGGCGCTGGCATCCGCCGGGACCACGCCCATGTCGAACCACTGGCCCGCCACCAGCGACAGCGTCAGGTAACCGTGGGCGATGGTGCCGCCGAACGGGCTTTCCTTGCTGGCGCGCTCCACGTCCACGTGGATCCACTGGCTGTCGTTGGTGCATTGCGCGAACGCATCGATGCGCGCCTGGTCCACTTCCACCCACTCGGACACGCCGAGCTCCTTGCCGACGAACGCGCCGAGCGTCGCCATGCGGTAGTTTTCGATTGCCATACGGCCTCCTCCATTGATGATCTTTGTGGCGGCTTCCGCTTCAGAACCGGGATTCGTCCAGGGTCAGGAAGCCGTCCTTTCCCGACGCGCCGGTAATGGCAGCTTCCAGCGCCGAAGCGCGCGGCAGGATGTGCTTGGCGAAGAATTCGCAGGTGGCGATCTTGGCGGCGTAGAACGCTTCGTCCTCGCTGCGCTTGTGCGTCGCCACGATCAGCGCGCACGCCATCTGCCAGCCCGTCAGTACAATGCCGGCAAGCTTCAGGTAGGCCACGCTGGCACCAAACACGGCGTTGGGATCCTTGGCGGTGCTTTCCAGCACGAAGTCGACCGCCCGGCCCAGCGCCACGCGCGCGTAGCCGAGTTGCAGGAACATGGCGCTGCACGCGGCGTCAGCGTCGCTGCCGGCGCAGTCGCGGAGCGCGTCGATGGTCTTGTCGACTTCGGCCAGGATGGCGCGCGCGGCCAGGCCGCCATCGCGCACGGTCTTGCGGCCCACCAGGTCGTTGGCCTGGATCGCGGTGGTGCCTTCGTAGATCGGCAGGATGCGCGCGTCGCGGAAGTGCTGGGCGGCACCGGTTTCTTCGATAAAGCCCATGCCGCCGTGCACCTGCACGCCCAGGCTGGTCACGTCCAGCGACATCTCGGTGCTCCAGCCCTTGATGACCGGCACCAGGAATTCATAGGCCGACCTGAACTGCGCACGGGTGTCCGCATCCGGCGCATGGTGGGCAACGTCCGAGTAGGCGGCTGCCACCAGCGCCAGCGCACGCGCGCCTTCGGTCAGCGCGCGCATCTCGGTCAGCATGCGGCGCACGTCGGGATGATGGATGATGGCCACCGCCTCGCGGGCCGAGCCATCGACCGGGCGGCTTTGCACGCGGTCCTTCGCATAGGCCACGGCCTGTTGGTAGGCACGATCGGAGATGGCGATGCCCTGCACACCCACGCCGAAGCGCGCGGCGTTCATCATCACGAACATGTATTCCAGGCCGCGATTCTCCTCGCCGACCAGGTAGCCAATCGCGCCGCCATGGTCGCCAAACTGCAGCACCGCGGTCGGGCTCGCCTTGATGCCGAGCTTGTGTTCGATCGACACGCACTGCACGTCGTTGCGCGCACCCAGCGAGCCGTCGCCGTTGACCAGGAACTTCGGCACCACGAACAGCGAGATGCCCTTGATCCCCTCGGGCGCACCCGGGGTACGCGCCAGCACCAGGTGGACAATGTTGTCCGCCATGTCATGCTCGCCGTAGGTAATGAAGATCTTGGTGCCGAACACCTTGTAGCTGCCGTCAGCCTGCGGCTCGGCGCGGGTGCGCAGCAGCGCCAAGTCGGAGCCGGCCTGCGGCTCGGTCAGATTCATGGTGCCGGTCCACTCGCCGGCGATCAGGCGCGGCAGGAAGCGTTGCTTCAGTTCGTCAGAGCCAGCGGTGAGCAGCGCTTCGATCGCGCCGTCGGTAAGCATGGCGCACAGCGCGAACGACAGGTTGGCCGCGTTCATCATTTCCATGCACGGCGTGCCGACCAGCTTGGGCAGGCCCTGGCCACCAAACTCGACCGGGTGCACGATGCCCTGCCAGCCGCCCTCGCCGAACTGGCGGAACGCTTCCGCGAAGCCGGGGGTGGTCCTGACTTCGCCGTCGTGCCAGCTGCTGGGTTGCTTGTCGCCGGCAACGTTGAGGGGGGCGATCACCTCGCTGTGGAGCTTTGCGGCTTCGCCGATCACGGCTTCGACGGTGTCGGGGGTGGCGTCTTCATAGCCAGGCAGGCTGGCAATCTTTGTCAGTCCGGCCAGTTCACGGATGACGAACAGGATGTCTTTGGTAGGTGCGGTGTAGCTCATTCTCGGCCTCTGTGCGATGTTCACAGCGCCGGCATCCGATTCACTAACCGGTGGCACTGTAACGTTATGTGCCGATCGTAGTGGCGGCACGCACAAAGGTGGATACCCAAACCTGCCCATTCACTGACAAATCCTGCCGCTTTGCGCGGCAGCAGCCCTACGCGCCCGCCGTGCGTCGCAAGAGCCGGCTAATGTGGCCAGATTTGTCAGTCGCCGGCCAGCTTTGCCAGCCGTGCAGGCGGGCCTATAGCGCGCGGCGGTAGGCGTTGGGGGTGCTGCCGGTCCAGTGGCGGAAGGCGCGATGGAATGCGGTGGGATTGTCGAAGCCCACATCGAAGGCAATGGCCGCGATGGGATCCTCGGAGCGCGTCAGGCGCTGGATGGCGATATCGCGCCGCACGTCGTCCTTGATCGCCTGGAAGGAAGTGCCTTCCGCCGACAGGCGCCGGCACAGGGTGCGCACCGAACAGTGCAACGCATGGGCCACCGCCTCGATGGTGGGCGACACCGGCAGGCACTCGGCAACGTATTGCCTGACCCGGTGGGAGCTCATCTGCTCGGCAAAGGAAACGAAGATCCAGTCCTCAGGCGCGCGCGACAGGAACTTCTCCAGATCCGGCTTGCGCTGGCGCACCGGCATGTCCAGGTAAGCCGCATCGAAGCTGATGCGGTTTTGGCCGCAACCGAAATGCACCGGGCCGGGAAACAGGTAGAGATGGTCGCCGGCCAGCGGCGAGTGATGAAACTGGAACTCCACTGCCTGCAGCGGGATCTTTTGGCGGATCAGCCACGACGCCACGCCATGCACGAGCTTCAGCATCAGTTCCCGCCCCAGCACGCTGACGTCGGGACCGGCCGGGTTGTCGGCCAGTTCGACATAGCCTGAGGCACCGTCGCGCCGCGACACGATCCGGAAGTCATCGAGGATCAGGTGGAAGAACTGGCCGAAGCGGTGCAGTGCCACCTCCAGCCTTGGCGCATCCAGCAAGCTCAGGCACAGGTACTTGAGCGTGCCATTGCGCAGCGGCCGGCTGAAGATGCCCGGCATTTCATCGTCGGCCTCCTTGGCGAGCAGGCGGTACAGCGTAGAAAACTGTTCCTGCGTGACGCGTGCGGCCGGCTCGGCCAGCAACTCACCGGCAATGCCTGAGCACTCGGCCAGCCGCGCGATCGCCATGGGATCGGCGCCGGCCAGGAAGCCATTGACGACAGAGATTGGGACGGTAGCGGACAAGCCGTTCACGCGGGGCGCAGGCAGTGCATGCCGGAGAGAAGGTGACGGCGCATTCTGTCACAGCGTGTGCGCGATGGAAATGCGGATCGATGCCTAGAGCAGTCCTTGCGCCGGCTCCGCGCTGTCCGTCACACGCTCCTGCGGCTGCTGCTGCGTGCGCCACTTCGACACGCTGCAGCCGAACTGCCCGCTGAACCAGCGCGAAAACGCACTCAGCGAAGAAAATCCCAGCAGCGTGGCCACTTCCGACAGCGGCCGCTCCGGGTTTTCGATATAGCCGATCACCAGGCCGGCGCGAGCCTCATTGAGGATCTCCGAATACGTGGTGTCCTCCTGCAGCAGGCGCCGGTGCACCGTCCGGCGATCCACGCCAAGGTGCTGCGCCACGCGATCGACCGAGCACATACCGGTTGGCAGCAGCACGTAGACCAGCTTGCGTACTTTGTCCGGCATGGTGCTGTTCGCCTGCGCGAGCAAGGTGCCGAGGTAGCGCTTGACCTGCCCGGCCATCACCGGGTCATAGGAAGGCAACGGCGCATCCAGGTCCGACGCCACGCAGACGAGGCCGTCAAAATCCTGGTTGAACAGCGCCGGCATGCCGAACACGCGCGTAAACGTCGCCAGACTGGACGGTGCGGCGTGCGTGAAACAGATCCCGCGCGGCCGCCATGTCGACCCGAGAAACAGGCTGAGCATGCGGTACATCACCCCGACGGCCAGGTCAGTGGCCTGGCGCAACGTGCCGGGCTCCTCGCTCAGGAGCTGCAGGCGGATCATCACCAGGCCTTCGGCCTCTTCCATGCGCATGGCGAGCGCCTCGTTCTGCAGGCCCATGTACAGCACCATCGACTCCAGCGCCCGGCGCAGCGTCGGCTGCTCGCGCACCACGAAGGCCAGCGGCCCGAGGTTGGAGAACTGGCGCAGCTCGGCCATGCGCAGGCCGAAGTCGTCCACTTGCGAGGCGCGCGCGGAAGCATCCAGCAAGCGGCCCACCAGCCCTGCCGGAATGCGGATATCGGGGTCGAGCAGCACGTCGCGGCTGATCTTGGCCGCACGCAGTTGCTGGTGTGGATCGAGCCCCACCGCGCGGGCAACTTCCACGAAGTTGGTGAGGCTGGCGCTGCGAAGGTAGTAGGACATCGCGTTTTCCCTGACTGTCCCGAAATGTAAATCGATCGTCCCGGATCGTCAAATCGCTGCACGCCGTTACACGATACTTCAGCCACCGAACTTGATACCGCGAACGCGACTGTCCGGTGCCGCCATGCAGGTGGTACCCAGGGCGTTTCGCTCACAACATACCAGGAGCAAAAGCATGCAATTCCTCGACGATTCCCTGCACCCCGAGAACCAGGACAAGGTGGTCATCACCGTGGCGCCGTACGGCCCCGAGTGGATGCCCGCGGATTTCCCGGAAGATATTCCGGTGACGATGGAAGATCAAATCCAGAAGGCCGTGGATTGCTACAACGCCGGCGCCACCGTGCTGCACCTGCACGTGCGCGAACTGGACGGCAAGGGCTCCAAGCGCCTGTCCAAGTTCAACGAGCTGATCGCCGGCGTGCGCGCCGCGGTGCCGGACATGATCATCCAGGTGGGCGGCTCGATCTCCTTCGCGCCGGAAGACGACGGCCAGGCGGCCAAGTGGCTGTCGGACGATACCCGCCACATGCTGGCTGAACTGGACCCGAAGCCGGACCAGGTGACCGTGGCGATCAACACCACGCAGATGAACATCATGGAGCTGCTGTACCCCGAATACCTGAAGGGTACCTCGCTGGAGCATCCCGCCTACCAGGCTGCCTACCGCGAAATGACGGTGCCGGCCGGCCCGGGCTGGGTGGAAGAGCACCTGCGCCGCCTGAGCAACGCAGGCATCCAGCCGCACTTCCAGCTCACCGGCATCCATGCCATGGAAACGCTGGAGCGCATGGTGCGCGCAGGCCACTACAAGGGCCCGCTGAACCTGACCTGGATCGGCATCGGCGGCGGCTTTGACGGCCCCAACCCGTTCAACTTCTTCAACTTCGTCCACCGCGCGCCGGACGGTTGCACCCTGACCGCGGAATCGCTGCTGAAGAACGTGCTGCCGTTCAACATGATGGCGATGTCCATGGGCCTGCACCCGCGCTGCGGCATCGAGGACACCATCATCGACCAGCACGGCGACCGCATGACCTCGGTGCAGCAGATCGAGCAGTGCGTGCGCGTGGCGCATGAACTGGGCCGCGAGATCGCCTCGGGCAAGGAAGCCCGCGAGATCTATCGCATCGGCACCTGGTACGACAGCGCCGACGAAACCCTGGCCGCGCACGGCATGGCGCCGAACCGCAAGGCCGGCCAGAAGAACCTGCCCCTGCGCGCGGCCTGACGCGCGCACCGGTGCGGCAGCGGGCGCAAGCGCCTGCCGCCGCACCGTCGTCCAACCTACCTTGCAAGCCATGAACCCGCCCCTCTCCGTCATCAATCCGTGCCTGAACATCTGCCGCATGGACCTCGCTGGCAAGTATTGCCAGGGCTGCGGCAGGACTGCGGTCGAGATCGGCCGCTGGGCGCAGATGACCGACGCAGAGCGCGCCGAGGTCATGGCTTCGCTGCCGGCGCGCCAGTCGTGGCGCAGCCGCGCCCCGGCGCCCACCCCCTGATATTCCACAGCCTGCTGCGGCCTGCGCCGGGCTCGCCGGCTGGCGTCTTGAAGCTGCTGCCATGAACCATACGTCCACGCTTTCGGTCGAGGCCTATTTCGACCTGATCTGTCCCTGGTGCCTGATCGGCAAGAAGCACCTGGAAAGCGCCATCGCCTTGCTCGGGCGGGAGCGTCCGGACGTCGCCGTGCAGGTGGAATGGCGTTCTTATCCGCTGATTCCGGCCATGCCGCCGGCCGGCCTGCCCTACCGCGACTTCTATGTGGCACGCCTGGGCAGCCCCCAGGCAGTGGCGGCACGCCAGGCACAGGTCTGTGCCGCGGCACAAGATGCCGGCCTCACCCTGGCACTGGATCGCATCGAGACCTTCCCGAACACCCTGCTGGCCCATCGCCTGGTACGCCTTGCCCGGCAACAGGCAGGGGCAGACGCGGCCGCTGCGCTGATCGACGAGCTGTTCACGCGCTACTTCCTGCGCGCCGAGAACATCGGTGATCCGCGCGTGCTGCGGCAGGCCGCCGCGACCTGCGGCGTCGCGATTCCGGATCAGGTGCCGGTTCAACCAGCGGATGCACACCGTGACCTGGACTGGCTGCCGTCACTCGGTGGCCCGCAAGAACCGGTCTTGCGGGCCGGACTAGGCGTGCCGCACTTTATCTTCGACGGCACCCGCAGCGTGTCTGGCGCGCGGCCTCCCGCCGCGCTGCTGGAAGCCATGCTGCACTCGCTGGCGCGCGCGAAGCAGCGCGCCACCCGGGCCACCGCCTGAACACCCTGGCGACGGCGGCATTGCGCCCACGCCTCGATTTTTCTGCAATATCCCGTGTAACTGCCCCGACAAGAAGGCTGGCATGGGCGTATCCATACCCTAGACTTTCAACGGAGACACAGATGCCTCAACGCCCTGCCCTTTTTCGCCTGCGCCACGCCGCCTTAGCCGCCGTCAGCGCCGTCATGGCCCTGTCCATGCCCTCGGCCATGGCGTGGACCAACAAGCCCGTACGCATGCTGGTGCCGGCCCCTGCCGGCGGCACCATGGACGTGATTGCCCGCCTTCTGGCCGACCAGCTGTCGCAGGATCTCGGCCAGCCGGTCGTGGTCGACAACAAGCCTGGCGCCGGCGGCGGCATCGCCATCAGCGCCATGCTGCAGGCACCGCCTGACGGCCAGACCATCATGGTGACGGCCACCAATGTGTTGACTGAAGTCCCCCACGTGCTCAAGACGCCGTACAACACGATGAAGGATATCCGGCCCGTGGCCGCGGTGGCACGCTCGCGCCTGCTGCTGGTGGGCGCGCCGTCCCTGCCCGCCAAGGACTTCAAGAGCCTGGTGAACTACGTGCATGCCAACCCTGGCAAGCTGAGCTTTGCCTCCTACAGCGCCGGCACCGCATCCCACTATGCCGGCGTGATCATGAACCAGAAGGCCGGCCTCGACCTTGCGCACGTTCCCTTTGCCGGCTCCTCGCCGGCGCTGGCCCAGGTGATGGGCGGCCAGATCGCGCTGATGTACGACGGCATGGTGACCTCGCTGCCGATGATCAAGGCCGGCAAGCTGCAAGCCTACGCGGTGGCTTCAAAGAACCGCTCGCCGCTGCTGCCCCAGGTGCCGACCTTCGCGGAGCTGGGTTATCCGGATGTGGAGTTCAGCAACTGGGTCGGCGTGATTGCCTCGGCGCGCGTGCCCGCAGAGCTGGCGCAGAAGATCCAGGCCGCCACTTACAAGGCGGCGGCAACGCCCAAGGTGCAGGAACGGATGCAGGCATTGAGCTATGAGCCGTTGCGCGAGCAGACGCTGTCGGAACTGAGCCAGTCCCTGAATGCCGAGTTTGAGCGCAATGCGGCGATCGTAAAGACCTTCAATATCCAGCCCTGACCCCGGCCACACGCCGGCAGCCTGTGCGCCTCCTTCGGGAGGCGCTTTGCTTTTGCCCGTGACGCGCGCAAAAGAACCCACCGTTGCGGGTTCTCTCCCAGCCATCGCGCAAGCTATACCCCTCCTGGCAGCGAAGCCGGGCCGTAACATCAGTCAAAGCCAGGTGCACCCTCCCGTCGCCTGTTCGTTCTTCCTCAGGGCACTCGAACCGCCCGGCGAAATACCGATCGGCGATAAGGCAAAAAAAGCGGCAGTCCCCGCCCGAGGACTGCCGCGAATTCCCTTTACTACCCTTCAGGCTGCGTCTTCGCGCAGCTGCTTCTTGTTGATCTTGCCGACGCTGGTTTTCGGGATCGCTTCAATGAAGGTGATGCGCTCGGCCTCCGGCACGGCATACTTGCTGATCCGGCGCGAATCCGCGTGCGCCATCAGCTGGTCGCGGATCTGCTCGGCCTTGACTTCGGCGCCCGCCTTGCGCACCACGAAGGCCATCGGCCGCTCGCCCCACTTCGCATCCGGCACGCCGATCACGGCGCATTCCTGCACCCCCGGCACCTCCGTGATCAGGTTCTCCACTTCAATGGAAGACACCCATTCGCCGCCGGTCTTGATGACGTCCTTGATACGGTCGACGATCTGCACGAAGCCGTCCTCGCCCATCACCGCGACATCCTGGGTATGCAGGAAGCCGCCCGACCACAGGTCTTCCGACGCTTGCGGCTTGCCGAAATAGCCCTTGGTCAGGAACGGCGCGCGCAGCACGATCTCGCCGCGGCTCTTGCCGTCGCGCGGCAAGTCCTGCATGTCTTCGCTGACAATGCGGTAGTCCACCAGCGTCACCGGGCGACCGGTCGAGCAGCGCATGCGGACTTCCTCGGCGCGGTCCCTGGGCGTACAACCCGGCGGAATCTGGGCCAGCGACACGATCGGGCCGGTCTCGGACATGCCGTAGCCGGCAAAGATGTCGATGCCCCGCGCCAGCGCCGCCTCGCACAGCGCGGGCGGCAGCGCCGAGCCGCCGATGATGATCTTCCAGCCCGACAGGTCCTGCGCGCTGCCCTGCGCGGACTGCAGCAGCATCTGCAGGATGGTCGGCACGCAGTGAGAGAAGGTGACTTTCTCGGTCTCGCGCAGCTTCAGCAGCGCATCCGGGGCGTAGCGGCCCGGCAGTACGGTACGCAGGCCCAGCATCATGGCAATGTACGGGATGCCCCATGCCAGCACGTGGAACATCGGCGTGATCGGCATATAGACGTCTTCACGATGCATGCGCTGGCCCTCGCGCGGCGAACACAGGCTGGTTGCCGATGCCAGCGTGTGCAGCACGATCTCGCGGTGGCTGTAGCAGACGCCCTTGGGATCGCCGGTGGTGCCGGTGGTGTAGAAGGTCGCGGCCTTGGTGTTCTCGTCGAAGTCCCTGAACTCGAAGTCGGGCGACGCGTCGTCGAGCAGCGCCTCATACTCCCCCGCCAGCGGCAAGGTCAGCGCCGGTGCGTCCTGGCCGTCGGCCATCAGCACGAAGCGCGGGTTGCAGGTCAGCTCGCCGCGGATCTGCTCGAGCACCGGCGCGAAGTCCGGATGGAACAGCACGACGTCCGCGCCGGCGTCGTTCAGCGTGTACAGGATCTGCTGGGGCGACAGCCGCACGTTCACCGTGAACAGCGTCGCGCCCATCATGGGTACGCCAAAGTAGCACTCCAGGTAGCGATGGCTGTCCCAGTCCATCACCGCCACGGTGGTCCCGTGCCCGGCACCGAGCGCGGTGAGCGCCGAGGCCAGCCGGCCGATGCGGCCGCGGAAATCGCGGAAGGTGTAGCGCATCTGGCCGCGGTAGCTGATCTCCTGGTCGCCGTAGAGACTGACCGAGTTGATCAGGAGCTGCTTGACCAGCAGCGGGTAAGCGTAGGCCGACTGTGCGGCCGTAATCAGGTTGTCTTGCATTGCTTGTCCTGCCTTGTCCATCAGTACGGCTTGCTGCCGATAATGCCCGCGCGCTCCATCTTGCGGTGGCAAGGCGGATAGTCCATCACGGCGTAGTGCTGGGTGGCGGTGTTGTCCCAGATCGCCACGCAGTTGGGCTCCCAGCGCCAGCGCACCTGGTATTCGGGGATATACGCCTGGCTGACCAGGTAGCGCAGCAGGTCGCCCGCGCCCGGGTTGGCGTCCTGTCCGAAGCGCACGCGGTCAGCCGTGTGGTAGTTGGTGAAATGGGTGGTGAAGGCGTTCACATAAAGGACCTTCTCACCGGTATCCGGGTGCGTGCGCACCACCGGATGTTCCGCGTCGGGATACTGGGCCTTCAGCGCCAGGCGCTTCTCGATCGGCATCGCCGCGCCAAAAGAGGCCTCGATGCTGTGGCGCGCGCGCAGGTCGGCGATCTGCTCCTTGATGTACGCAGGCAGGCGCTCATAGGCAAGTGCCATATTGGCCCACATAGTGTCGCCGCCAACTGGCGGGCATTCCACGCAGCGCAGCACGGCGCCGAACTGCGGGGCTTCGCGCCAGGTGGCGTCGGAGTGCCAGGCGTTCTCGTAGCGGTCGTTGGGCTGGTCCGGGTTCTTGTAGATGCGGACCAGGCCCGGGTGCTCGGGATCGCTGCCGGCGACGGGATGGTCTTCCAGCTCGCCAAAGCGCCGGGCAAAGGCGACATGTTCGGCGCGGCTGAACTGCTGGTTGCGCAGGAACAGAACGCGGTGCTTCAGCAGCAAGGCGCGGATCTCGGCAAACAGGCCGTCGTCGCGAATCGCATCGGCCAGGTCGACACCACTCAGTTCGGCGCCAAGCGCGCAGGTAGTTTGTTGGACTTGCATGGCGTTGCCTCAGATGACGAAGATCGAAGAGCCTGTGGTCTTGCGCGACTCCAGGTCCTGGTGTGCCTGCACCGCATCTTCCAGGGCATAGCGCTGGTTGATCTCGATGCGGATACGGCCCGCGCCGACGTGGTCGAACAGTTCGCCGGCCAGTTCGGCCTTTTCGGCCGGGTCGGCGATGTAGTCCGCCAGCGCAGGACGTGTCAGGAACAACGAGCCCTTCATGGCCAGCAGCACCGGGTCGAACGGAGGAATCGGGCCCGAGGCGGTGCCTACGCACACCATGGTGCCGCGCCGCTTGAGCGAATCCAGCGACGCCATGAAGGTCGACTTGCCCACGCTGTCGAACACCACCGACACGCCGACGCCATCGGTCAGCGCGCGCACCCGCTCCGCCACGTCTTCATGGCTGTAGTTGATGACATGATCGCAGCCGTGCGCCCGCGCCACCTCGGCCTTGGCTTCGGAGGAAACCGTGCCGATCACGGTCAGGCCCAGCAACTTGGCCCACTGCGAAACGATCAGACCCACGCCACCGGCCGCGGCGTGCAGCAGGATGCTGTCGCCTGCCTTGAAGGCGTGGATGCGGCGCATCAGGTAAGCCGAGGTCAGCCCGCGCATGGTCATGGCCGCCGCGGTCTCGAAGCTGATCGTCTCAGGCAGGCGGATCAGCGCTGCGGCGGGCACCAGGCGCGAGGTGCTGTACGCGCCCAGGGTATTGATGAAGCCGGTATAGGTCACGCGATCGCCGACGGCAACATTGGTGACGTCCGGGCCGATCGCCTGCACCACGCCAGCCGCTTCCACGCCCATGCCCGAGGGCAGTGGCACGCGGTAAGTCCCGTTGCGGAAATACGTATCGGCATAGTTCAGGCCAACCGCCACGTGGCGGATGCGTACTTGGCCGGGGCCGGGGTCGCCCACTTCAGTGCTTTCATAGCGCAGCACTTCCGGCCCGCCGATCTCGTACATCCGGACAATTTTTTCCATAGCTTTGGTCTCCTGGGTCAAGGGCGGCGCGAGGTGCGCCGCGTATGGTGACCAATGTAGAACCGGGCGCGTGCCGGCGCTTTGCAACAGATTCCATCGACTTTGCATTTCATGCCAAGCGCTACAGAAGCCGTGGCCAGGAGCCAAGCGAAAGAGAATCGGGGCGATTTGCATCGCGCACCGCGATATGATCCAAGACATTGGATTTGCGGAAAACCCGCCACAGCAAGCTGTATCCAAGCCAAGAGGCCCGCCGGTGCAGCGCATATGCTGTGACTGACTATCATCAGAGATGAACCCGGCGTCGTGCGCGACGCACGGCCGGCCTGGCGCCTGACCACTACCGGACACTGACATGAGCAAGATCGGCTTTATCGGACTTGGCGTGATGGGCAAGCCCATGGTGCAGCACCTTGTCGACGGCGGGCATACCGTGTTCGCCCATACCCGCAGCGGCGTGCCGCAGGACCTGCAGGATGCCGGCGTGAAAGCCTGCGCAAGCGCCGAAGAGGTGGCAAAGCAGTCGGAATCCATCATCCTGATGCTGCCTGACACGCCCGACGTGGAGCGGGTGCTGTTTGGCGAGAAAGGGGTCGCTGACGGCCTTGCCGACACGGCAGGCGGCGTCACCGTGATCGACATGAGCTCGATCTCGCCGATCGCCACGCGCGAGTTCGCGCGCTGCATCGAGGCGCTCGGCGCCGACTATGTCGATGCGCCGGTCTCCGGCGGCGAGGTCGGGGCCAAGGCGGGCACGCTGTCGATCATGGCCGGCGGCAAGCAGGAAGTATTCGACCGCGTGCTTCCGATCCTGCAGCTGATGGGCAAGAACATCACGCGCGTGGGCGAGGCCGGCGACGGCCAGGTGGCCAAGGTGGCCAACCAGGTGATCGTGGCGCTGACCATCGAGGCGGTCAGCGAAGCGCTGGTGCTGGCCGCCCGCGCCGGCGCCGATCCCGCGCGCGTGCGCGAGGCGCTGATGGGCGGCTTTGCCAGCTCGCGCATCCTGGAAGTGCATGGCGAACGCATGATCAAGCGCACCTTCGACCCGGGTTTTCGCATCGCGCTGCACCAGAAGGACCTGGACCTGGCGCTGTCCACCGCGCGCCAGCTCGGCGTGGGCCTGCCCAGCACGGCGTCGTGCCAGCAGCTGTTCAATGTCTGCAGCGGACTGGGCGGCGCGGGCTGGGATCATTCCGGGCTGGTCAGGGCGATCGAGCACCTGTCCTCGTTCGCCATCGGCGACGAGCCGCCCGCAGCCTGAACCACGCCGCCGCCACCGCCGCCCCGCCGCATGCCGCGCGCGAACACCGTGGTGCTGACCGCACTGGCGATGCTCGCCTTTGCCGGCAATTCGCTGCTGTGCCGGCTCGCGCTGAAAGGCACCACCATCGACGCGGCCAGCTTTACGCTGGCCCGCGTCGCCGCAGCGGCGCTGGTACTGTGGGTCATCGTCGCGGCGCGGCACCAGTTGGTGCGCACGGTCGTGGCGCAGCGGCTGCCGCCGGTGGAGGGCAACTGGATCTCCGCGCTTGCGCTGTTCTGCTATGCCGCGGCCTTTTCCTTCGCCTATGTGCGTCTCACCGCGGGGACCGGCGCACTGCTGCTGTTCGGGGCGGTGCAGGCCACCATGACCGGCTATGGCCTCCATGCCGGCGAGCCCATGCGCGCGCAGCAATGGTTCGGCCTGGCACTGGCGCTGGCCGGGCTGGTGTGGCTGTTGCTGCCGGGGCTGGCCGCGCCGCCGCTGCTGTCCTCGCTGCTGATGATTGCGGCCGGCATCGCGTGGGGCGTTTATTCGCTGCGCGGCAGGCGCGCCGCGGATCCGGCCTCTACCACCGCGGGCAATTTCCTGCGCGCGGTGCCGATGGCGCTGGCGCTGGGTGCGGTGATGCAGGCGCAGCGATCACTGGACAGCGCGGGACTGGGCTATGCGCTGTTGTCCGGTGCCATCACATCCGGGCTGGGCTATGTCATCTGGTATGCCGTGGTGCCGCGGCTGAAGGCGGCCACCGCCGCCACCGTGCAACTGAGCGTGCCGGTCATTACGGCGGGGGGCGGCATCGCGCTGCTCGGTGAAGCCCTGAGCCTGCGGCTGGCATTGAGCGCGGCCGCGGTGCTGGGCGGCATCGCGCTGGTGATTGCAGGCAAGCGCGCCTAGCTGCCGGCAAACCCGCCCGCATGGAACACCAGCGGCGCACCTGGCGTCGAACCATAGGCCACCACCTCCACGACAAAGATCACGTGGTCGCCGACCACGCGCACCGAGCGGTGCCGGCAGATGAAATGCGCCAGCGTGCCGTCGATCAGCACCGTGCCGCACGGCCCGGGGCGGCAATCGACGCCTGCAAAGCGGTCACCACTGCGCGCGGCAAAGCGCTCGCACAAGGCCAGCTGGCCACTGCCCAGCACGTTGATCGCGTGGCACGGCGCCACGCGCAGCGCCGCCAGGCTGCCGGAACTGCGCCAGGCACCACAGCAGCAACGGCGGTGCGAGCGACACCGAGGTAAAGGCATTGATCGTGACGCCGACCGGCTGGCCGTCGGCGTCCGCGGCCGTAACGATGGTGACGCCGGTGGCAAACTGCCCCAGCGCATCGCGCAAGGCCCGCCGCGCCGCGCCATCGTGGCTGATGGCGCGGGCCGCATCATCCTGACCGCTGTCGTTGCAGGCTTGCGTGGCATACGGCAGCGGCGCCAGGGCGGGCATCATTGCGCGGCAGGCCGCACCTCGCCGGGCGGCGCGTCGATATCCAGCCCCAATGCCATGCGCCCCGCGTACTCCTGCTGCGCACCGGCCTGCAGCGGATGGAAGCGCGCGCCCTGCGCATCGCGAAAACGCCGCTCCAGTCCGGCATCGCGATAGAACCCCGCGCCGCCGGCCAGGTCCATCGCCGCCTCGACCGTCGCCAGCACCGCGCGCGCGGCCAGCGTGCGGGCGCACATGATGCGGCTGGTGGTGACCGCGCCCGGCGCCTGCCCCGATGCCGCCGCGAACATCGCATCCAGCGCCAGCTGCGCGGCATCGGCCTCATTGCACAGGCGCCCGGCGGCTTCCACCGCATGCGCGCTCAAGCGCCGCTGGCGCGCCAGTTGCAGCGCAATATCGCGCGCGGCCTCGGCCACGCCGACGTAGACCGCATAGATCAGCGGCAGCGCGATCATCGCCACCGTATGCATCATCGGATGCCACACGCCTTGCGGGCGGCGCGCGCCGATGGCGGTATCCGGCACCAGCACGCCTTCCAGCAGCACATCGTGCGAGCCGGTGCCGCGCATGCCGAGCGTGTGCCAGTTCGACAGCACGCGTACGCCCGGCGACTTCATCGGCAGCGCGAAATGCAGCACCGTGGGCCCGGTCTCCGGATCGTCATGGACGGCGCAGGTCATGAACAGGTCCGCCGCCGGCGCGCCGCTGGCGAAGATCTTGCGCGCATCCACGCGAAAGCCGCCATCCACGCGCGTAGCCTTGCCGCTGCCTTGCAGCCAGTCCGAACCGCCGCTGCCCAGCAGCACTATCTGCTCGCCCGCCACGCGCTTGAGCAGCCCCTCCACCGGCGCTTGCTGATTGCGCCAGCGCCACGCGGCCGTGGCCACCGGGTGGGTGTGCATGGCAAAGGCCAGCGCGGTCGATCCGCAGGACTTGCCCAGCTCGCGCAGCACCGCGCCCAGCTCCTGGTGCGAGAGCCCGGCGCCGCCCAGTTCCTGCGGCACGGCCGCGGCAAAGAAGCGGTGCGCGCGCAGGTCGTCGTAGTTGGCGCTGACGAACTGCCCACTGGCATCGATCTCTGGCGCGCGTGCGTCGAAGGTGCGGCCCAGGGTCGCGGCCAGGCCGAGCCAGTCGGCCTGTGCGCCTGCGCTGGCATCCGCTGCGGAAAGGGTTTCCATGGTGTTGTCTCCTGCTGGTCTGATACGTGCGCTGCGGCGTTGTATGGCGCCAGGCACGGTGCTAGTATCGGAGCCCGGTCCCCTCGCCCGTATGATCGGGCGTCCGGCTTTCTTGCGCGAAACACCGGATCTGGAGGAATGTGACCATGGATGCCTTGTCCGACCTCTTGCGCGCCGTGCAGCTCAGCGGCGCCGTGTTCCTGAACGGCGAGTTCAAGTCACCGTGGTGCCTGATCAGTGAAGCGGATGCTGAATTGCGCGCCGCCTTCCTGCCCCGCGCCGACCGCGTCGTCTCCTACCACCTGATTACCGAAGGCGTCTGCTGGGCGCGCCTGGTCGACGGCACCGGCCCGGGTGTGCGCGTGGACACCGGCGAACTGCTCGTGGTGCCGCAGGGCGAGCCGCACGTGCTGGGCAGCGACCTGCGCCTGCAGCCACTGCCATCCGCTCCGCTGGTGTACGACATGCTGCGCAACAGCCCGGGCGAGGTCATGCGCGTGTCCTATGGCGGCGGCGGCGAGACCACGCGCATGGTGTGCGGCTTCCTGGGGTTCGACGACACCATGGGCAATCCCTTGCTGACGTCGCTGCCGCGGCTGTTCAAGGTGGGACTCGGCAGCGGGCTGGAATCGGCATGGCTGGCATCGGCGCTGGCCTTTGCCACCTCGGAAGCGGCGGAACCGCGTGCGGGCACCGCCACGGTGCTGGCCAAGCTGTCTGAGCTGCTGTTCGTGCAGGCTGTGCGGCGCTGCATCGACACCCTGCCTGACAATGAAAGCGGCTGGCTCGCCGCGCTGCGCGACCGCTATGTGGGGCGGGCGCTGTCGCGCATGCACGCGCGGCCCGCCTATCCGTGGACGGTCGATGAACTGGCTGGCAACGTGGGGCTGTCGCGCTCGGCGCTGGCGCAGCGCTTTACCGACCTGCTGGGGCAGCCACCGATGCAGTACCTGGCGCACTGGCGGCTGCGCTCCGCGGCCGCCGAACTGCGCAGCGGCAACCGTTCCATCAGCGAGGTCGCGGGCGCGGTCGGATACGACTCGGAGGCCGCGTTCAGCCGCGCGTTCAAGCGCGAGTTCGGTCTGCCGCCCGCCAGCTGGCGCCGCAACCACATCGATGCGGGGCAGGCTCCGGCGGCGGCCGCACATTGAATTCGCCGTGGCAATGACAACGGCCCGCGTCACCAGGCGCGGGCCGTAGCAATGCCCGGGCGGCGGGCAGCGGGACTTACATCTTCTGCTTGGTATTTTCCGCCGCGCCCTGCACCTTCTCGCCGCCACGTTCGATGTCCTTGCCAGCACCGGAAATGGTGTTGCAACCCGTGACCAGCAGCACGCCAGCGAGGGCAAACAGTGCGAATAGCTTTCTCATGACGATCTCCTTGCTTCGTGTGGATGCGGCATGCGCCGCCAGGATGGAGTGGATCGGAATGACTTGACCGGGCAGCCGCTTGCCCGACCGGCAATTGGATCGTAGCAACGCGCCGCAGCGCGAAAAGTCGGGTTTCGTCCTACCGGGATGTCAGCCGACGGCGCGACCGGCCAGCGCTTGTAGGACAGCGACGGATATCCCGCGGCGGCACCATCGCTTAAGAATCAAAAGTCAGTCCAAGTCCTCCGGAGAACACCATGACGTCACGCAGCATCCACGTGCTTCCCGCCGCAACCGACAACACCGAATACGCCGGCGACGGCGCATGGGCACTCACCATCGAAGGCCTGGAGAACGGTGGCGACGACACCGCGCTGCATTTCCCGACCCAGGAAGCCGCGATTGCGGCCGGCTGGATGCGCGCGCGCGAGGATGGCCTGCCGTTGTGCATCCACGGCCGCGACGGCCTGGTGCGCGAGCGCAAGATCTATTGCCGGGACGCACGCGGCACCGCCCGCATCGGCTACTGAGCCTCCCAAGCGCCATGCCTGCGCCCGACGTTCGCGAAGAAACGGTTGTGCCCTATAACGGGAACAGCAGCGCCGAGATGACCGAGAGGTCATTGGTGCGAGCCCGTGACGCTATCGGACGCCACGGTGTGAGCCCGCTACTGAGCCTGGTCCGGGATTCGTCGGCGACAGTGGTGAGCGGCGCGAGCCGCATCCCGTTTGAGAGATCGAGTCGAATTCGACGCTTCCCATGGCGCTGCCATTCATCAACGATGGTGGAGCAAGCCATGGCCATGCGCAAGCGAGAAAACGAGGTCTTCCCCAACGCCGCGGGGGTCGATGTTGGGGCCTCAAGCCACTGGGTGGCGGTGCCGCAGCATCTGGCCGAGCAAGCCGACTGCGAGCCGGTTCGCGAAGTCGGCGCGATGACCGATGACCTCAACGCGCTGGCTGACTGGCTGGTA